>NZ_CP037421.1:6791940-7129884 GCF_007748155.1 Gimesia panareensis
CAGAATAACCTTGTTTTGTAGGGGTGTGGCGCAAATTACGTGCCAAAGTGTAGGAAGTCATCTGGGAAATGCGGGTTAAAGAAGGTGACGACTGGAAGCGTACAACCAGTTTTGGACGCGATGACCTACTCACACTCGCAAAGGTTGTGGATCTCGCCCACTCATGGATACACGAATCTGCTCATTCTGACTCCTAGAGAGACCCACCCTTGTCAGCTCTCCATAATACCATCGGAAGACCAGTTTCAGTTACAACTCATGAGAAGCACAAAACAGTGAAAAACAAGTCTCAGAAATCATTGCCGCCAGATTCAAGTGTGCCTCGTCGACCAGATCGCGATCGCAGAGTTCGACAAAATGAACGAATCGCTCGTGTATTAGGAGTGCTCAATCTAATTCAATCGAGAGGCCGATGGAACTTGAAAGCCATGTCTACCGAACTGGGATGCTCCACACGAACGATTCAACGAGATCTCGAAGTTTTGGAATTTGCTGGAGTTCCCTGGTACATAGATGCTTCTGATAAAAGTTACCGGGTTCGCTCAGACTTCCGCTTTCCCACCTTAATGCTGACCCATGATGAAACCATCGGCCAAGTGATCGCCACAGCCCTCACAAATGCTTCGGGACTTGATATAGGCCCCGGAGCCAGTCCAACTACTCGAAAGTTGGCAGCAACATCAAATGACGAAATACAGCAGATCATTGCTGATGCCGCTCGAATCATTGAAGTGTTTGATCTCAAACTCGTAGACCACAGCCAACATCATGGAATTATTCGAACACTGCAGTCAGCTTTGCTGGAAGGGAATAAAGTCACCGGAAGGTATGATTCACCTTACGAGGACAAGACTTTACGTCTGACGATTCACCCCTATCGCCTCTGCTTGATCAAGCAAGCCTGGTATGTGATAGGGCATATTGAAGGAGAAACGAGGGCCAAAACCTTCAGGGTTGCCCGCTTCAAAACAGCTCGACAACTGGAGCAAGCGGCGTTGATTCCCGATCAATTTGATCTCCGTGAGCATTTCGGAAACGCTTGGTCTGTCTATCGTGGCGATACTTCATACGACATCCGGCTCAGATTTGAGCCACAGGCTGCCAGGGTCGTTACGGAAACAGTCTGGCATCACACTCAAGAGGTGAAACAGAATCGTGATGGTTCTGCGACGCTCAGTTTTACCGTTGATGGCCTTGATGAAATTTTGAACTGGATTTTGTCCTGGTCAGGAAAAGTGAGAGTGGATGCTCCTAATGAACTCAGAGTCCTACTAGTTCAGACTCTCGAAAAAGCAATCCAAATTCATTCAGAATCTGATTCTGAATGACCCACCTTTGTCAACCCCTTAGCCCGCATTTCCCAGATGACTTCCTACACTTTGGCACGTAATTTGCGCCACACCCCTACAAAACAAGGTTATTCTGCCAATTCATGCCATGCTGACAGGGGAACTTGATGGGTGACAGCCAAAACCAGGATTTACGGGTCAGTTTTGACAGCCGATTGAAGCTGAAGTTCTGCGGCAGTCAGGTCACCACCGATGCGGGACTACTGGCCTATCGGGAACTGGATGCAGCGCTCGGTCTGACGGAAATGGGCGGAGATGTGCTGAGCGATTCACGCCCGGGCCGCAACAAGCAGCACCAACTCGTGCCGCTGTTGCGTCAGTCGATCTACAGCCGACTGGCAGGCTACGAAGATGTCAATGACGCTGAGCGCTTGTGTGTGGACCCGGTGCTACGCCACGTGGTTGGCGGAAGGGCGAGTCAGCCGGATAAACAAGCGGCGTCAAGCAGCGAGGTGGGCCGTTTCGAGACGCAGATACTCAGCACGCAGCGCAATCTCACGGCACTGATGAAGCTCTCCGGACGCTGGATCAACAACCTCCACCGGCGGCGACCGCTCAAAGAACTCATCCTGGATCTGGACAGCTCGGTCAGTGAGACCTACGGCCGGCAACAGGGCGCGGCCTACAACGGCCACTTTGCATGCCTCTGTTACCATCCGCTGTTTCTGTTCAACCAGCATGGTGATCTGGAGTACGCGATGCTGCGGCGTGGCAACAAGGCCAGCGCGAAATACTGGCGGAAGGTGCTACTGCCGGTGATCGAACGGTATCGGCATTTGGACATTCCGAAGTTCTTCCGCGGCGATGCGGCGTTCGCCATTCCAGCGCTGTATCGTGTGCTGGAGAAAGCAGACTATCGTTACGCCATTCGCCTCAAAGCCAACGCCGTATTGGAGCGGGAAATCTCGCATTTGCTCACCCGTCCGGTCGGACGGCCTTCCCACAAGCCCAAGGTCTGTTATCACAGCTTCCAATATCAAGCAAAATCATGGCAGCGATCGCGTCGCGTGGTGGCCAAAGTTGAGTGGCACGCAGGCGAACTGTTCCCGCGTGTTGGATTCATCGTGACCAACTTGAACCAGCACTCGAAGAACGTCGTGAAGTTCTACAACGGTCGGGGCACCGCCGAGCAGTGGATCAAGGAAGGCAAGAACGCCGTCAGATGGACGAAGCTCTCCTGCCGGACGTTCAAAGACAACCAAGCTCGGTTGCAACTGTTCGCCTTAGCTTATAACCTCGGCAATTTCCTGCGGCGGCTGGCCTTGCCCAAGCCTATACAGAACTGGTCGCTGACGACGCTGCGGGAGAAGCTGGTCAAGGTTGGGGCCAAGGTAACCCGGCATGCCAAGTACGTATTCTTTCAACTGGCCGAAGTGGCTGTGCCACGGAGATTGTTCGCCGCAATTCTTGATCGGATTGCACGACTGGCAATTCCGCCGCCGGTCACGCATGACGTGAAGCGGAAGTATATCAAATAGCGAAAAACGGGGTTCCTCACAGAGAAAGTCTGCGCAGAAACCGTGTTGACTACTGAAAAATGATTCGCTCGGGCAGCAATTTCCGGATCTCAACAACAGAGGCACAACAAAAGTGGCGAAAAATCACTTTGTTTTAGACACGGGGGACCGCAGTGGTTACAATCAAAGAAAGTCCATGCCTGGAGTGGTTTCAGGCTGATCCATATGGGAAATCTCGGCTTAGTGTACTTAGGTTACTGCACATTGGCATTATTAGTATCCGACTGTCGGATACCTGGATGCGTATCAAACTGTCTTACCATGGAGAAACTTACATGAATCACATCTTTATAACATTACTTATGATCTCACTTCTGTTGTTTACTGGATGCTCAAAAGAAGGAAACGTCGGGAATGAAGCTGTCGGTGAAGCGAAAGCTTCTGGAGCTGAATCTCCCAGTCCAGAAGGAGCCAGGGCTCACGTGCAGAAATATGTTGACCGACTTATGGGTGGGGATGAATCCGTGAAAAATGGATTGTTAAGCATCGCAGGAGTAGACTTTGGAAGTTTCAATTCCATTGAAATAACCTCTTCGAATCAAATGTATTCGAAGTCTGGAGTAAAAGTAGACAGAATGTTTTCGGTTCGTATGCGAGTAACGGGAGTGGATAGTCGTAACGGAAAACCCATCACAAAAAATATTGAGCGTGGCGTGATGCATAACGACAAGGGTTACCGGATCATTGGAGCTGAATTCTAGATCAAGTTGGTGAGCACTATTACTCTGTTGGTCATCAATATTATTCTAGTGAAAGTTCAGTCCTCATGTGTGAAACCCGGGACAAAACATCAGTTATTGGTTTCTTACGAGGTTGTCGCGTTAACCAAGCTGACTGGATTCATCTCACTCCAGATTTTAATAAAGACACAATCGAAAAGTTCTTTTCATCAAGGGTGGTTTACTATCCTGGATCTGGCACTGATGGCAGAGCCATCGCAATATTCAACTCCACAAAGAGTGCTTATTGTTTTGTGCATGTTGACCTGAAGACATCAGCAAAACAAGTAATTCAGGAATTGTCATCAGACAATTCACATCGTTGCGATGGTTACTCACCCACCTACCATGAAGAAATTCCCCCTGTCGAATTTCAAGAGATTCTGAACCTGGATATGACTCACCCCAGTAATGGCCAGAACCCAAATCTGAAGTCTGTACTCTGGACGGTTCTGCGAAGGGAGCCGGGGAAATCGAGCAATCATGGGTTTGACTACCTGGCCTTTTTACATATCCAGGCTGAAGCTGTTTGGGCCTGTGGGAATCTGTGGAAGACGTCAAAGATCAATCCATTCGGATTGATTCTCCAGGACCATGGGTTTGGTGGAAACAATGCTCGCTTTGGTGGTAGAGACGCTCCCCTATATCGAGTTGCCGAGCAGACAAAGCATCCCGACTACCTGCTCGTCGCGAAAGGCACCAGGGAATGGCCACACTATCAAGCAGTCTCAGAATGGTCACATCGAGTTGAGGGAAACCAGAATCGGCTTTTTCATCGAATGGAATGAACGGTCAAGAGCGTGCCTTGGCTTTTCATAAGCTCCATTTTCCTGAGAAGAACGAGATGACTGAAGAAGAAAGACAGAAAATCATTGGGACCATCTGTGAGACATTACTCCCAGAAGACCAGAAATTCCTTGGTGCAGTTTATGAAAATCCAAGTTCAGCGGAGCTGGGTATCTGGGTTGAGATCAATCAGTCTAAAGCTTTTTTCGGATCCACTATTAAAGCAGCATTGTTCACTGCCAGGCAGGCAGACTGGTGGTATCCACTCCGAGATGGAAAACTGCTCAAAGATGATTATGAATGGTTCGAGCAACGAGCTGAATTAGGAGAGAAGTGGAAAGAATCAGAACCAAAGATGATGAAAGCTGAAAGTCGAACCCGTATTGCTCTCAATATTCAAATGGAAACTGGGATCCCACAACATGATCCGTTGGATTTTATACCCTCCAAGGATTCCAATTCCCAGAACGTTGAATCCGATTCAGAGGTTTGGAACGAAGATCCACTTGAACAAATTGAGTTTCTTCGTGTGAAGGGCTGGGAGGGACTTTGGTTCCTTCATGAAAGCAAAACAATGTTCCGGAATATACGCCTTGCAGGAACTCATGAAGGATACCGAGTTCACATGGGGGAGTTCCGTGAATGGGGACCTGAGCGAGAATATGATGTTGTTGCTCGACTGACTTGTGATGATGAAGAACATTTAGTGAAACTTGAATTCCTGGACTCGAATTCAGATGATCCCTGCCTGATTTTAGAACAAAACAATGATGGCCAGATCATTGTCAAAAAGATAAACCTGGGGTAACAGATTGAAGATCACTGTACATCGTGGGACGAAGGAAGTGGGTGGCACTTGCATCGAAGTCTGCTCATCAGATTCACGGGTCATTCTTGATATAGGAATGCCTCTGTTTGACGAAGACCGAAACGTTCTTGATACTTCCAGTTTTTGGCGACACTCAACCGAAGAACTCCAGAAAAGTGGTATTATCCCCAATGTGCCAGGACTATTCGGAGATGGCCCTCCCCCTAATGCCATTTTTCTATCGCACGCTCACCTGGATCACACCGGTTTACTCAATCGCTCCCAAGAGTCCATTCCTGTTTATGCCAGTCGTGGCACCAGCAAGATGATGCTGGCTGGAAGTTTGTTTGCGAGACAGGTTGAACTCCCGAAAGAACGGTTTCGAGAGATCGAACCGGAAAAACCGGTTAGGATTGGAGACTTTACCATCACTGGATATTCAGTCGATCATTCTATCTATGGTTGTCTAGCTTATCTGATCGAGGCTGACGGAAAGTCTGTTTTATACACAGGCGATCTCAGATTTCATGGGCGTAAGCCTGGTATGATCCGACGATTCATTGAAGTGTTCCAGGAGAAAACAATTGATGCCATGCTGATGGAGGGAACCCATTTTGGATTCCCGGATGGTAATCTTGATGATGAATATGAGCTCGAAGCGGAAATCACGAAGCTTGTCAAAGATTGTGAGAGCCTTGTTCTGGCTTCACTCTCCCCTCAACACGAAAGCCGACTCGTGAGTTTTATCAGGGCCGCCAAGAAGACAGGACGTACGTTCGTTGCTGATGTCTATACGGCTTTCATAATGCATCTGCTTCAAAACGAGCTCCCACTTCCTCAGCCAGAACCTGATGGGCTCGTTCGTGTCTATGTCCCCCAAGCACTCAGAGAATCTAATCCCCGAAGTGGAAAGGCTAAACAAATCGAACGATTCCTAGATTCTGAAATCACCATGACAGAAATCTGCAATCAGCCGGATCAATTCCTGATGGTCTTTCGAGCCTCAATGCTTGATGATTTTGGCGATCAATTCCCTGGTGCAGCTCGTTGCCTGTACTCACGCTGGCATGGATATCTGGAGCAACCGGAGTGGGAGACAGTCAGAGAGAAACTTAAGTCTGTGAATGGAGATCTCTACGAAGTCCACACCAGTGGCCACATGCTGTCAGCTGATATCGTCTGCCTGATTGAGAAGATGAATCCCAAAACCATCATTCCTGTCCACACTTTTGAGCCTGAGCAGTTTAAAAAGCACTTTGACAATGTGGTACAGATTCAGGATGGAGTTGAATACGAAATATCTTGAAAATGGGCTAAGCTGATGTGTCAGAAGGCTTCAGGGTCGAAGACACGGGAATAGCCTCCGTTTCGTAAATTCAGGTTACAGCCATTTTTACAAAGAATAACACCGGATGCTTCCTCGGCTAATCCATCCATGAGCACTTGCCACTCTCCGTTCTCCTCTAAGATTGATTGAATATCATCTTGACCACAACCACCGATTACGAGCACGGGCTTTCTCAGAAGCGGTAAGGGACTTTGTTCTGGAATCTCTACTAGCCGATTGGCAAGACCCAGACGACGTTTCAAGGAGATTGATGACTCACAGCTATTTATTATGCATTCATGAGAGGTCTCAATTCGAGTACGGTAACGACGAAGCTGGTCAATGACCTCTGGCATTTCACCATCCAGTGAACGAAGTCGTGAGTCATGCAAGCCTTTGACTTCTACCAACGCAAGTGCATTCAAACCAGTGTCATAATGACAAACATCAATCTTATCTGTCTCTGGCTGACCTGGCTCTTGGAACTTTAGCTCCTGATCCACGATCTGATTCTCCGGACGAGATACGATTCCATGCACTATATTGGCTTCTGGACTTCCTGAAACGGATTTCATCATCCTCTTGTACTCACGGAGTATGTCAGGGGCAAATTGGCCTAAAGGCATAGGTTGGGGAGCTGCATTAAAGTTCAATCCATTCTCTCCACTTGCAATGCTGAGATAATCTGAACCTTCAGGCCGTTGTAGCGGCACATACTTATAATGAATCTTTCCAGTCAACTGATTATCTACCAGACGAATCTCGCGGAGTAAGGCCGCACCACGATAATAAACCGTAACGTAGTTATCACGAACTTCCAACTGGAGTTCCCGATCATCAACAAGATTGGCGATCAAAGGAACAAGCAAATTAATCATCTCATCGGAAAGTCGTCGTCTTAACATTTGTTGCTCCTTGATGCGAGCTCTGAGAATACTGTCCATCCCCAATGGGTAGGTAAAGTATGTCGACATAGTCTGACAGCTGTGGGTCACACATTATGTGTCATAGAGAAAATATCCTCTGAGACGATGAGCCTGAAACAGACGCTCGTAGCAAAGAGATCGAAAAAACAGGCACATTATCATATCCATAAAAATCATAGACTGCCGGGAGATCAGCGACCCAATGCTGACAACGCCATGTGTTGAAATAGGACCATGGCAAAAAAGAAGTCACATACAGAAAGAAGAGATGCCGATCGAAGAGTCCGCCAATGTGAGCGACTGGCTCGACTCATGCAAGTACTCCATCTAATAGGAGGTAAGGGACGCTGGAATGCCACGGCACTCGCGGAAGAACTGGAATGTTCAACGAGAACAATTCACCGGCTAATGCAAACGCTCTCCATGGCTGGTGTTCCTTGGTACTTCGACGAGAAACTCAAGGTGTAAACAGCGGCCAGAAAACGTAGCGCCTGTCGGGTAGTGGCAAATCGGTATAAAAACGTAGCGCCCAGATGACCACCTGTTGGTTTTGGGTCAGACTCTCAGTATATGAGTCAGTTCTGATCCGGAAACAGCGGGGGCAAGGGTGATTACAGATATGGAGTTATGGGGTGAGATCCGTCGGCGTGTTCTGACCGGAGAAATCAGTCAACGTGCTGCTCGTGACGAGTACGGTATTCACTGGGACACGCTGCAAAAAATACTGACCTACTCGGAGCCGCCGGGATACCGGCTGACTAAGCCCCGGCCTTCCAAGCTGGAGCCGTTTCTGCCGATCATTCATGAGATTCTGCAGAACGACCGCAGCGTGCATCGCAAACAGCGCCATACGGGGAAGCGCATCTTCGAACGTCTGCGGGACGAACACGGGTATTCCGGTGGAATCACGATCGTCCGGGAAGCCATCCGTGACTGGAAAGCCCAGTCCCGCGAGGTTTTCCTGCCGCTCCGCCATCCCCCGGGCGAAGCCCAGGTGGACTTCGGCTTTGCCGATGTCTGGCTGGACGGAACACTGACCAAAGTCGCCCTGTTTGTGATGACGTTACCTTATTCGGACGCGATTTTTATCCAGGCCTTTCCCCGGGAATGTACGGAAGCCTTTCTGGAAGGACACAAGCGGGCCTTTGAATTTCTGGGCGGTGTACCGCAGCGGATCAGCTATGACAACTCGAAAATCGCAGTAGCCAGTCTGGTAGGGAACCGTGAGCGAAAAGTAACGACCGAGTTCCTGCGTCTGAAAAGCCACTTTCTGTTTGACGATCATTTCTGTCTGGTACGACGACCGAATGAGAAAGGCCATGTCGAGCGGTTGCTGGACTATGCCCGCAGCAACTTCCTGGTCCCCGTTCCCCGGGTTGCTTCCCTGGAGACTCTGAACGAGCAGTTAGTGCAATGCTGCCGGAACGATCTGCAGCGTCAGTTGCGGGGACAGGCTTCCCCCAAACAGAGCCTGCTGGCGGAAGAACAACGGGAATTCCTGCGGCCCCTGCCACAGCAGACGTTCGAAGCCTGCCGACTGGGACAGGCACACGCCGACTCCCTGTCGCTGGTCCGCTTTGATACCAACAGTTACTCGGTTCCCACAAAATACGCGCATCGTCAGATCACTATCGTGGCCACCATCACCGAAGTGCGGCTGTTGTTTGAAGAGACGTTAATCGCCCGGCACCAGCGGGACTGGGGACGGGAACAGACCCGTTTTAACCCGATTCATTACCTGAGTTTACTGGAACGGAAGCCGGGAGGCTTTGATCATGCCCGCCCCCTGGAAGACTGGGATCTGCCGGTCTGTCTGGGCATTCTCCGCCGTCGGCTGGAAGCCGAACTGCAGTCAGACGGCACGCGGGAGTTCATCAAGGTGCTGCGCCTGCTGGAACACCATCCGTTATCCGCACTGAAGCGTGCGGTGGAATACGCGCTGGACATTGATGCGACCCGCGCTTCTGCCATTCGCCTGATTCTGGAATACCAGCAGGAGTCACCGCTGACTCTGTTCAGCCTGGAAGGCCGTCCCCACCTGAAGCTGGTACAGGTGGCACAGACGGATGTTTCTGCTTACCAGTCCCTGTTAATCGGAGGTTAAACGTGACCAGAAAACAAACCAAAAGCCTGGTGCTGCTGCAGCACCATCTCAAGAACCTGAGGCTGCCCACCATCCTCAGAGAATGCGAAAAGATCGCCGCCCGTTGTGCCACTGACAATGTCGACCATCTGGGATTCCTGTTACAGTTATGTGAACTGGAACTGATTGAACGGGAACGCCGGGCCGCGGAACGACGTCTGAAGGCCGCGAAGTTCCCGACGTATAAGACCCTGGAAACGTTCGATTTTCAGGTCCAGCCCGGCCTCAACAAACTGCTGGTCAGCGAACTGATGCGGGGTGAGTTTATCGAGCAGCGGGAGAATATCCTGCTGGTGGGCAATTCCGGCACCGGCAAGACGCACCTGGCAGTCGCCCTGGGGATTGCCGCCTGCGGCCAGGGAAAGCGGGTCCGCTTTTACCAGGTCACAGAACTGATTACCCAGTTAATGGAAGCCCGCGAACAGCGGGAGTTAACCCGCCTGAAAAAGCAGCTCGCGAAACTCGATCTGCTGATTCTGGATGAACTGGGATATGTCCCCGCAAGTAAACTCGGCTCCGAGTTGCTGTTCGACGTGATCAGCACGGCTTACGAACGTTTCAGCCTGATCGTAACGACCAATCTCCCCTTTGAAAACTGGACCGAGGTCCTGGGCAGCGAACGGCTGACGGGGGCCACACTCGACCGGCTCACCCATCGTTGCCATATCCTGGAAACCACTGGTGAAAGTTACCGGTTACAGGACGCCAAACGGCGGCACACAAAAAGCTCAAGCAAGCAACCGCGACTGACGAAATAACAAAAGACCACGCATTCGTCCCCAAACAGCCACATCAGGACGAATCCTGCACAGACAGCGCTACGGTTTTCAACCGGCACGCGCTACGTTTTCTGACCGTTGTTTACATCAAGGCTTATAAAATCCGTCCTGGCTATAAGTTTCCAGTATTGGAGGACCAAAGCTTGGCCAGGAAGACACAAAATATGCCAGAGGAACTTGAGGAAGTAGCAGAAAAGCTGGTTCAAGATATGGAAGCCCTTACTTCATCCCTCAAAGAATTCCTGAACGCTTTGAAGTCAGCAACCGGAAAAGGGTGAAGAGCTGGGAACAGGACAAACAACACATCTAAACCACAATCCACCATCCGACATAATCCACATCCCAATAAAGACTTACAACAACCCAGCATCTCCTCGCCCTTATATCCACCCCTTACACAATCTTGCTCACCAGGTGTCCAAGAGGATTATTTTCAACTTTCTGTTGGCGAGGGGCGGGATCTGGTCAGATTTTTCATCCAGATTCATTGACCAACTCAAAAGAATTTTAATGACAAGACGCCGAATGTTTCAAAACACACGCTGTTCCGTTCAACATCAAAAAATCTTTTGAGAGGTAAAAAATGATCGCGACTGATGCCTTCGATAATTACTGGAGTGAGATACGTCTCAGTGAAGATTATCTCAAAACCTACGGACATAATGAATGCTTTGACTATGAAGATAGATCACACTCGAGCCTAGTATACGCAAACCGTGAGGTCCAGAAACACTTGAAAAGCGTTAGCCAACTCCGAATGTTCGATGGCCCCGGAGAAAATGAGAGGTTTAGTGCCCAGAATTTTCATGAAGCCCTGATCGACGTTTTAAATCCACCAGAACGATGGTTTCGACAGTTCTGGGTGCTGAATTCACCTGAGTACCTTGCTCTTAAATCCGGAGCCAAGAATGATGAAGACCTAGTACTTCATGAACTCAATTCAAAAACAGCAAAGCCCCATTCCGATCCAGAAGTTAAAAAAAAGCGGTCAGCTCCCGCAGGTAAAGAACGCTTCGGCCAAAATACGATGCTATTACTTCATTTCCTTCTCAGTCACCACGGATGTAATTCTGACAATCCCAACAATTCGTATTTGAGTCAATCACAGATTACTAAGAAGATAAATGAGGAAGGTATAAAGATCTCACAGCCGACAGTCTCGCGATCGTTGGATTCGTTGATGAGGGAGGCACCGTCATTTGGTAGGCTCAATGGGGCAAAGAAATACAAACTGCTTTGCGAGCAAAATGAGATATGCGGAGTCTTAAGTGGTCTCCAAGTGAAATCAAATCAATATCTGGACAGAGAACTTCCAGTACTGCTAGGGATATCTGATGAAAACATCGATCTCCTTCATGAGAAAGGTTATTGAAGAGACAAATAACAATACATTCACCTGAATAATGTGAATTGAATAAGCTGAATAGGAATCTGATGTTGCAAGCCCTTACAAGGCTAATGAATAAGTCATATCGAGTGAATCCTTCGGGTATATGTGAATAGGCAGAGCTAGTCAGTGGAAGCTTTATTTCACTGACCCGAAAGGATCACTCATGACGACAACAACAGACGTTGCCCAAGGGGTTATTAACCCTCACGAACTCTACACTCTTCGAGCATTCAAGAGACGACTCGGAATCTCAGATTCCACTCTCCGTGCAGCCCGAAGGGCGGGACTAAAAGTCTCCTACCTGCATAAGCAAGGTTTCATTCTTGGCAGCGACTGGATTGAGTATGTGCTCTCATCCAGCCGCAGTTCGTCCGTTGAACACACGTTTGTGACAGAGTGATCGCACGATAGATCACTCTGCACAGGCCTCAACGGAGAAATACCATGGCGAAGAAGAAACAATCAAAGTCAGAAAAAAAAATAATTCCGAAAGTTCGCATCGCACAACCATCGGGACGCCCTTTCCAGATCAGGTACACCTGCCCCAATGAAAAGCGTGAGATCCGGATTTCAGTCGGCAGTCGAGACATCGAAGATGCTGAGCAGATGAAAGCCGAGATTGAAGCGAGATTTTTATTGGGACTCGACCCACAAGAGAAGAAAGACAAAGTCTTCGGCCCCGAGATGGCCTGGGATGACTTTCGGGAAGAATATCGCGTACTGCATCTTTCAGCACTGCGTGACAGAACTGCTGAAGATGTAGAGAGTCGGTTGGATATAGCAGAGCGAATCGTAAAGCCCAAGACTCTTGGAGACATGGCAAAATCAGCCACATTACAAAAACTGAAGTCACGTCTCCTGGCGGGGGAACAGGGAGTACGAGGGAAACCACGTTCTCCACACACTGTGCGAGGATATCTGAGGAGTATCTTAGCTGCTCTCAATTGGGCTTACGACCAGGACTGGTTGGAGACACGTCCCAAACTACCACGCATCAAGACATCCAAGAACCCGATGAAGGGCCGTCCGATCTCTGCAGCAGAATTCAAAAAGATGCTTGAATCAGCTTCAGAGATCGTTGGGAAGGAAGCAGCTCCCTCCTGGAAATATGTCCTTCAAGGTCTTTGGGAATCCGCCCTCCGGATTGATGAATTGATGCACCTCTCTTGGGACTTACCCGGAACGATCCGTCCTGTATGGCAACCAGGAAAGCACCCTGTTCCGGAAATTCCAGCAGCAATGCAGAAGAACGACACATTCCAGACGATCCCTCTTCTGCCTGGATTTGAAAAACTTATCCTGGAGACTCCTGAGACAGATCGCAACGGGTGGATTTTCAATCCCCTCTCTCTTCAACTGAAGCTCGGCAGAAAAGTCCGCCACGAACGCCCTGACTCGGACTGGGTTGGAAAAGTGATCAGTCGGATTGGGAAAGAAGCAAAAATCATAGTTGAACAGGGAGATGAGAAGACGGGTCGCTCCATCAAATTTGCATCTGCTCATGATCTGAGGCGGTCTTGTGGGGAACGATTAAGAAACGCAGGCGTTCCTCCATTGGTAATCATCCGGATCATGAGACATTCATCATGGGAAACGACACAAAAGCACTACGCTCCTGGCGATGTTCAACAAGCAGCAGAATCCTTGCACCAAATCTTGGTACAGGAAGAATCAAAAGAGCAGCAGTCAGATACTGAAACTTCATCATGAGCTGGGCGGTTCAGGTGGTATGATGGCTCGCAAAGGAAGAACTTGATCATGCAAGGACTCCATTTCAACTCTGATGAGCCCCTGAGATCTCCGGAGAGCAGCTTCTTCCATTGAAATCCATTCCCCCGTTTCAGCTTCATGCGGATTCTGGTACTCCCACTCATCTACAATCTGATGGAGCTTGGGACGTGGAATCTCACGCAGTGCAGCCCGGCACTCGGCAGTCATTTCCTGGTCATCTGAATTACGGAGTACTGCAAGTAATTCTTCGTGGCTCCAAGGTTGATCAATCAAAGCTAACGCCGAAGCCGCTATGATCCGGTTGTTAGGAACCGTCGAACACAACGCTCTGCGGAACAGTCCTAACGACTCTTCAGGAAAGTGTTTCAAAGCAAGAATGGCTACATCACCGATTGTATGACCGGAGGTCTTTCGCAGATTTTGCTTGATGCTTTCACAATCCGAAGTGTGCAGGGTCAGGTACTCCAAACACGTATGCCAGATGTGTGGCTGAGGGAGTTCTCCATCAGGATCAGTTCTGCTGAGCAGACTCCAAACTTCGTCACACCATAATCCATCATTCATTTCAAATAGGATGTCCAACGCAGCTGAAACTGTGCCTGATGGGGGTGAACTCAAAGCCTGGCGAAGGATCTCAAATCTCCTGGAGCTTTCCATTTCAAAAAGGCTTCGCAGTGCTAACCTCTGTTGATCATTGCGTTCAAATCGCTGGATCAGATCCTGCTCGCGATCGAGGCTAGTCCGGGCAAACGCTTCTAAGACATCCTGACGGGAGACTTCTCCTTCAGTCAGCATTCCCCAGTCACCCAAGACAGCTGCCAGTCTTTGAACGAGTGAATCGGATGCTTCTTCAAAGCGTTCAAGTAAACCGAGAAACTCGTCTGATTCAAATCCCAATCGAACGACGCTAGATTCTGGATGCTTTTCAAGCAGACCATTCTCTATCAGGTTCTGAAACGAAATGGCCACTGTTTCGAGTGAAGGGTGGAGTTTAATCACATGCCGTTCCCAGATCTCAGGCTCTTTGAGAGATTCCAGGTACCCTTCATAGAAATAACTATTGAACCAATCCGCTGTCTCGTCGTAGAAGTCGACGTCAAGCAACTCCCCTGTGATACGGTTGGTCAGACAACAGCCTCGACCATGAAAACGGTACTCCCAATCTGTGTTGGTTGGTACCAGGCCAGTTCGTTCGATGGGAGGATGGCCTAATGCTCCAGCTTCAGCAAGAGCCTTTGGATCTCCGCTCAGCTTATCACGAACAATATGCAGAACGTATTCCTGACGTTGCCGGTGTTTTATGAGGGAACAGAGCGTCCACAGAGACCAAGGAGAAATCGGGAGTGGATTCAAAAGACATTCTGTGATGAACATCTCTCTTTCATCCGACTTCAGACCAGCATCGAGCCGAGAAAGAATCTCCTGGTAAAGCATAGCTTGATTCCTTAGGACGGAACCTGAAATCAAAAAAGCCCCCTAGATTGTACCTAGGTACATTCGAGGGGGCCATTTGACGTAAGTCTAGTACACCCCGCAGGGTTCGAACCTGCAACCTTCGGTTTCGTAAACCGATGCTCTATCCAATTGAGCTAGGGGTGCCTGTCCCGATTGGGAAAGGGTATTTTAGCGAGGCCCTTCTCCCTTTTAAAGCGTTTCGGAAGCTGCATTTGAATCTTTTTAGCAGCTCTTCCCCGGTTTTCGGGGCTCAAATGGTCCTGCAACAAGGATTTTGCCCGTTTTCCGGGCTGATTCAGCCGCTCTGCCTCGCTTTCCCTTTTATGTACGACAATTGACCCCGGTTCCTGGTTCCCGGCTGCGCAAGAAAAAAGGCTCTGTTCTGGCGTAACAGAGCCTGGTATTTCTGAAGGATGGGCAATTTTCAAGTATTGCCCGGTATCCTTTTTTAGTGGTGGTGGTGATGGCCACGATATCCATAGCCGCCGCGATAACCGCTTCTGTATCCACCGCGGTATCCGCCATAATAGCCACCTCGATAGCCGCTACCACTGTAAATGCCGATCCCGAAGGATGGGCTGCTGTAGTAGAAGCCACCTGATCCGTAGCTGGGATAGGAATTATAGTATCCTCGATACCCGTAACTGGGATAAGAATAGCCATAGCCTCCATACCCGTAACCGGAAGAACATCCATGGCCCGCCTGTGCCTGTTGGGTTGGCATCAGCAACAATGCTCCCCCCAGAACCAGCCCCATGCATAATGCCAGTTTCAGTCCTTTTCGTTTTCTGGGCTTTGTCGTTGTGTCTGTACCAACCGTATCTGTGTGATTTTGCATCGTTTCGCTCCTTGGAAAAATGAACCTGAATGAGTGTCACAGACGCGTTGGAATCAGCATCCTCGCTGGTGGTCTGGCACTCGGTTGCAGAACGGTTGAGAATCCTTCACTCATTACTTACTTGTCCGCCTGCCGTAACTCTGAAAATCGCTATAAGCGTGCCAATAACGCACTCTTAAAATTGCTATCCCTAACCTGTTTTTAAAATGAGACTTAGGAGAACAGCAAAATCTGGCAGCAGAGGCGGGGCATGAAAAAGCGTCTCAGTATCGCAACAGGAGAGATCAATCTGATGCCAGCGAAATCCACTCTGGCGGCAGGATCTGCCGGTGAGGTGGATATAAAAAAACAAGCCTCCCATTCAAATGATCGGGCCGAACCAAATGAACGAAAGACTTGAGATTTTTTGCCAAGATGAACCTGTAAAACACAGGAACCGGCCCGACAGGATCAGTTAAAGCCTGATCGTGGCGGATTTATTAAAAATATGGATTACCATCCATAATAGAAACCGAAACCGGGCGAGTAATAGCCGCCTCGGTAACCGCCATAGTAGGGACTACGAGAGTAGTTGTTGTACCTGCGGTAATATCGGTTGGATCGATTTCGATATCGGTTGTACGAATGTCGGAAATCCCGTCGGGCATGACGGTAATTTCGCTCCACCTGATGAAAATTTCTGTGAGCCCGTTTCCAGGCGGGTGGCCTTGCTTCCGTTGTGTGTATGGCCCCTGTTAAAAAAACACTACTAACGAGCAGGGCGATGGTCAGTGCACGTTTCATGGTCTTGTCTCCTTGATAAGAACCCTGTTGTTGCCTGACTTCATCCCTGAATGAATGAAACCAGAAGTCAAAAAACTTTGACTGTCTTATCTAAGGGAATTCGCAATAGATGTGCCATTTGCGCAGAATTTGCCGAACAATCGTCTAAACCATGCAATAGATTCGGTTTAACGAGATGATTTTGCTCAAGTCGAATCAGCGACACTACTTGAAACCGTTGTAGAATTGAAAAAACTGTGGTCGAAAAGAGAACAGAATAGCCGCCCACCATTCAATTCCACTGTTCGATCGGCTTTCGAAGGCCGTTTCCTGCAAAAACCTGCAGTCAGACCACGGGATTTTGCAGAACTCCAATGCCTTCAATCTCGGCTTTCATTTCATCGCCGTTTTTGAGGAACTTGTTTTTGGAAGCACCTACGCCGCTGGGAGTGCCGGTGGAAATAACGTCACCTGGTTCCAGCTGAACAAAACTGGAGATGAACTCGATGATGGCCGCAACCGGGAAGATCATCTCGGCTGTGGAAGAATCCTGTTCGACCTCTCCGTTGACGGAGAGTTTCATTTTCAACTGCTGAGGATCTTCGATTTCATTGGCCGGGGTAATGCAGGGGCCCATCGGGCAGAACGTATCGTGCCACTTGCCGTGCAGCCAGTCAAAGAAGCCGTCCTTTTCCCGTTGGGTCCGTTCCGGATTCGGGCGGAATTTGCGATCCGAAATATCATTGATCACGGTATAGCCGGCCACATAATCGAGGGCGTCTGCTTCGGAGACCCCCTTGCACGTTTTTCCCATCACGATGCCCAGCTCAAGTTCCCAGTCAATATGATCGGGTGAGACCGCAGGAATCTTCACCGGCTGACCGGGATGGGTGAGCGTTGTGGACGGCGGCTTCATGAACACGTAAGGAAATGTTTTCTGACGTTCTTCCGCCTTGCCTCCCCCCTCCTCAATGTGTTTCGAATAGTTGCCTGCCAGGAGCAGCAGCTTGGAGGGAGCGGGTTGAGGTACGAGCAGTTGCACGTCTTCCGGCATGACCGACAGGGGGAAGAGTTCTTCATCCATGGCCTGTTTGAGATGCTGCTCGATGACCTGGATTGTTTCCCGTTGCGCACCACCCGGCAGAAAAGGGATCAGCCCCTCTGTTTCATCGACCTCCACTCCGGCCAGATCGGCGGCGGCCCCCAGGGGCAGAATGGAATCTTCCGAGTAAAATCCGCAGTAAATCTGGTTGTCTAACTGATAGCGGCACAGTCTCATGGTCTATGAACTCCTGATCGGGATCTTCAATTCGGTCCGGACAGTCTGATAAAAATTTGTCAGGGACGCCCCTGTTGGTACTGGCACAGACAAATCCTGTCCTTTTCATGCTAACGTCTGCAGCAGGAAAGACCAGTTCGCAGGAACCATTATGTTAACTGCTTCTGGAATCTCTTTAAACTGATACCAATGATTGCCACGCAGCACAGGGCCAGCCCCGTGACATAAGGCAGCAGGTCTGTGAGATCAGAGCCTCTCAATACAATCCCTCGTAAAATCTCCAGGAAATAAGTCACCGGAATGATGAACGTAAACAGGTAAATGGGAAGCGGCATCTGGGATCGCGGAAACATGAAGCCCGACAGCAGCACAGAAGGCAACATAATCAGGAACGCAAACTGAATCGCCTGCAGTTGCGTGCGGGCGATCGTGGAAACCAGCATCCCCAGCCCCAGGCCACAAATCAGGAACAACAGTGAAAGCGTCAACAACTCCCAGAGATTTCCATGAATCGGCACCCGGAACAGGAACACCATCACTGTCAGGACGATCAGCGTTTCCACGAAACCGATCATCGCGTAAGGGACCAGCTTACCCAGCATCAGTCCGGATTTGCTGACCGGTGTCACAAACAGCTGCTCCAGCGTTCCCAGCTCTCTTTCACGGACAATGGCAAAGGAAGTTAAAAACAGGGTCACCAGCTGCAAAATGATGCCTACCAGTCCCGGAACAAAAAAATGAGAACTCTCCAGATCCGGGTTATACAGCAGACGGGGTCTGATTTCGACGGGGAGCGCGACCTTCCCTTCGGCATCCCGCGAAGGGACGACATTCAGCGTCTCAGCAAAATTCTTCGTGATATTGGTTGAATAATTCAAGCCGAGCAGGCTGGAGGCATTCAAAGCGGTGGTCGCAACCTGAGAATCGCTGCCATCGATGAGGACCTGCACGGAGACCTGTTCCCCTTTCAGCAGTCGATCGGAATAGTCCGGGGGAATAATCACCCCCACTTTGGCCTCTCCGGACTCAAAGGCATGGCGAAAGGCATCGTGATCGTAAACGCGGCCGATGATCTGAAAAGTCCGGGTATTGGCAAACGCCTCTCGGAGTTCACGCGAACTGGATCGACCGTCCAGATCAAAAATCACGGTCGGAATATTTTCAATCTGCGTGTCGATGGCAAACCCGAAAATCAGGGTTTGCAACACCGGGACCGCAAAGACAAAGAGCAGTGTCGCCGGCTCCCGGCGGACATGCGAAAATTCTTTGACCAGAATCGCCCAGAATCCGGCAAGCGGCTTTTGTCTGATACGGGGCGTCTTTGAGATCGAGGTGCGTTCCTCAACTGGCCTTTTCTCCAGGGGTACCTGAGGCGCATCCACGGAATTGACGCCCTCGGACTGCGGTTCAGCAGCATCCTGAATTTGTGTATCCGGAACAGTGGTGTCTGCATCGTGATTCAGGCCCTCGGCCCGGCTGAGAGTCACAAACACATCTTCAAGCGAAGGCGTGATCGGCCTGACCTGGACGGTGGCCTGCTCCTCAGCGATGCGGTTGATAAAATCCGATTCCGTGAGACTCTGATCGGCGAGCACATGAATGGTCTGACCGAACAGCGTCGCATCGCGTACCCCTTCCATTTCACGAAACGTACTTAAGCGGGTTGCAGGATGGACGGTATCGATTTCCCAGCGCGCCGTTCCCGGTGGAGTCACGCTGGCTAACTGCTTCAGTTCTTCCGGCTTTCCGCAGACAATCAATCGTGAATCGTAAATATAACCGACGTCGCTGCAGCGTTCCGCTTCGTCCATATAATGTGTGGTGACAAACAGAGTCACGCCCTGCCCTGCCAGTTCAAAGAGTAGGTCCCATAAATCGCGGCGGGCCACCGGATCGATGCCTGCCGTCGGCTCGTCCAGGAAAAGCACCTCCGGTTCATGGATCAGAGCGCACCCCAGCGCCAGTCGCTGCTTCCAGCCTCCGGAAAGATTCCCCGCCAGCTGATCCAGGCGGTCCCCCAGCGAAGTCAGCTCGATGATCTCCTGAAAACGCTGTTCGAGTTTGTCTGGACTCAGCCCATAGATCCGACCATAAAATTCGATATTCTCCCGCACGCTCAGATCGGAGTAGAGACTGAAACTTTGAGACATGTAGCCGATGCGGCGTTTGATCAGTTCCGCATCGGTAGTCACGTCATAGCCTAGGACGTGAGCTGAGCCACCGGTCGGCTCCAGTACGCCGCAGAGCATGCGGATGATGGTCGATTTGCCGCTGCCATTCGGTCCCAGTAGACCGAAGATAGCACCGCGTTCCACTGTAAAGCTGACCTGATCGACGGCACGCAGGGTGCCAAAGTCGCGTGTGAGCTGATCGACCTCAATCACCGAACTCATGAGCGGTCTCCCGTCTGATCCAGCCAGACATCAGCCGACATGCCGGGACGCAGTAAGCGTTCCTGGTTCTGCAGCCGGACCCGCACACGAAAGACCTGCTTCGAACGTTCTTCCGGTGTCTGCACATTGCGGGGGACAAACTCCGCCTGACGTGATACGAAAGAGATCACCCCTGCAAATTCCCGATCGGGATAACTGTCAATGGTGACTTTGACTTTCTGATCGACGTGAATATCCAGGTGATTTTCCGGGACGTAGCAACGTACCCATAACTGGTCCAGATCCAGAATCGAAACGACGGGCACGTTACTTCCCACGAGATCTCCGGGTTCCAGATCCACCGCCTCGACGACCCCGTCCGCAGGCGAGGTGATTTTCAGCTCACTGATCTGTTTCTCAATGGTTTGCAGATTGGCTTCTGTTTTTTTGACCGTGGCGGCGGCCTGCTCGATATCTTCGCGCCGGCTCCCGTTTTTCATCAGCTGCCAGGCATCTTCGGCCTGAGTTAATTGAGCGCGGGCTTCGTCGATCTCCTCTTTACGTGTCCCCTCCTTGAGTAACTCGAGTGCCTGCTCCTTGACCGCCTTTCTGGCTGCTGCCACCTGCAGTTCCGTGTTGGCGGTATCCAGTTCATCCTGGGAGGCGGTCTTTTCCGCAAACAGTGTTTCAATCCGGGACTGTTGCGACTTTGCCAGACGATACTGAGCATCTGCCAGCCTCAGTTCCGCGACCGCAGATTCAATCTCCTGGCGACGGGGCCCGTTGACCAGCAGCGTCAGGCGTGCTTTCAACTGATCCACTTTTGCTGAGGCCTCTGCAATTTCCTCCGGACGAAAACCGGCCACCAGCTTGCTGTGATAGGCTTTCGCTTCCGCGAGCGCTGCTTCCGCCTCGGCCCGACGTTCCAGCAGGTCATAGGGTTCCAGTTCGATCAGCAGTTCTCCCCTGATGACCTGCTGCCCCTCGTTAATCAGAACCTGCTTGACGCGCCCCCCGACCCGCGAACCGGGCCGGATATCATCAGCTTCGATGAACCCGGATACCTTAAAGGGCTCTGTGTGATTCTGGCTCACAATCAGGGCTAGAATCAGAACCACGCCCAATGCAATCAGACCCAGAATCTTCTTCAACGGTACTTCCTCTTTGGTATGTGTGAACAGAGCTGGCGTATAAACTTCATCTGGTTGAACTTAAGTGAGTTCATCTTAGCGGTCTGGAGAGCAATTCCATAGTTATCCTGCAAACATGAATGATTTCCCCGTGAAAATTCTAACCGTGGGTCGACGTTTCCTTGCTTGAAACCATAGGGATTCTGAATACCTGGCAGTGTGTATTGATTTTTTTTGAATGTGATTCCCAGGATCCTAACCTGTCGCAGGATGTTAGACCCGGTTCCCAACCGTTCCGTTTTTAATTGTGCCGTGTGCCACTGCTCGGCTCGCCCGACAGTGCGCGAGTAACCCACCCATCACAATTAAAATCTCCCGATGGTCGGGTGCTCCCGGATGCAATCCGGGATTGCCACAGGCAACAGGAGGTCTTAGTGCAATCCTCCGATTCAGAATCAGCACACCAACCCGCACCGCAGTAATAAATAGGGGGTAAGCCCGAATAAAATTCGGGCCGAGCGCAGCGAGCAGGAAACTGACAGAAGAAACTTTCAAAGTCTCCGGATACTCCTGCCGACTGAGGTGTGGGGTGCCACCTGTCGGCTTGCCCGACAGTGCAGCCGAGATAAACATATCCCACCTCACAAATCATCCCTGACGACTGAATAAACTGGACTGGACTCGCACCCGCACCTGACCAGAATGCCTTGTTATGCGTCGCGCGCGCGAGCGTAAACAACATTTTCACGGGAACATTCAGAACCGATGCCTCAAACACACTATCAAATCCTCTGGTTTCAGCACGATTTGAAAAACAACTGCTCATCAATGCACTCCGTTACTTGCCAGTTTTTACCACTTTTCACCCGTTTTTACCGCATAAGCCCCGCTTAAAACCATTAAAGTCACGTTTTTTCACACGGTCCCGCATAACAGAGAAAAGCAGATCCATCAAAATGAATGGGTACCCCCGAATGTAATTCGGTGTGGTCGCAGACCACAGGAAACGGTCAGAGCCCCGTTCGAGTCCAGTAGCCCCAATAAAACAGAGTCTCTTCTCCGGGCTGCCACAGTTGGCCAGGCCGTGTTTATTTAATAGTTTTCATCGTGATTATGAGGTCGACAGCGTTAGTTCTGTAAGTATTCACCATGGTCGAGGGTATGCTGTGACTCTTGTTTTCAGGACTTCAACAGCACAAAAGCAAAATTAGCCGCAGGGCGTTAGCCCCGGTTGAAACGACTTTGCTATATCACATCCGAATTAAGAAACGCTACCTGGCCCAACTGTGCCGAAACCAATGCATCCCACGACACAGCTAAGGGGTCAGCCAGGAGACAATCCAGCCCGGGCGCAGCAAGCAGGAGTCACAGCTCCCGCGCGCGATTCAATACAGCCCCCATTCTAGCGAACGGCTCGCCACCAGCGAGATGAACCTGCACCAGTACCTGCAAAAGACCAGGCACCCAGGTTGGTCTTAACCGCAGCGAATGCCGTGCGACTGATCTTGTTTTCAGGCACTTTACCAGCCGAAAAGACTGCTGAGCCGCAGGTTATTAGCACCAGTTCCTCCTATTTACAAAGATGCATGCGATTGAAGAATCACGACCTGGCACTGCCCCGTCAGCGTCTGCTTAAGAATCGGGCATTTCCTGGTTCAGACTGCGGGAGTTTGATGATTCAAAAAAATAAATCCTCTTAATATAACAGTATTACATTCGCCTTATCTCGTTACAGAGATTCACGATAGCCCCTCGCTCCCACATGAAGAATCAGCGACAAATCACATTTGGCACATCATTCGCTTAAATCCCAAATCACAATAATCATCAAACAGCAACAATCTCTTAAACATGTGCCCTTATAACCCCGGGCGTTAAAAGTTTGTGCTCGAATCTGTTTGTTGAGCATGTTGTGGTTTCAGTTTAATAAGGAGAGATGATGAGGACATCATCATCTAAGAAAAGAGGAATGAGAAGAGGATTTACGCTAATCGAACTGATGGTCGCTATCGCCACGATAGCCGTTCTGATCGCTTTACTACTGCCAGAGATTCAGAAGGCACAGGATGCCTCTCTGCAAAGTAAACAGAAATCGGGTCCCTACTGGGTATACCGCGAATATGAGTATGCGGGCGGACCGGTAATCACCGAAATTTCTGGATCCTACAAACACTCGCTCCAGGAAATCCTGGACATGTACGCGATTGACCTGAAAAAGCAGCAGCAGGCACACGCTGATGAACTGCTGGCAGAGGAAAAAGATGAAGTAGCCGAAAATACTGTCGCCCTGACTTCCGCTCCCAGCGAAGACGCTGCAGTAGCCGATGATCCGGTGAGCTCGGACCCGAGCCTGGTGGATTTCGAACCAATCGAACTGACTAAAGCAGAAAAGATTGCCAAAACCAAAAAGGCACTCAAGAACTTTAAATACGATTTATCTCAGAACACTGCCTCCCTGGTAGCACGCCGTAATCTGGCGGAAGCCATCGAACTGTTGAAGCAGGATCTGAAGCGGCTGGAAGCTGAACCCTAAACCAGGAATTCAGTTCCCGTCCCTATAATGAAGACACTCTCCTGAAAACAGGTGGAGTCTGGTTTGAGCGCCAGGTTTCACCTGTTTTTCTTTTTTTACACCATGACTTATGAGCTGTCAGACGCGTTTGATTGTAGATATTTCAAACTGAAAAAATGCGATCTTTTTTGAACAAGTTGGTCTTGGCACAAAAAAACAATCGCATTATAAATCCGCTTCTGCTGACATTTGAATGAGTAAAACTCTCTCACTTCACTTTACTCATTCAACCGTCCGGCGGGACACGTCCCCACGTGTCATATCTCAAAACCTACCACCCATTCAAAATTGATTTTTTAATCCATTCATCTTTCCTTGAATCAGCTTGGCTTTTCCAGGGTTCGTGAATTATCGATCGATGTCTCTGGCTTCAGATCAGAGAATCATCGTCCCGATGACTTGCGCCGTGGGAGATGTGATTCTATTCAGAGATTGATAAAGGAGCACTCAAGATGCCCAGCTTCGTACGGGTATGCCTGCTTAGCGCAGTAACTTTATTCAGCATCAGTCAGGTTGGCTGTCATCGTGGACCGAACGCACAGCTTCGACAAAGCATGTACCGCTCCCAGCAGCTCTACAGTCAGAACATGGATCTGGCCATGCAGCGTGATCAGTTCGAGCAGTCAGCGACCATGCTGCAGCAGGAACGGGACCAGCTGGCAATGCGGGCACAGACGCTGGAATCGAACCTCAATATCGCCAACAAGCGACTCGATAACCTGAATGCAGAACGTTCAGAAATGCAGCAGCGCTATGTCAGCCTGATGAAAAAAGCGAAGGGACAGCCCAGCCCCCTCGATGGCGAAGCCACGCGTCGCTTCCAGGAACTGGCACAGAAATATCCTGACTTTGAATTCGATCCGCACACCGGTGTCAGTAAGTTCCATTCTGACATTCTGTTTTCCTCCGGCAGCGATCAGCTCAAGCCTTCCGCTAAAGAAATTCTCAACCAGTTTGCCGCCATCATGAACGACGGCAATGCCAAACGTCTGAATGTTCTGGTAGTCGGTCATACGGATGACAAGCCGATCTCCAAAGCGGCCACGCAGCGTCACCACCCGACGAACTGGCACCTGTCAACGAACCGGGCCAACTCCGTCGTCCTGTCACTCTCCAAATTTGGCGTGAAGCAGGAACGCATGGGAGCAGCCGGTTACAGTATGTTCCAGCCTGTCGTCCCGAATGCAAACGATTCCGCCCGACAGAAAAACCGTCGTGTCGAAATCTTTGTGCTCGCTCCGGATGCGGTCGTCGCCGGCTGGGATCCTAACCCGACTCTGCTGCACTAGACTGTGTCCAGTTTTACTGTAGCGTTTCCAGGGCCATTTGGACCGAGTATATTAGATTGAGAAACGCTATGGTTAAATGCGGCGCGATCTAGTGCTGTGTCTCCGACGTTTCAAATCTCAGATGACTTCCCGGCAATGGCTCATCATGCGTCTGAATGGTGAGCCAGCCGATGGCTCCGCACAGGAGCAGTACCGCAATCGCGGCCCCCAGCCTGGTCAACACGTGAAATGACCAGCGGGAATCAGTGCTCTTCCAGAAACCGGTCGGCAGTAACTGGTTCGCTTCCTGGATGCGGACGACCAGCAGGGTACAGAGTGCTCCGGTGATCCAGAACGAGATCTGCACCACGAACACACCACGGCTGTCCAGTCGAGGCAGCGTCCCGCAGAAATCGCCCGCGAGCGACATCCAGAGAATCAGCAGAAACAACCACTGCGCCCGCCCCAGACTGGAAGCAGGAATCAAAGCCAGTTGATTCCGTTTGGCTTTGCAGATGGCAAATCCGATCGCCAGCGACAGCAGAATCCCCACAATCAGAAACCAGAGGGTACCGGCAAGCCCGGCATATTCATCTGGTATCCAGCCGGCTTCCTGCCAGCGAAACACATTTTTGTGCAGATTCTTCCACGGTAAAATGATCAGCAGAAAGATCAGACCAATCAAATTCATGCCTCTGGTTGCCACGTCTTCCGCCGGTGATTCAAGGGCAATCGTCTCAGGCTGAAGCGCATTTGCTGCCTGTGAATTCTGGTCGGCTGTCTGCTGTCGCGCAAAACTTTGTGCCCCCCAGCCGATACCGGCTCCCATGATCAGACCGAACAGCTGCTCCATCCATTTCCAGTAATCAAGCCCCTGCAACAGCGGCCAGGTTCCGATAATGGACCACTGTGCCCGGCCCAGCATATTGACAAAGTCACCCAGTAGAAAACCGAGCCCGCCGAATAGAAACCCGTAGCCACACCAGCGGAGGGCCGCCCGGTTTTGCTGCTGCCTGAGTTCGTAGACTAATGCGATGAAAACTCCGACACAGCCGGCCCAGTTGTCTCCCCGCGGTGGTGTCATTCGCAGGCCCAGGACCATGGTCAGCAGAAAAAATCCCAGCAGCCAGCCCACCGATAACAGCAGCAGCAAACGACAGGGCGCACGAAAATCAGGGCGGGCACGATACAGGAGGAAACTGACCAGGGCGGCTGAACCTGCGGCGACCCAGTCCACATCGTAGGGATTCCAGAGCTCAAACAGGCCGGAGGTCAGGCCACTCAAATCCAGTGCCAGCCAGAAGACCCAGAGAAAGGCTAACGGAATGGTGAAGCGTTCCAGCTCGGAGCGTTTCATTGTGATCGAGAGAGCCAGTATTCCGGCCCCGATGCCTCCCCAGAGTGCACCGATCAGAAACAGGCTGGCATAGCCATAGGTCACATCCAGAAATTGGGAACCTGCCGTGTATCCAATCACGCGACCGTAGCTCATCTGCCCGCCGAATGCCCAGCCAATCGCGCCCAGGAAAGCCATTAAAGTTCCCCGTTGCCACCATTCGGGTCTGCCGGAAGTCAGACAGACTGCCAGAGCGACGAGCGCCCCGGGAACCATGGCGCCGGCTTCATGTCCGTAATTCCCACGAAAACCCCAGCCCACAGACATGGCCAGTGCCGGCAGCAGAATCTGGCTGCAGCGATGTGCGTATTTCATGCACTCCCCCGAAGCTCAGGTTATAGTTCAAAGTAACTCTTGATACCACTCAAGACACTGTCGACGGCCACCGAGGCCAGAATGAGTCCGCTGATGCGACTGACCACACTCGCCCCCGCATCGCCGATCGCTCTCTGAATCGGTCCAGCCAGTAACAGAAACCCGAAGGTGATCAGCAACACAACCAGCATGGTAACTGTGGCGACCAGTTGCTCTCCAACATGAAAGCGATGATTGTCGGTAATCAGGACCACCGCCATCATGGCTCCGGGCGAAGCGATCGAGGGAATCGCCAGGGGAAAGACCGCTTTATTCTGATGAGCCTGCACTCTGTTGGATTCTTCGATCTCCGCTTCCGGTTTGCTCTCACCAAAAATCATGGTCAGCGCAAACAGAAACAGGACGAGTCCTCCCGCGATCTGAAAAGCGGAAAGCGGGATTTCCAGCTGTTCCAGCAACAGTTGTCCGCCGACAATAAACAGAATCAGCACAAGCCCCGCTGTGATCACCGCCCGCAAGGCAATCTTGCGCTGCACCACTTTACTGGTGCCGGCTGTGACTGCGATAAAAACCGGAATACTCCCCACAGGATCAATGACCGCCCAGAGGTAGATAAAATCCTTGAGAATGTTTTCCCACATGAGAGGTCGTCGTCTTTCCTGTGATCCGGAACCGTGTCAGTCCCCCGGTTGATACCTGGGGTTGGGCTCGGAAGGGATGGCCGCATTGACCTGTTTCTGCCAGCGATGCAGTTCCTCTGTGAGGGCTGCGGCTTTGTCTGGCTGGCTGTCAATCAGGTTCATTGATTCGCCAATGTCACTGCGGGTGTTATAGAGCTCCCGATGCCCGTCTTCAAAATACTCGAGCAGCTTCCAGTCTCCCTGCCGGATGACAGAAACCGGAGTGGTCCGAAACCGCTGCCGCATGCCCTGATATTTTTGCAGATAAGCCGGGAAGTGCCAGAACAGAGCCCGTTTTTTCAACTGGCTTTGCGGATCTTTCAACACAGAGACCAGACTTTCGCCGTCTAACTGGTAATCTTGCGGAACCGGAACCCCCGTTATATCCAGAAAAGTCGGGTACAGATCCAGGTTGATCACCGGTTCTTCACTGGAACTTCCCGCCTGGGTCACGCCGGGCCACTTGACGAGCAGCGGTACGCGGATGCCCCCCTCATATAACATTCCCTTGGAGCCGCGCAGTGGCTTCATCGTGGTTGCAGGGCCATACCCGCCGTTATCCGAGGTGAAGACAATCACCGTATTCTCGTCCAGCTTCAGTTCTTTCAAAGTCGTCAGCACACGGCCGATACTGTCATCCATGCTTTTGACCATGGCGGCATAGGTTGTGTGCTGATGCAGTTTTCCCGGAGGCTTCTCCTGGAAGTGCTGTTTGTATTTCTCTTTGGCCTGCAAAGGTGTATGCACGGCGTAGTGTGTCAAATACAGAAAGAACGGAGACTTCGCGTTGTCTTTGATGAACGTACAGGCTTCATCGGTCAGGCGATCTGTAAGGTATTCCCCCGGCGCGCCATTCGAGAGCTGTGGGTTCTTATAGGGACTGAAATAACCACCGCGCGGGCTGCCCGACTGATTCCCGGCGATGTTGACCTGGAATCCCTGCGAGCGGGGATCCTTTCCCAGATGCCACTTGCCGATACTGGCACACTGGTAACCGCCCTTGGAAAGTGTCTCGGCGATCGTGACAAACCGATCAGCGAGCACCACATTATTTTTTGCGGGTACCAGTTTACGATAGCGGTCGTTACCCCGTGCGGGATCCCCGACCGTATACACTCCGTGACGGGGCGTGTATTGTCCCGACATCAGACAGGCGCGACTGGGCGCACAGTTCGGTGCTGCTGCATACGCGGAAGAAAACCGCATCGATTCCTGCGCCAGTTGATCCAGGTGAGGTGTTTCATAGAAGTCACTCCCCATGAAGCCGACATCCCGCCAGCCCAGATCGTCAATAAAAAACAGGACGATGTTCGGTCTGCCTTCGGCCGCTGCGAGCGGTTGCAACAGACCAGGCATCCAGCAGAACAGGCAGGCGAGAACCAGTATGCGGTGCATCAGATTTCCTTCCCAGATGAAGATCAAATAGAATGGTTTTTCCCGGAACGATGGTTTAGGATTGAATCAGATTCATTCTAAACACCCGGCGAACGGATGTCATTCAACAAATTGAAACAGGGAACCAGTACGGTGGATAAGATCAAAGTCGGTCAGATTGGCGTAGGGCACCCTCACGCCGGTGGAAAGATGCAGGCGTTTCGCAAGTCGGCTGACTATGAAGTCGTAGGCGTCGTGGAACCCGATCCGATGTTACGCAAGTATGCGGAATCGACGGGCATCTATCAGGGGCTCCCCTTTCTGACCGAAGAACAGCTGCTCAATGTCGAGGGGCTGCAGGCCGTCGCCGTGGAAACCCGGGTGCCCGATCTGTTAAAGACAGCCGAAACCTGTATCGCCGCGGGAAAACATATTCACCTCGACAAACCGGCCGGTTTGTCGCTGCCCTACTTCAAACGGATTCTGGATCAGGCGGCTCAAAAACATCTGCTGCTGCAGATGGGGTATATGTATCGCTACAACCCCGGCGTAGTACTGTTGCGCGATCTGCTGAAAAAAGGGTGGCTGGGAGAACCTTTTGAAGTGCATACGGTGATCAGCAAGAAGATGGATGCGGCCAGCCGCGCCAAACTGGAACCGCAACCGGGCGGCATGATGTTTGAACTGGGCTGCCATGTGATTGATCTGGTAGTTCAGATCCTGGGACGGCCCGACGCGGTCGCCCCCTTCGCTCAGCACGCGTCAGCAATCGACGATCAACTGCAGGACAATATGCTGGCCGTCTTTCAATATCCGAAAGCCCTGGCCACGGTCAAAACCAGCTGTAATGAAGTCGACGGTTTCAATCGCAGGCATATTGTGGTCTGCGGCTCGGCAGGCACCTATCACCTGCAACCCTTCGCGCGTCCGACTGCAAAACTGACGCTGGAGAAAGCCAAAGGGAAGTACCGCAAAGGGGCACAGGAAATCTCCTTCGACGGCTATACCCGCTACCAGGATGACGTAGCTGATATGGCGCGGATCATCCGCCGCGAAAAGGACATCGACTTTTCCTATCAGCATGACTTCGACGTGCAGGAAACCGTCCTCAAATCCGCGGGACTTCCGACCAGCTGAGTTCAGAGTTCAACTCAGTCCTGCTTCAGCTGTCCGTAGGTGTGTTGCGCCGAGGCGATCACCGAGACCGTTTCATCGGTCTGCAGCAGACGCTTTATCTCGGCTTCGTCTTCCAGCGGGATGATAAACAGCTCCTCGACCTCTTCACTGTCAGCCTGACTCAACAGACAGACCAGCGCCCAGTCTCCCGCCAGCGCGAGCTGGGTCGCGGCAACCAGATCGAGCGGCTGCCTGTCGCGGAGCGGCTTGATCGCATCCAGGGGTTCGTGACAGCTGGCCAGCAACTGCATCCCTTCCCCGAATTCGGCATCGATTTGAGTGAGCAGAACCACGCGTCCATCCTGTGTCACCAGATTGCGCGCCGTCTCCAGGACGCCTCCCAGCTGATTCCAGTGATGGCCGGCTGGGCCCCCCTCCACCGCCACCAGGATCATTTCCGCTTTGTATTCCGGCTCCACCCGCCAGAGCTGATCGAGTCGTTCTTTCGCTTTTCTGAAAGCGGCTTCCAGACTGCCAAAAACAATGTCTGCTGCCTGGTACCCGCCTGCCGGGATCACCTGCACGCTGTACTGCACCCCCAGCATCCAGCCTACTTCATCGATCAACTGACGTAAGGGACGACTGTCGGAGGGAGTCAGTTCGCGGTGGGACTGACCACGGCTTTTGATGATGGCTTCCTGAGATGAGAAGCCGGGATAAAGCGAACTCCCGCCCCCCGCGTAACCAATGAGCGGATCATAGCCCACTTTTTCAATGGGCAGCACGAAGTCCGCCTCCAGCAGATGGCGGGAGAGGTAAATCCGCTCTCCACCCGCCGATGTCCCCAGATAACCCAGGTCTTCCTGCGATTCCGGATCGTGAGAAATCCAGCCTGCCTGTTGTTGCAGTTCCCCGGTGACGGAATCCCGCAGCTTCGGTATGTCACTCTCAGGGTCTGTCGCACACTGCAGGATGGTCAGGTCGCCAGCGGAAATGCCACACCCGGAAAGATAAGCCCAGACAGCATTGATAATTTCACCGGCGGCGGGCACTTGCGGGTCTACCAGAATCGTAATTTTATCTCCCGGTACGATCGCCAGATTCAGTGGCGGGAGCTCCAGCGGGCTGTTCAATGCCTGTTGCATTTTCTGCGTCACATCCGCCAGTGGCGCGGGCGACTGGTGGTAACAGATCAGCCTCTCGGACGGAATTTCGCATTGAAATTCGCCGGTCTGACCATATTTCAATTCAATTTTGACAGTATCCGTGAGCGACACAACTTGATCCTGATTGACTCAACAGCCCCCGCTGATCCGATATGACGCGTCGGATCGAATGAATCGGACTGTTGATTTAAGTGAAATCGGGTGACACACCGAAATGTTAGCGGTTTGGAGGTGAATTCTACAGGAATTGTGATCACAATATTAGAATAACATTACAGATTGCAGTTCTGAGACCCGACCAGTCTCTTGAACAGCGTTCGTTCTCTCCAGGAAGGTCATCATGACAGAAGACGATCAATTAATGATTCGAATTCAAAGTGGTGACCAGCGCGCCTTTGATGAACTGGTGGATAAATACCAGGGCCCCCTGATCGGCTTTTTTTTCCGGAACACGCGGGATGCCCAGCTCTCCGAGGACCTGTCTCAGGAGACGCTGCTGCGGGTCTATAACCAGTCGTGGGATTACCTGCCCCAGGGGCGGTTTCGAGGCTGGATGTACCGGGTGGCCCGCAACCTGATGATTGACAGTATCCGCCGCCAGTCTCACGATGCCCTGATCAAGGCGTACACTGGCAAGAAACAGGACGAGGATGATTCGCTGAATCGCCTCGCCAGCGAGATCGTCTCCCCCGAGGAAAAAGCGAATATCAAGGAATTAGCGTTGATTGTCGATGAACTGCTGGGAACAATTCCTGAAGACCAGCGGCTGACCTTCACGCTGCACCACTATTCTGAACTGACACTGAACGAGGTCGCTGACGTCATGGAAACCAACCTGGCCACCGCGAAAAGTCGACTCCGGCTGGCCCGGGAAAAATTACGGGAAAAACTGAAACTGATGGGCGTCACCGGCCCGCAACAAAATTAAGTAATCACGAACTTCAAAAAGATATGAACCCAACCGCAGCCGAGTGCGTTGATGTGAGCGGGCCTGGGAAATCGCATTCATCTATTATTTGACACAGTACGGAGAAGAGGGGAATGAGCTATTTCAGCCGGCTCACTGACATTGTGACCTGTAATCTGACTCATCTGCTGGAACAGGCAGAAGATCCCGTCCAGGAAATCGAGCAGATTATTGCCGAAATGAAAGAGGGACTCGCGGGTGCGAACCGGAGTGTCAAAACCGCAACCACCAATGAACGGGCCATTCAGCAGGAACTCGAGGAACATCAGCAGCAGATCTTTCAGTGGAAAGAGGCTGCCAAGAATGCCCTGGCACTGGGTGACGAAGCGGAAGCCCGCAATTCACTGGTCCGCAAACAGGAAATTGAAGACCTCAAAGCGGGACTGGAACAGCAGCACCGGGCAGCAGTCGCGACCCGCGAACATTTGACAACCACCCTGCACGCCCTCGAAGCCAGACTGGCGGAAGCCCGGCGAAAACAGATCGAGCTGACGCAGCAGGCGGGCCTCACCGAAACCTCCTCCCCGGAAAACAGTGAAGCCGCGGAAGCAGAGTCCGACATCACTCCCTCCCGCTCCGAACTGATCGACTCCGAATTGGCGGAACTCAAGCGGGAACTGGGGCAATAATCGACCGGGCATTCCCGTCCTGTCAGCCCCGGATTCAGCAGCACACACACCGGTTCGCTCAAATCCGGCATAACCAGTTTAATTGATTTGATTTAGGGAAACTGAACCGCCCCGAAAGTGGACAGATGCTTCGAACGGAGAATTGTTCCTGAAGAAATCGCCAATCAGCAAGAAGGTACTTGCAACAGACCGGTTCTCACTTAGAATAAAAATAGATAAATAAAGGGGTTCTGAAGGTTTCCCTGCCGGCTACCGGTCTCAACCGGAGGGCAGGAGCGACCGGCGTCGTCAGCATGACAGACAGAACCCGCACCTTCTTCGCCAAGGCATTCGTCTACCGTTTTTCAGATTTAATCGGACTGAAATTCCCGAGACAATTGTCCGATGACGAATAACACAACTTCATTTCTCAATTTACATCATTGATGTCGGAGTCGCGCCACCATGGCCAAAAAGTATCTGAACCTCGAAGAAGCAGCAACACAGCTGGGCATGGAAACTGAAGAATTAAACCGCCTGCGGGAAGCCGGCGATATTAGAGGCTTTGCCGACCGGGGTGCATGGAAGTTTCGACTGGAAGACGTCGAGGAACTCGGGCGAACCCGCCAGGCAGATTCTGATCCCGCCATTCCGCTGTATACAGAAGATGCAGATCTGGAAGACGACGATCTGTTTGATTCCGGAATCCTGGACGATGAAGAAGTCTCTGCGGAATCGGACAGCGTGATCGACGAAGATGAAGTCGGCGAGCAGGCGACTGTCATTCGGGGCAGTGTCCACGATGACGAAGACGAGCCGGTGGAACTGAGCAGTTCCGACAGCGACGTCCGCCTGGTAGTCGATGATGGCGACGACCTGCAACTCGACAGCGAACCGGAGCTGGTTGCCGTCGGTGAAGACTCCGACAGCGATGTCCGCCTGACGGATGATTCCGGCATTGATATGAGCAGTGACAGCGATGTGAAACTCGTCGATGCCGACGCAGAGGACGAAGATATGCTGGATCTGGATCTGGGCAGCGACAGCGATGTGAAGCTGGTCGCCGACGAATCCAGCCCGATGGGCAGTGAGAGCGACGTCGCCCTGGTAGGCGATGATGACCTGGAACTGGTCAGTGACAGTGATGTCGCCCTGGTTTCAGACGAAGGCGATGAATCCTCCATTCTGGCAGAGGACAGTGGGATCTCTCTGGCCTCCGACAGTGGGATTTCGCTGGCTGGCCCGCTGGACAGCGGCATTTCACTCGAAGCAGCAGACGAAAGTGGCATCTCTCTGGTCGATGAAGACAGTGGCCTCTCTCTGGCAGACGAAGAGAGCGGCATCTCACTGGAAGACGATACAGGCAGTGACATCTCTATTACCGCTGACAGCGGAATCTCACTGGAGCCATTCGACGTCGATGACGTGGATAAGACTTCTCCGATGATGGCTGCCAGCGAAGGCAAAGATGCCACGATGGAAATTCCTGCACTGGATGATGATGAAGACAGCAGTTTCGATCTCTCTGCCGATGATTCCAGTGCCGACACCAGCGTGCTGATGCTGGATGAAGCAGGTGGCTCATCCGGGTCCGTCATTCTGGATTCCGACGAAGAAGGGGAATCTGGAATCTTCGATGAAGACGACGAGTTCGCCAGCGATGACGGCATGTCGGATGTCTTCGACGAAGACGAAGATGACTTCGACGACATCTACGATGCAGACGATGACGATTTCGATGACTCTTTCCAGAGTGGCGAAAGCCACGCCGAATTTGTCGCTCCGGCCTCGTTTGCCGGCGGACGCGGGGCTGCGATGGCGGCTCCCGAACCGGAATGGGGCGTCGGGACCTTTGTCGCCCTGGGCTTCTCCACGGTGCTGATGTGCCTGTGTGGTGTGATGATGTATGATCTGGTGCGTACGATGTGGCACTACGATGATCCTTCCACGTTCAGCTCAATGCTCCTGGATACGTTCGGCGGATTATTCTAAATCGCACAGCACGAACTTGAATACACGAGAACAGACCGCAGTTCCTGTTGAAACGGCGGTCTGTTTTTACGCGCCGTATCGAAAACAATCAGAAATATTTTTCCATTCCTGGCAGATCAAACCGGACCAGGCGGGAATCAGACTCAGCAGATCGATATAATCAAAGCTGGTTATTTCCTCAAAACAAAATTCGCTTCGAATACAGTCTGGTGTCATCATGATGAACTGCAAATCGCTGCTCGTGTTTGTTCTGTTAACTCAAGTCTCACTCTGCCCTGCCCTGGCGCAGAAGCGTCAAATCCGGTATCGTGACCGTAAACCGCAGGAGTACAAACTCACCGCGCGCGCCAGTGAAATCGATCCGCGCGCCAAAGAACATCCCGAGATTGATTATGTATTTGAAGCGAAAGGCAAAGTACAGGACCTCGAACATGCGGTCGTTGACACCCGAAAGAAACCACGGGGTAAGCTGGTCATCTGGCTGATGGGATATAACAGCCAGCTGTTTGACCGGCTCTCCAACTACGGGTTTCACGCGATCCAGGTGCATTATGCCAACCGCTGGTTCTCCAAGGTCTGCCGGGAAAATCCGGTGGGAGAAACCTGTCGGGGAAATGTCAGACTGGAAGCCGCCACCGGCGAGGACTATAGCGACCAGGTATCCATCCCTAAACCGGACGGCATGAAAGAACGGGCGCTGCAGTTCGTGAAATGGCTGGCAAAAAATAATCCCCAGGGCGAATGGGATTATTACCTCACTCCCGACGGCAAGGATCTGCGCTGGGAAGACGTGATCATGTCCGGCAGCTCTCACGGTTCGACCACCGCAGCCCGCTTCGCCAAGCATCAGAAAGTCAGCCGCGTGGTGATGTTCTGTGGTCCCCGCGATCAATTGCAGAACTGGCAGGCACTCCCTTCAGCCACTCCGACGAACCGTTACTTCGGTTTTTCCCACGTCCTGGACGGCGGTTGGACCGGCGACCATTACTGTCGTTCCTGGGAACTGATCGGCCTGAATGAATATGGACCGATTGTAAACGTGGATCAGGCCAAGCCTCCCTACGGCAATACCCGGCGACTGATCACCGACTTCGACGTCAAGAACAATACCCGCCGCGCCCATTCTTCCGTCGTTCCCGGCGGCAGTGCCGGCAAGAATGCCAAAGGACAGTACATCCATGAAGCGGTCTGGCGTTACCTGTTTACCGAACCGGTAGACAAGGTAGGGAAACCGGTACCCCTGGATCCGGGCTGTGAGAAGAACCAGCGCGACAGTTGAGACCTGGCACGTCAACCGCATCGCTCTGGGGATGAGTTGAATCTGTACTTCAACCCAGAGGTAAACGTCCCCAGACCTGGACGATGCGGGGTAAGCCGGTCACCGTTTGCTCGTCAGCGGCAAACGCATTGAGTCCATCGACAATCTGATCGATTTCTTCAGTGGAAGCCAGTCCGTCTGCCAGAACCGCGTCGGCAATATTTTCCATCGTCAGACCATTGAGCAGTTTGACCTCACCGGTCAGGCCCGTGGGTTGCACGACTGAAACGTGAATCGATTCCAGTCCAGCATTTTTCACGAGCACAGGCAAGCGCTGTCCGATATGCGGATCACCGCCCCGGTTCAGAACGACGGTGCAATACAGTTCATAAAACCTGCGAAACGCCGGCGGTTCCGGCCAGGCAAACGAACCACTGAAGTCGATGTCCTCCACAGCCAGAATTCCACCGGGCTTTAACTGCTTGAGAAACGAACCGAGAGCCACTTCCGGATCCCGGAGATGGGTCAATACAAAGCGGGAATAGACCAGATCGAATTCCGGAACGCCGGTTGCTTCCCGGACATCCAGCTGGCGATACTCCACATTTAAGAGCCCCAGTTCCTGTGCTTCCTCTCGGGCAAGGTCCAGCTTGGTGGCATCGAGATCAACCCCCACCGCCCGGCCCCCGGAAGCGACGCGGCGAGCCAGTTCGCGTGTGACATCTCCGCCACCACAGCCCACGTCCAGACAGGACTGACCATCAACGAGTTCCAGTTGATTCAGCAATGAGGCGGTACTGTCAGACATGACACGCCCCAGGACCCGTAAACGCTCCCGCCCGGGCAAACCGCCACGAATAGCGTAATGTTTTGCGTCTCCCATATCTCACTCCCGGGTTAACCCCTGGACTTGATTCTTAAAACGGGCATGTGACCCCCATGCCTCCGACAGGCAGGTCAGATGAGATAACGCAGATTCTCATCACAGACTACTTAAGAATATCAATTCCTCCCGTAGTTGTCCCTGATTTCAAATCGAATTTCAGAAAATGATCCGTGCGTGAGATCAACAAAAAAAGGGCGGCTGATCTGAGATCAACCGCCCTCTCGCAGTTTCAAGTTTCAATTGCTGAAAACTCTTCTGGCGTCTCTTTGACTAGTTGGAACAAGTCGGAGCAGGTGCCGTGCAGGTCTTCGGTGCCGGAGCCGTACAGGTTGGCTGCGGGCAGCAGACAGGCACTTTGCGACAGACTTGACGTGGGACACAACGTGTCTTGGTCACACATACGGTACGGGGAACACACTTGGTGCGTGTGACATACCGTGTGCAGCAGACCTGCTGGCAGGTTGTGTAAGGAACTTTGCGGGTACAGGTTTTTTGCTCATAGCTGCAAGTCGTGTAAGGAACCTTGCGGGTCCGGCACTCTTCAACCATGGTACAAGTGGTGTAAGGAACCTGTTTCTGAACGCATTCTTCCTTCCAGCAGCAGGTGGTGTAAGGCACTTTGCGTGTCCGGCATTCACGTACCATCTTACAGGTGGTGTAAGGAACCTTCTTGGTTCGTGTTTCACACTCGTAACGCACGCAGGTGTAAGGCACCTTCCGGGTCACGCAGCAGGGAACTCGCTCACATACGGTGTAAGGAACCCGCTCAGTCACACATTCGCGCTGGTAAGTGGTGCAGCAGACTTTCCGGGTGACCGTCTTGGGGCACCAGATACGTCGGCAAACGGTTGTGCCGGGGCACTGTACTTTGACTGTTTTGCAGCAACCAGGCTTGTAGATCGGGCAGCAGGAGCTGCAATCGTATTCCCAGGTTCCTGGTTCACAGACACATTTCTCTACAACCGGACCGGGGCAGTGTTCGGTAACCGTCTTCCATTCACCACAGCAGACTTCAACATTCTTCCAGGTGTGGACAGGTTTGCAAACAGTGCGGCACACATCGCGGTAGCAGGTCTTGTAATTGGTCTTGTAGATCGTGCAGCAGACTTCACGGTAGTGAGTCTCGCAGATCGGACGTCTGACGGTGTAGCAGACATCCCGGTAACAGGTGTTGTAAACCGGCTTGCAGACTGTGTAGCAAACATCCCGATAGCAGGTGTTGTAAACGGGTCGGCGGCGTTTGCAGCACACAGTTTTGTAGCAGGTTTTGTAAACGGGACGGCAGACTTTGTAGCAGACATCCCGGTAACAGGTGTTGTAGACCGGCTTGCAGACCGTGTAGCATTCATCACGGTAGCAGGTCTTGTAAACATTCTTGGTGTATTGCACGGGAACTTTTTCACACACCGTATCGTAGACTGTCTTCTGACAGGTGTAGTTCTGCTTTTCCCATACGGTTTCAACAACGGTTTTGTAGCAGGTACTTGAGCACTCTTTGGCAGCACAGTAATCACCACAAGAAGTACATGCTTCTGTAGGACAACATTTATATCTGCCTGCTCCCAGGTAACCTGCCTGGGCTTGCTCCCCAAAGCAGGCCATAATCAATGCGGCCGCCAGAAGGGGAATCCAGGTTGCGTGTTTCATTGGTCTATTCCTCTATTTGTAATTTCAGCAATTAAAATTGAAATCTGGAAACAGTTAGAATCTACTTCGTCACCTGAATCAGCTCCGCTTAACTGAGACCCCCATTTCTCCATGACTTACTACACATCCCCTTCCCCTGAGACACAATAAACCGCTCGATCACTACAATCGATACCCGTTCAACTACGTTACATCCCTTCACTGGGTTTGGGAGACCCAAACCAGGCACAAAAAAAGTGTTAAATCTTACCCTGACAATCTTTAAAAGTGATCGAAGAGAGTCTTCAGAGACTCGATGAATGCGGTTCAGCCTGTTATCCTCAACAGACCGAACAGGTCCTTCCATCTTTAGTTCAACCGTAAAAGTGAGAGATTTACATGAAGTTTGCCATCTGTCAGGAAATGTTTGTCGACTGGGACTGGGAAAAACAGTGTGACCTGATCGCTGAGATCGGTTACAAGGGCATTGAGCTGGCACCTTTTGCCTTTGCAGACCATCCGTCAGAAATTACTCAAGATCAGCGGGCGTTCCTCAAGAAAACGGCAGAGGATCGCGGACTCCAAATCATTGGCCTGCACTGGCTTCTGGCAAAAACCGAAGGGCTGCACCTGACAACTTCCGATTCCGCCGTCCGTAAAAAGACAGCGGAATACCTGGTCGAACTGGGGAACCTGTGTGCCGATCTGGGAGGAGACCTGATGGTCTTCGGTTCGCCTTTTCAGCGAAATGTTGAAGAAGGCATGTCACGAGAACAGGCGTACCAGAATGCCGCAGAAGTTTTCAGCAACTGTCTGCCGGACATTGGAGAGCGCGGAGTGCGGATTTGCATGGAACCGCTCACCACCAAAGAAACCGATTTCGTCAACACGTGCGCTGAGGCAGTGGAACTGATCGACATGGTCGGAGCCGACAACTTCGTCCTGCATCAGGATGTCAAAGCGATGGCGGGTGCAGAAACAGAATCGATTCCGGAACTCATCCACAAGTTCGCCTCCCGCACGGGTCACTTCCATGTGAATGATACCAACCTCCTCGGACCAGGAATGGGAGAGACAGACTACCATCCCATCTTCAAAGCGCTGAAAGAAACAGAGTACCAAGGATGGATCTCAGTCGAAGTCTTTGACTACGAACCGGGCAGCGAACACATCGCGCGCGAAAGTTTTCGTTACATGAAAGAGGTCTGGGAAAGTGTCTGAGGACCTCAAAACAAGCGATCGGGCAAATTTTTTTTTGAAAACATGAAAATATTTCGGAGCCTTTTTTCGCATTGTTTTGACTGATAGCGACCGTCATGCAACAGCGCAGTTTGAACGTGTCAACCGAGAAGTAAAAAACAGAAGAGATCGTTTTCAGCCTATAATAATAGAGCGAAATCGATCTCTTCTTTTTTACCATCCCTGTATAACAAGCCCTGTTCTATTTCCATTTTTACTCGATTCGTTTTTAAACGCTAAGCTCAACGCAGTTTACAACAAGCTGGAAAAAGGCTTTTCATATCAGAATTGGCTTGCAGAATTTTACGAAATATTTACGATGATGCCCAATAAATAGATGTAAGTCCTTAGTGTGTAATGAGTGTCAATTAAGAAACTGTTTTGATTGCAATTTCATTCACCAACAAAGGGGATGAGCATCGGAGTTTGTCAAGGTTGACAGATTCTATTCTTATTCGTTGTGGCAGACCTTTGCCGACTTATAGCCCGGAGCCAGCGGCAAGGCAGCCCTCGTTTAACTCTCAAAGGAGGATTTGCGGTGGCAAAGAAAAAGGCAAAGAAAGCAGCACCTAAGAAAGCAGTGAAAAAGAAAGCTGCACCAAAGAAGAAAGCAGCTCCAAAGAAAAAAGCAGTGAAGAAAAAAGCTGCTAAGAAGAAAGCTGCACCAAAGAAAAAAGCTGCTGCTAAAAAGAAGAAAGCCGCCCCAAAGAAAAAGGCAGCTGCAAAGAAAAAAGCAGTGAAGAAAAAAGCTGCTCCCAAGAAGAAAAAGGCCGCTAAAAAGAAGAAGTAATTCTGATTTTAGCTGCTGGAAACAACAAGCCATAACGAGTAAGAAGCGATCGGTTTTTTCGATCGCTTCTTCTATTTTCAGACCTGCCAGATTTCATTCAGCACACCGTCTCACCTCTACCTGCTACCGCAAAACAGCACATGGCTTTTTGATCACATCGATATTTTATGCTGTTCTCCCATCTGCAGTTAACGCTACAATAGATCTGTTGAGCAAACGGTCCTTCTCTGCAGATCGAAAGCACCCCGGCATTGAATCATTCCCGAGCAGCGACGACTGTCAAACCCGGACGCAAGCTGTGGCGCACCCGGTTCAAGTTACCCCGAAAAGTGCTGCCCTTCTCGCCACGCATTTCGATCAATGAAGTTCGCCCCACCGAATCGATTGACGCAGAACTGCAGCACTGGGGCGAGGTCATTCTCCTCTCGGACCTGGTAGCCGTGCTGCATCGCGACGGCACGATCACCCGCAGAGCGCATCATATTTCCAGTCTGTACGCGAATGAAGCGCTGGCACAATGGGATGAAGTCTTTCGGTTCTACGACCGGCAGACCGCCCTGCATAAAATACAGACGGCCAAAGTTTACCTGCCCGATGGCAGTCAGCGAAAAGCCCGCAAAGTCATTCAGCCCTACGGACAGATTGCGATTCAATACTATCCATTGCGGCCCGGCGTGACAGTAGAACTGGAAGAGCAGCAGGACTTCTTCACACCCGATCGGATCACAGCCTGCATGTGGGGCCAGGAATACCTGCGCTATTCCCTGCCCTGTCAGAGACTACGCTGCACGGTCGCGGTTTCCGCACCGTTCCGCCTACAGTATCAGTTGCATCTGACAGAACAGGAACCGCGTACCTGGAAGCAGGGATCCTACCAGATCTATCAATGGGACCTGCACCAGTTACCAGGTTATGAAACAGACGATGGGACTCCTCATCCGCGCGACGTCCTGCCCTGGGTCGACTTCACCACACTCTCTGACTGGGAACCAATCACGCAGTACTACCGCCAGGACCTGGAGCCACCAGCCAGCATCCCGACACAGATTCAAAAACTGTCAGAGGACCTGCCCCGTGAATCTGAATCGACTGAAGAGAAAATTTACACGCTTTATAAATACGCGTCTGAGGATGTTCGCTATGGCAGACACCCCAGTGAACTGAACCTGGAAAAAACCAGAGAAGTCGGCTCGATGCTGGAAGACATGCGGGGCGACTGCAAGGACAAATCTGCGCTGCTGGTTTCCCTGCTCCGGCACCAGGGAATCGAAGCGGAAATCGCCGTGCTGCTGACGCGGATCAACGGGACCGTCTCCTTCCTCCCCGGTGCCCGCTTCGATCATGCGATTGTCTGTGTCACGTTCGAAAATGGTGAGCGCCTCTGGCTCGATCCTGCAGCAGGACCAATGACGTTCAAAGACATCCCCTATAACGACCAGGGGATGCAGGCACTCTTGTTGAAGTCAGCTGCGGGTGAACTGACTCGAATCCCCAGCGGGGGAGCAGAGTCGAATCACATCAATCGAAAGTGCCAGGGGACATTGTCCGCAGACTGCAGTTACCGGTTCGCCACGAATGTCTCGACAACCGGTGACACCGCCATGGAATTCCGCCTGCGATACATCAACCGGAATGAAGCATATCAGAGTCTGACCCTGGAAAAAGAACTGGCTTCTTCTCTGACGGGCGCCCAGATCGAAGCGCCACAGTTTCTCAATCTGAGTGACCTCTCCCAGCCTGTGAGTTATTCGTGCCAGATGACACTCGATCAATGGTCGCGCAAAATTGAAGACATCATTCTGTTCCGCGTCCCCTGGATCGGCGCGATGCATACGGTCGCGCTGGTCAACGTGCAGAAACGCAATTCTGCCCTGCAGGCCCCCTGGCCTGTCCGGTTCACGGACTATCACAAAATTGAACTCCCAGCGGGATTCCAGGGATACGGTCTCCCCTATGCACAGCAGTATGAATGTGAATGGGGCCGGTACCACGTCTCCATTTCAGAGGATGATTCCCAGCTCATCTGTTGCCGCGAAGTGGATCACCTGGGAGGCATCATTCGGGAAGACCAGTATCTGGAATTCAAAAAATACTGGGAACAGTGCACGCGCGCAGATGCCCTGGATGTGGTCCTCATGAAAACCACAAATGAACATGCGGACACATTCACCTAGCCTTCCCTCAACTAAAGTACTGCCAGGAAAAGTCAACGACATTCTGAACATGGAATGCAGAAATGGTGTCAGTCAGACACAAATAGCCTATTCTCTCAGGGGCAACCTGTTAAAATAGAGAGTAGGAGGCGGGAGGCCTCTGGCCCCGGACGTTTCCGGCCCCGGAAGTTTCCGACCCCGCATGTATGCTCCATCCTTAATCAATAAAGAAGGTTAAAACTCCTTGGCGGATCCAAAACGAGAAGAACTACAAGTCAAAGCAAAACGAGCCATTCTGGTCTCGGTTATCTCTCCCTCAAACCACATCGATAAGAATCAGGCCCTGGATGAATTAAAAGGTCTGGTTGAGACGGCAGGTGTCAAAGTCGTAGGTACGCTGGTACAAAGCCGCGAAAACCCTCACCCGGCAACCTGTCTGGGGAAAGGAAAACTGGCCGAGCTCAAATCAATGGTGAAACACGTTGATGCTGAGTTGATCATATTCGACAACAATCTGTCCCCCTCCCAGGGAAGAAATATCGAAGAAGAAACCGGTACGATCATTGTGGATCGGAGTGAACTGATCCTCGATATTTTCGCCACGCACGCCAAAACGTATGAGGCGAAGCTGCAGGTTGAACTGGCACAGCTGCTCTATTTCCGTCCCCGACTGAAGCGGTTGTGGACCCACCTGGAGCGTATCGAAGGGGGCGTCGGTGCTGGCCGTGGTCCTGGTGAAAAGCAGCTGGAAACGGACCGTCGACTGTTGGACAAACGCGTGGCTGAATTGAAGCGGAAACTCTCGGAAGTGGAACGTCGCCGGGAGCGCACCGTCTCCAACCGTTTTCAACAGCTGACCGTCTCGCTGGTCGGTTATACCAACGCGGGCAAAAGTACCCTGATGAATGCCCTCACCGGGGCTGACGTTTATATCGCAGACCAGCTGTTCGCCACCCTCGATACCCGTACCCGCCGCTGGGAGCTCCCGCACTGGGGAGAAATTCTGCTCAGTGATACCGTCGGTTTCGTCCGCGATCTGCCCCACCACCTGGTGGCCTCTTTCAAGTCGACACTGGAAGAAGCCCGTCAGGCAGACCTGCTGTTACACGTGGTTGACTGCAGCAATCCGGAAGTCGAACATCACATCAAAACCGTGAACGAGGTTCTCGATGAGATCGGCATCGAACACAAGCACGCAATCCTGGTGTTCAATAAAAGTGACAAAGTAGAAGACCGCTCCAAACTCGATGTCCTGCGGCTGAAATACGACAATGCCATCACCGTGAGTGCCGTCTCAGGTGAAGGGCTGGATCGGCTGGCGCAAGGCGTCATCGATCGCCTGGCCTCCGGTTATGTGATTGTGGAAATCGAGACGCCCGTCGGGAATGGAAAACTGCTTTCGCAGCTGGAGGAACATTCGCTGATCCTGTCGCGCGAATATTCGCACGATGACACCCGCGTCACATACCAGGCTCGTATCGCGCGGCGTTTCCTGCCCATGCTGCGCAGCGACGACGACACCGAGATCAGGATCCATGATGACGGGCAAACCATGTCCCCGGATCAGTTACTGCCCGAAGAATCCATTCACGAGGTTTGACATCACACCGCGGTTTCTCCCCACACAGGGATGCCCCGGCAATCCTCCGCCTGACAGCTGACTGTCATTGCATTCGGTCCAGCGGGCAGGGTATCATCAATACTGTTGGGCGTGCCAGCAAACATCCGGTTATCTCACTCTCCTGAAGTGCACGCTTACTGACGACCGTTCTGAATTTGATCTTCCCCTGCGACGGACATCCTGAGAGAAACTGACGAAACTCAAGCGCGATGAAAAAACGATGGATCTACGGCATCACCATTTTTCTGTGTCTCACCTCGATCGGCCTGGCCATCGACTGGTGGACCGCTCTGCCTGAAGGAGAACAGGCCACCTACGTCGGCAGACAGACCTGCTTCGAGTGCCATCAGAAACAGGCGGAAGAATGGAAGAGCTCCGATCACGATCTGGCGATGAACCCCGCAACTCCGGAGTTCGTTCTGGGTGACTTCGATAACACCGAGCTTGAGCACTTCGGGATCACCTCCAAAATGTCCCACGAGGGCGACAAGTATTATGTCACCACGCAGGGACCGGACGGAAAGCTGGCCCGCTTCGAAGTCAAGTATGTGATCGGCGTGCATCCGCTGCAACAGTACCTGGCAGAGCTCGATCGTGGAAAGGTCCAGGTTCTGCCGGTGACCTGGGACACGGAAATGAAGCGGTGGTACTACGCCAGCCCGGATGAACCTTTTGGCCCGGAAGACCCCCTGCACTGGACCGGCTCCGCCCAGAACTGGAACCACATGTGCGCGGAATGTCACACGACGAACTGGGCCAAGAATTATGACATCGCCACCGACACCCATCATTACTCCTTCTCCGAAATGCGCGTCAGTTGTGAAGCCTGTCATGGCCCCGGTTCGATCCACGTGAAACTGGCCAACTCGCATTCCATTTTCTGGGACCGGCGCTATGGCTATGGTCTGGCCAAACTGAAAGGAAAGGATGCCACCGCGCAACTGGAGAGCTGCGCCCCCTGCCACTCGCATCGGCGGCACGTCTCCCCGGGCCATACGCCTCTGGACCGGTTCCACGATCACTACGCTCTCTCGCTGCTGGAAGATCACCTCTATCATCCGGATGGTCAGATTGACGAGGAAGTTTACGTCTTCGGTTCGTTCACCCAGAGCAAGATGTATCGCAAGGGAGTCCGCTGCACCGACTGCCACAACCCGCATTCACTGCGTTTGAAATTCAAAGGGAACAAGCTCTGCACCCAGTGTCACCTGGAAGCCAAGTACGACGTCCCCGGACATCACCACCACAAGGTGGGCAGCAAGGGAGCGGCCTGCGTGGAGTGCCACATGCCCACTAAAACCTACATGGGAGTCGACCCCCGCCGGGACCACAGTCTGCGCATTCCCCGCCCCGACCTGACGGTCAAACTGGGAACCCCCAATGCCTGCAACCAGTGCCACACCAAACCGGATGAAACGCCGGAGTGGGCCGCGAAGAAAGTCGACGAGTGGTACGGTCCCAAGCGGCGAGACGACCCGCATTATGGTGAAATCCTGGCCGCAGGTCAGGCAGGCAACCCGGACGCGGAACGGGCACTGATCAAGCTGACCCGGGAAAAGGAAGTCGGACCGATTGTGCGTGCGACCGCCGTCTCCCTGCTCGCTTCGCGCTACGATACTCCTGAGAGCCGCAAGGTAGTTGAACGGGGCTTGAAGTCCAAAGAAGAACTGGTGCGGATGGCGGCACTCCGCGGTTTCGAAGGCTGGAACCCGCGCACGGAAGCGGAAGCCAGTCGCGTGGGCAAACTGCTGGCGGAAGGTTTGACAGATGACTCCCGTGGAGTGAGAACGGAGGTCGCCCGGATTCTGTCAGCGCTGCCCATCATGCCCGACACAGCGTCCAACCGGCAGGCACTCGATCGGGCTCTGAAAGAGTACCGGAAAAACCTGCTGACCGACGGCGATCAATCCGGTTCGCACATGAGCCTGGGAATCCTGTATGCGAATGAGGGTGACCTCAAAAAGGCAGAGGAAGAATTCCAGCGGGCCATCAAGCTGGCACCGGCTGTGGCGGGAGCCCGCTCGAATCTGGCCCAGTTGCTGGAACAGCAGGGACGCACGCAGGAGGCACAGGAGCTGAGATCGGAAGAGGTCAAACTGCTGGCCCGCGATGCCCGTCTGCTGCCGGAGAATGCCCTGCTCCAGTACCGGCTCGGTCTGCTCTACTATCTGCTCGGTCGGGAAGACGAAGCAGCCGGAGCCCTCGAAAAGGCCTGCGAGCTGGAACCCCAGTCGGCTGACTTCCGGTTGATGCTGACGCTGCTCTACGAGAAACAACAGAAGTGGGAACAGGCGCTGGACTCCGTCAAACAGTTGATTCAACTCCAGCCACAGAATCCCACGTTCCGTCAGATCCAGATGAACCTTCAGCAAAAAGCAAACCCGCAAGGCAAGTGATGCCTCACGGGTCTGCTGGAATTCAATGGCGATTCTGGAAGACGCCCCTCAAGCCGATTTGCGCAGAACGCCGGTAATCCGCTCGAAGGTATCGTTGGAATCAAAGGGGATCACAATCTGACCGGAGTGTTCGGTTTTGAGTTTGATCTCCACCTGGGCTCCCAGAATTTCCCGCAGCTGCTGCTGCAGATCGACCAGATGGTTTGTCATCTGCGGTGCCGCACTCGGCTGTTTGGCATTGGAATTATCAAAGGGAACCGTATCCGCTTCTCCCTTGAGGATCTTGCGAACCTCCGCTTCCGTCTTCCGGACGGAGAGCGACTCCGACTGAATCTGTTCGCAGAGCGCGACCTGTTTCTCGTTATCCAGGCTGAGCAACGTCCGGGCATGACCGGCTGAGATCTTCTCTGCCTGGAGGGCCTGCTTGACGGGCTCTGCCAGATCGAGCAGGCGGATCATGTTGTTGACGGTGGAACGATCCAGGCTCAGTCGCTGGGCGAGCTGCTCGATCGTGCTGTCGAACTGGCTCAGGTAATTTTTGAACGCCTGCGCTTTCTCGAGCACGTTCAGATCTTTTCGCTTGAGGTTTTCCTCGATCGCGACTTCACAGACTTCGCGTTCTTCCAGCTGCATCACCCGGCAGGGAACCGTCTTCAGTCCGGCTTCGCGGGCTGCTTTCAACCGTCGCTCACCGGCGATCAACTGGTAGGCTCCATCAAACGGACGCACGAGCAGCGGCTGCAGGATCCCATGCTGCCGGATACTGCCTTCCAGTTCCTTGAGTGAGTCCGCTGCGAAGTCCTGCCGCGGCTGATAGGGATTGCGATCGATCAGATCGATATCGATCTGGTCTGAAGATTCTGCGGGGGCCGGACTCTCCTGTGACTCAGAGGGAGAACCATCCTGATTGAGTTCCGCATCCGGGTCGCCGCCACGCCCCAGGAGGGCATTCAAACCGCGGCCTAATCGACGACGGGGAGCACCCGGATTTTCTGTTTGCTCAGCCGCGGGATCGGCTGGATTCTGATTTTGATCTTCCTGATTGTGATCTTCCATGACCTTCTTCTCTTATACTTAAACTGCCTGACAAAAACGGGAGGATGAAACGAGGCGCGGGATTTTATTTCGAATGCCCATTTGAAGCAAGAGGGCTTTGCGCGAGATCCTCGCTGAGTCCGACCGTGTTCCACGTGGAACACCTGCCTTGCCAGGTTTACCGGGCACGGTAGAGCTGGACCGATTCCGTTTCGTTTTCTGCGGGCAGCTGTGCCTGATTCAGACGAACCAGCAGGCTGGGTTTGTACCCATAGGTCTGCACCAGATCGAATCGATTTCGCACCGGATCGAACTGTTTCGCAAACTCCGGATCCCGGGCCGCGTGTGGTCCCGCAATCAGATAGACCGGCATCTGAGAGGGAAGCGAATTCAGAAACTGGAAGTCAGCCACTGGCCCGGTCAGCTGGTGCCCTTGTGCTTTCAGATTGAAGAACAGACCAGGCTCGGCATAGATGTAGAGCACCGCTTCGTCAGTACTGGAGAGATCCCGCTGCAGATCGGAGCGCATCTGCCGGGAGATCGTTGCCAGACCGTTGCGTGGTTGCCAGCCAGCAACAGACCAGGGTCTGCTAACCAGAATCACCAGGAGGGCCACTCCTACCAGACTCAGGGCGGGAACCACACGCGCCGGTTTGAAGTGCGCCTCTGACGATCCCGAGCAGAGCTCATACAGGGAGCTTCCCCCCTGTTGTTCCAGCCAGCCCGCCAGAGCCGCGATGCCCAACCAGGCGGACATCGTCCAGGGAATCGTCAGGCGCGGGTAGGGATAGTAGAGTGGAGTTGCCAGCAGGAGACCACAGAACCAGGCTGCCAGTAACCAGGCTGCCAGGGATCGAGCCAATGCTTCCGGATCAGCTTTCGAATCTGCCCTTTGATCTTGCTGAGTCTGGAATCCCCTGATGAAGAACAGCTGGAGCAGGATTCCCACGGCTGCCAGAATCGCGAGCGTCGGAGTGATTCCCACCAGCCAGGCCACCAGTAGCGGGAGCGCAGCCAGAGCTCCGCTCAACAACGTGTTCCACGTGGAACGTCCAGTTTCTCCAGTCAGCCGTTCAGACTTGATTGCTGACAGAGTCACCTCACGCCAGCGGAGTCCCAACAGGCAGCAGACCAGGCAGACCAGCCCCAGACTCAGATAACTGGGAGGCCCTTCCAGGAGTCGCAGGTTGAGCAGCTGTCGCGTGCAGGAAGCAAACCAGCCGGAGAAACCAACGACGTACCGGCTGTGATTCGAAGCGACGACCGAATAGCCCCCCCACTTCTGCAAACCGACCAGCACCGGAGACCAGACGAGGACCGCCACCACAGTGAAGGCAACAGCCCGTGCCAGAAAGCTGGTGACGGGCAATCGGTCTCGGCGATGAATCCAGAGCCAGGGTACGATCCCTGAGAAGCCGATGGCCAGAGGCAGCCAGCCGTTGTATTTGACCGACCATGCGAGACCGATGGCGAAGCCGGCCAGCAGCGGCCATTTCCAGTCAAGTGAAAGCCAGCTCCGCCATATGAGGTAGACGCTGAGCAGCAGAAAGAATCCCAGCGCAACATCCGTCAGCGCGGTGCGACTGTAAAGCAGATGCAGGTCGCTTCCCCCCGCCAGCAATGCTGCCACCAGACCAGCGGTCGGACCGAACCAGCTTCGCCCCACCCACCACATCAGCAGTACGGTCAGACTTCCCAACAGGAGTGAGGGGAGAAAGACGCCCCAGGCCCCACTTCCGAAAAAGATCATCGACCATTCTATCAGAAAGGGAAGGAGTGGCGGCGCGTAATAATAGCGGCCAGGATATTCGGCCCCCTGCTCTGCGGAGAACCAGAGGTTGGAGGCATACACGCCTTCGTCAAAATGCTCCACAGCCACGTCGGAAAGAAACAGACCGCGCGCCAGGCAGCCTGCCAGGAGGACCACCACCAGAGTGATCAGTTCCGCGCGTGAGTATTTCGTGGTGGTATCTGTGGCCTGTTTGAGAGGAGACACTGCCTGCCTTTATGAAATGGTGATCATCGATTTCAGTCCAAGTTCCCAAATTCTACAGGAAGCGGACCGCTTTGCCTATGAAACCCTGAGGCTCGTCAATTATCATAAACGGAGACATTCACCAGCTCAGACCTGAGTCTGTTCAGATTCCGGCATTGGTATTTGGTTCCGCGGGCCTACAATTCAGATAGGGATCCGATGAAATCTCTGCCCCGGAGGCAGACTGGCCTGCATGCGACCCTCATTGTTCAACGAACCATTTTGAAAGAAAAGAGAGATTAAGCGGATGAGTACTCCATCTAGTCTGTACGATGAAGCAGTCAAAATTTATGAAAGTGGGGAAGTGGAACAGGCGGTTGAGAAACTGAAAGAAGTACTGGCCGCAGATGAAAACTACGTACTGGCCCACTCCGCCTCGGCCGTCTATTACCAGAAACTGGGTAAATTCGACGAGGCCATCGAACATGCCAAAAAGGTCACCGAGCTGGAACCGGATGACAACTTTTCCTATCTGCAGCTCTCCGTCATCTGCCAGCGGTGTGGACGCATCGCGGAAGCAGAGGATGCGCTGGCGAAAGCCCACTCGATGGGACAGAAGAAATAGCATTCGCTCCCAAAACACAACGTAAACAAAACAAGCTCTCGCTGGTGAACCGGCGAGAGCTTGTTGCGTTTCAGTAGATGTAATCAGCGGCTATTCTTTGATCTCGCGGAACGGCGAGTCGGACTCAGTCTCCGCAGGAGATGGAGTCGACTCAGCATCAATCTCCTGGAACGGGTTCTCGCTTTCTTCGGTAACCATTGCCGGCTGTTCTTCAAACGAAATCCGTGCGGGTTCTGCTGGTGTGAGCTGCTTACGCGAAACAGGCACATCCCGAGAAACGGTCTGAATCTGCGAACTGTTTTCCAGGCGGGCGACCTTGAGTGGCGAGGTTGTTTTGAAGGTCCGACCATCCTGAGATTTCATCCGCACCAGCAGAGTGAGTTCCTCGCTGGCTGGCGTGCTTTGCCAGGGCAACTCGAAACGAAATCCCGAACCGGCAAAGCCGGAGTACCAGTGAGAACGAACTTCCTGGCTGTCGAATTTCCAGATCCCGACACGTCGCTGCGCTTCCGGCTGATTCAGATCGACCAGCTCCAGTTCCAGATCAGCGGGCAGCTTGACAGTCTCGCCATCCACATCATGGGGCGTGATGACGGTGGTCCAGAGTTCGTCTCCCGGTTTGCTGTCGAGGTCAACACCGCCAGTCAGCAGGCTGTTGACTTTGACTCCAGTCACCCGAAACAGGGTCTTCGACTGTTCGGGCAGCAGGCCTCCATTAGCTGATTTGGCGAGCTGCCGCTGCATGGCGGCAGACTGTTCACGGGCGGACTGCAGAGCCTGATGGGAGTCTTTCAGATCGCGCTGCAGTGCGAAAATACTGTCTTCCTGCTGGCGCAGTCGCGCTTCGAGAAGATCAGTGTTTCCCCGACCTCCACACCCCGCCAGGGTGAGAATCAACATCAACGACATCCATGTCGTAAGGTATTGCTTCATTGGAAATCAACTAATACAGAAGATCCCTCTTCTGTCTCCTGTTAATCAGAGTTAAGACTGTTCTTTGGCTCCGGGCAGATCCAGGTGATCGAGCACGTTGTCGATCAGACCGTATTCCTTGGCTTCCTGGGAATCCATGAAGTTATCGCGGTCAGTATCCTCTTCAATTTTCTCCAGGGTCTGACCGGTGTGGTGCAGCAGAATCTCATTCAGACGCCGCTTCATTTTCAAGACTTCTTTGGCGTGAATTTCCAGGTCGGTTGCAGTTCCCTGCATCCCGGCGAGCGGCTGGTGAATCATGATCCGGCTGTTGGGCAGAGCATTCCGTTTACCGGGAGCACCGGCAGTCAGGAGCAGCGCCCCCATACTGGCAGCCTGCCCGATACAGTAGGTGGCCACGTCGCACGAAATGTACTGCATCGTGTCGTAGATGGCCATACCGGCGGTGACTGAACCACCGGGCGAGTTGATGTAAAAATGGATGTCAGCTTCCGGATCGTCGAACTGCAGAAACAGCAACTGGGCGACCAGACTCTGGGCCACCTGATCGTTGACCTGAGACCCCATCATTACGATACGATCCTGCAGGAGACGACTGTAGATATCCATGGCCCGTTCATCGCGGCCATTCTTTTCGATCACATAAGGAGTAAGGACCGTCATGTAAAACTCACTTCAATTGATGATAGATTTGATGGTGGATCGTCATTTGGCAGCATGTCTGCCGACGTGTGTGCTACTTGTTCTCTTTGTCTTTTTCGCCCTTGTCACGAATCAGGACTTCGTCGACCAGTCCATACTCGACCGATTCAGCAGAAGTCAGGAAGCGGTCTCGGGCGGTGTCATGCGCAATTTTTTCGATCGTCTGACCGGTGTGATCAGCCAGGATTTTATTCAGCACTTCCCGGGTATCCAGAATGTCCTTGGCCTGAATCTCGATGTCAGAAACCTGTCCGCCCACTTCACCGAAGGGCTGGTGAATCATCATTTTGGCATGGGGCAGAATATACCGTTTGCCTTTCTGACCGCCGGCCATCAGAATCGCCCCGCCACTGGCAGCCAGACCAACGCAGTAGGTGGCAACATCACACTCGATGAACTGCATGGTGTCGTAGATGGCCATGGTAGAGGTGACGGAACCGCCGGGGGAATTGATATATAAATGGATGTCCTGATGACGATTTTCCGACTGCAGGTAGAGCAGCTTCATCACGATCAGATTCGCGCTGGCGTCGTTAATCACGCTGTCCAGAAAGATGATCCGATTGTCCAGCAGAAGGTCACCAATGCCCATCTGGCGCTGCTGTGAATAGCTTCTGGCACGTTGATTCGCCTGAGTCGGCATCTGCCCTGATAAGGGATCGAACATGATTGTATCCTGAGATGTAATAGTATGCTTTAGTGAATCGTGACGAGGTTAATTCTGTTTTTAACACTCACATCTGTTTGAACCAACGACTATCGCTGCTGCAGGAGAACCCGTCAAGTTGCAGCCCGTTATTTTCTCTGGCTCGAAGCAACCATCCCACCAACCTGTCTGGTGCCGGGGTGGGCGCAAAGTCGCTCCTATTTTAGTATCTAAGTTTATATTGTTCCTTATCCGATTTCCCCTTGTTTCGTCAAGAGACGTTATACAGCGACTCGCCCTTTACAGCGGCTCCTGTCAAAAATCACCTCCCTTTATATGGCAAGCTTAGGACCTCGCCCTGCCAGCAAAAAGTGTACAAGCCAACAGATTGTATTCCACTTCGAAAAAAAACACCAGAGACCGTCGGATCTCTGGTGCAATGTGTATAAATCGAACAGGAATCTGCCAGACGACAATGGAGCGTTTCGTTTTTCAACCTGCTAGAGCGCGCCACATTTAACCATAGCGTTTCTCAATCGAATATACTCGGTCCAAATGACCCTGGAGACGCTACAGTAAAACTGGACACAGTCTAGAAATCGGACTCGAATATCGGATCCTGTCCATAGTGCAGCCCCTGGGGGGTCAACAAACGAGCATAGATACCAGGATCCATATTGGGTGAAAACGACCTGCCACTCCCATCGCAGAAGATGACATTCACGGCACCACGGGGATGATCTGAACTGGGTCGCCAGGCCTTTCTTTTTGCGGCACTCGGATTGGCGCCGATGCGCGAATCGTTCGCCGTCGTGGCATTGACCAGATCGAAATTCGCTGGTAGTGCGAGTGAAGTTGAGCCGCTGGGGTAGACGCCCTGAATGTCGATGCCAAAGCCCAGGCTGCCGGTATCAGTGTCCGACCAGTCCCCGGCCTGGAGGTTTTCGGACAGCATCAGCGTCTGGGTCAGTCCGTCACCTGCCGAGATGATGTCGAGTGACATACGGGTCGAATAAGGTCTCCAGAAGACACCGGAGCCGAACTTGACCGGGATATCTTCCGTGGTGGTGATGTCCCCGTCCAGTCCGCCGTCCGCACTGTCGGGACGGTGTGTTTTGTCACCAGCAGTATTATAGTTCGACGTGACATAGCCCACATTGACCACATAGGAAAGCGCCCCCGGTTCCTTGTTGTGTGGATCGTCGGGGCAGTTAAAAACAGGGAAAACCGTCTTTTTGAGATCAGCCTGGGCCTTGAGTTGTTCAGCCGACGCACCAAACTGCGCAGCCAGGGGGGCCACCTGATCCCACTTTTGTCTGAACGCAACTGAATCCAGAAATGGCAGCACGGTGATGCACCAGTTGAGATCGTCGTTCCCCATATTCGGATGGGGCACGGTGACCAGGGACCTGTCCATACCTGGTTCGACCAGCAGGGGCAGGTGTGAATCGGCACCGGAAGAATAATTCACCACCGCCAGGCCGATATTCCGCATGTTGTTCAGACAGGACAGTTTTCTGGCGGGTCTTCTGCTACGAGGAATGGCCGGCAGAACCACTGCTACCAGGAGACAGGCAATGACAATTACGACGATCAGTTCAACAACTGAAGCTCCCCTGCGCGAACAGCTTTTCAATTGCTGCTTCATATCGATACTCCTTCGCATGAGAAATGGCCATCCGAATTCGTTTCAGCGAAATTAAAAATCCGTTTCATTCACTTTCTGTTGATGATACTTCTCCCCGGCCGGCGTCAGCAGACGAGCGTAGACGCGGGGATCTATTTCAGGCGTCAGCCATTTTCCACTGCCGTCACAGAAGATCACATTCACCGCGCCACCGGGATGGTTCGAACTCGGACGCCAGGCCCGACTTTTTTTAGCACCGGATTTGGATCCGATACTCGAGTTCGTCGAAGTCGTGGCATTGATCAGGTCAAATTTTGCTGGCAGTGCCAGTGTAGTTGAACCGCTGGAATAGACGCCCTGCATGTCGATGCCAAAACCGAGGCTGCCGGTATCGGTAGACGACCAGTTCCCCGCCTGCAGATTTTCAGAGAGCATGAGTGTCTGGGTCAGCCCATCGCCTTGTTGTGAAATGAAGTCCAGCGACATGCGGGAAGCAAAAGGTCGCCAGAAAACGCCGGAGGCGAACTTGACCGGAATGTCTTCCGTTGTCGAAGCATCGCCATCCAGTCCCCCATCGGCACTGTCGGGACGATGTGCTTTATCGCCCACGGAATTATAGTGGGAGGTCACATAGCCCACATTCGCGGCGTAAGAGAGTGCGCCCCGTTCGGTGTTGAACTGATCGTCGGGACAACTGAAGACGGGAAAACGAACCTGATTCAGATTCGACAGTTGAGTGATCGCAGCCTGGTTCAACGTCGCACTGGCCGCCTGGCTGGCGGTCGTATCCCAGCGCTGGCGAAAACCAACGTTATCCAGGAAGGGGAGAACCGTGGTGCACCAGGAGAGGTCATCGTGAGCCGCTTGCAGGTTGGGCGCGTCATCTGTGGACACTTCCATATTTGGATCGACCAGTAGAGGCAGGTGCGAATTCGCACCTGAAGAAAAGTTGACGACCGCCAGACCGACGTTCCGCATGTTATTCAGACAGGCCACTTTTCGTGAGGCCGCCCGGGCGCTTTCATGCGCAGGCATCATCAGCGCGATCAGAAGTAGGACGATCACGATCACCACGATCAGTTCGACCAGCGAGAAGCCGTTTCGCTGTGTCTGTTTTTCGTTTCGTGTCTGCATGCGGTTGCCCTTTGAAATGAGAAAAACCAGGCGAGAATGGTGTAGCGCGATGTTTTCACAGCGTCAGAAACAGGCGCACAGAAAGCCCACGCCCATACAGTATGCAATCAGGATATGAAAAAAGCACCAGAGACCGGCTGGTCCCTGGTGCCCGCTTGTTTGAACCGATTTGAGAACAATGACTCAAATAATGGTTGCAGTCATCTTCCCAGGCTTAGAAGGATGTTCCGTCAACAACAGCCTGTCCATAACGCAGACCGGCAGCGGTCAGCAGACGGGCATAGACGCCGGCATCCATCTGAGGTGTCAGAGATTTTCCACTACCATCGCAGAAGATCACGTTCACAGCACCACTGGGATGGTTTGAGCTGGGACGCCATGCCTGACGTTTGGCGGCAGTCAGGTTGGAACCGATACGCGAATCGGAGGGTGTGGTGGTATTCTGCAGATTGAACCCGCTCGGCAATTGGAGAGTGGTACCACTGGTGAGGAGTCCATTGACGTCGACACCAAAGCCCAGAGCCCCGGTAAACAGTACCCCTGCTTCAGCCTGATTCGTACAGGACCAATCACCAGCCTGCAGGTTTTCAGACAGCATCAGAGTCTGAGTCAGACCATCGGCAGCCGAAATGAAATCGAGAGACATCCGCGACGTGGAATTTCGCCAGAAGACACCACTGGCAAACTTGACCGGAACATCAGCAGTTGTTGAAGTGCTTTTGTCCAAGCCACCATCCGCTGAATTGGGGCGATGAGAAGTATCACCAGCCGCATTGTAGTTGGAAGTCACGTAACCCACGTTCGCAACGTAAGAGAGTGCTCCCACTTCGGTATTGAACTGGTCGTCGGGGCAGAGGAAGACGGGAAAACGATTCTGATTCAATTTGAGAAAAGCAGCAAAGTTAGCATTTCCAGTTCCTCCGGTTGTGGGATCAGCTATAGCGCTGGCGTATTGATCCCATCGCTGACGGAAACCAACATTATCCAGGAACGGCAGAATAGTGGTGCACCATGAGAGGTCGTCCCAATACTGATTGGGATTGGACGACGATGGATCGACAATGATGTTACTGTCCACGAGCAGCGGCAGCTGAGAATTGGCGCCTGAGGAGAAGTTGACCACAGCCAGGCCCACGTTCCGCATGTTATTCAGGCAGGACACTTTCCGTGCCGCGGCACGGGCACTCTGGATCGCCGGCAGTGTCAGCGAGACCAGGATACCGATGATGGTGATCACCACCAAAAGTTCGATCAGCGTAAACCCTTTACGCTTTTGCAGTTTCTGTTTTACTCTACGAGTATGCATTGTCATTCTCCTCACTAAGAATACGGTTCAAACTGATTATATATTACTTGTTGACAAGTAGCAAAAACAAACTTAAAAACGACGTGTTCTGGCAGGAAACCGGCGTTCTTCCCGCCTGAACCTGCCTGATCGGAACAGACGTTGTAAACGTCCACTCCTTTCCAGACTCTAACTCTACCTGATGGCCCGCAACCAGAGTTGTTCACTAAGGCAACATGGCATTCCCCCTCCCAGTTATGTCAGATTTATCAATTATACCCAATTGTCCCGTCCGAAAAATCAGGTAAAACAATGCTTTTTATTGTTGAATGGTATGTCGAAATCGAATCAGATTTTTCCAGTGATCAAACTTACCCGTACTGGGTTCAAAGGCCTGCTCAGCCCGGGTCCGGTCGATCACAAAGAAGCCACGATAATCGGCCTGGTTGGCGGTGCGTGCTGGATCAATCGGCGACAGTCGCGCACCGATCTGCACCGGGCTGCCATACGTTGTGGTGCCAGCTCCGGTCGCTTCAAAGTAAGCGACCGATATGAAGACGATAAATGTGTTACTCCGCGTCGTCGTGTTGGCCGTAATTTTGGACAACAGACGATTACGCGTGTAGAAATCGACTTTGTTGGCTGCACCAGCAGTACCTATGTGCTCTGCGCCGGTCGCGACTTCGAAGAGTAACCTTGGATTGTTACTACCCGAGTCTGCAGGCAGGCTGCGAAAGATGGAATTCTCTCTCAGACCATTCAAGCTAGTGCTTTGATTTTGATGCAGACTACGGAATGGCCGTGACCCAGGCGTACCTGGAATACGTGGGTTATTTGTAATTACTGGATCAGCAGCATCACGAGATTGCAGAAACTGTGTCCACCAGTTCCCCCCCCCCAAATGAGGCGCAGTCAAAGGTGGATTACGGTAGTTCGTGGCCAGATCGAGCGTGAATGCGTCACTGTCATCCAGTAAGGCTGCCAGCACCGAAGGATGCCGAACGGTATTCAGATTGATTCGACCGGGCACACGGGGATCGTTCAATGGATTGCCCAGTTGCAGGTGTGCCCTTGTGGGTACTTCAACAAATTCCAGTAGACGATACCAGCGGTTATCATCACAATTCGGTGCTGGGGTACTGGAATCGGTATCATCAGGACCACTGGGATCCAGGAATTTTTGAATGCCGGCAAAGCGAACATCATTTCCCCGTGCAACACTGGTCGTTGTATCAGTACGTGTCTGCCAGCCACTTTCGGTGGCCAGATCGCGCGTCACGCGATTCGGTCCAACAACCGGGATCGAGAACAGTTCCACCACTGAGGCAAAATCACGGTCGAAGTGAGGCTGCCAGATATCGAAGCGGGGCCGGTCATCAGAGAAGGCCCAGCCGCGTTCTGTTGAATCATCGGGAGATCCACTGTTGTCATCGTCGAACGACACAATCCCGGGAGCACCGTCAACACCAACACTGCCTGTCCCTGTATTGGAATTCGTCGTACCGACGGTATTCGCACGGTAACTTGAACCGGAGGTACCGGCAGCGTGATTTACTTCACCGGCCCCGCGGGAATAGAAGGGCTGCTCCCGTTCAAAACTCTGTAATGGATTCAATTGGTTTTGAATCTGGGTGCTCATATCAGACTGCTGCAGACTAAATTGTTTCATCCCTAAAACGACCATACTGTCGACTTCAACCCAGGGATTATCATCGTCATCCGCAGTATTGGGAGCAGGAGCAGCACGCCCCAGATGTGCCCGCCGCATCAGTCGGACAACGAATTTCAAATCAGAAGGGTTCGTACTGCCTGCATCCGTATTGGATCCGTTCAGGAAGTCTCCGCGGTTGGCGATGGGCGTGACGATATCGGCTTCTGTGGTCATCCTGAAGTCGGCGGTGTCATCATCGGTAATCAAATCTGTGGCAGGAGCAGTAATATCCTGTGGTGCGATTGTCGAGTAGGTAGGCGAACCCCCGGAGAAGTTGGGATCGACACGGAAGTAACTGGGGCGTGGCATCCCTGTCATCGGATCAGTATTTTCATTATCCCCTGCGGAGCGTACGGTATAAATCCCCCCTCCTCCGACAGCACCACTGCGAAGGGTAACTCGACGTTTGTGTGTATCATTGAGGGTACCATCAACAAGCAGGGAATCTAAATTAACGTAATCAGAGTTGGTCACACTGTTGGTGTCTTCAACCGCATCAACCCGTGGTTCCAGTCGAATCTGCCAGGCATCATTGGCGAAGCTCACCGTTCTGGTCCCGGCGTTGCGTAGTTCGATGAAGGAAAAGTAGCGATCTTTCTTGTCGTCATATTGGGTCGCATCGTGGTTGACCGGATTGTTTGACGAATCTTCGACCTTGGGAGCTTTGATCGCCAGAAATTCACTGAGAGTCAGTTTCTGTGCTTCGACACCATGAACGACTCCTCGCTGAGTTGCCTGGCTGGAAATTCCCAGTCCGGATGCGAGCGTGGTTTCGTCAGAGGTTTGATAAGGGTTATCGCCGAGACCCCACCCATCATTTAAATTCTTGTCGTATTCAAAGCGGGTAATCACATCATCAGGGTCAAGGGCATCGACTACGTTGACTGCAAACTGAGCCATCTCTTTAAGTTGAGCGTCCGTATAAAGTGCGTTCGTCAGGTTACTCGAACGATAATCAAGATTGTCTTTTGAACCTCCAAGCGTATACAGCAGCACATAAATATCACGAGCCATTCTCTGACGGTCGTAACGAGCCCAGAACTCCTGCTGCTGGGGAGACGTCGGCGGATAAGAGGGTAGGTTGAAACTGTACCAGCTACTGTTAATCGTGGTGGCAGGCAGAGTATCGAGTACATTGTTTCCGTTAAGATCTTCGCCCGCGGCCACGTCCAGGGTACCATTGCCGTTCACATCTTCTCCGGGATGTGGTGTCAGCGGACGGGTTGTGACCACACGTCCTGTTCCGGTCGAATCAAACACAACCAGCTCATTCAGATTTAATCTCATCTGTAATCGAGCTGTACTGGTATTCCCTTTCTCAACGGTCAACAAATTTCGAACTGCAGATCGAAATGGGTCAAGAGCGGTACCGGCAATAGAAGTTGTTTGACGAGTTCCATCACCATTCAAATCTTCGATATTAGTACCAATGAGCGTGCTGTAAAAATTTGAGTAATTCAAATTTCCGTTCTGATCAAGATCTCGTTCATTAGCAAAATCAGGTGGAAACTCCAGCTTACCATCTTGATTGGTATCCGCGCTGAAAAGCCAGGATGCATAACGGCTAGAGGTATCTAAATTCAATGAGCTACCATTATTCATAATTCTCGTAATGATCGCTTCGCTAAGAGCAAACTGCTTACGATCCCAACTCATCGTGGTAAATTTTTTACGAATCTGATCGCCACGTTTGTTGACCGTGGCGGCCCGACCGAAGTTGAAGGGGAGCAGATCTTCCAGACGGGATGTCACACCGGTATCATCCTGATCGGTCTGATTCATGTGCAGAAACGCCAGATCATCAGGAGTAAATGGTTCATCGTAGGGGCGTTGTACTTTCTCCAGGTCGACGGTGATTTCGTCCGCGTCATCCATCAGGACACCAAAGTTCGCCGAAGTATCGGCGACGGAATTTTTGAAGAATGTATTACCGCCGTTGTAACGGATGGCGCCGGCGATTTCGAAATCTTCATAGCCTTTCCAGCCGTTGTAGCCGATGTTGGCCAGTCGATAATTGGCACCGGTCTTGTTGTTACGGCCAGAACCATTATAGGCCAGCGGGTGCAGGAAGGACTGGGTGTTGCCCCGGTTTCCGGTCAGCGAACCGGCATAGATACCCCCTTCATAACGGTTGGCATTGTCGTCGACCAGGGTCTGTCCGGCTCGCGGAAAAGCAACCACTGGCGAGCCACTGGCATCGACAATGTAAATGCTGTCAGAGGTCGTATCCCGCAAGGCGTCGTAGAGCCGGTTCGGTTCCCCCCAGCGACCTGCATAGAGGTCGATAACATCACTTTTGGTTCCATAGTTCAGCGGACTGGGAGCACTGAATTCGGGGCGTCCAAAGTTCAGGAAGAAGTATTCCATGTTGGAGATTTCGCGCCAGTCCCGTGTACTTTCATAGGCGGTCCGGAAATCAGATGACATGGTATAGGAGGCATACGAACGGGGAGCACCGATGGCGCCATACGGATAGGGATAATCGCCAAAGAAGATACGGTGCTGCTGGAACACAGCGGCTGGCGAGGCTGAGGACTTCAGATCTCCTCCTGTTCCACCTGCCCCTTCCACTTCCGGACGGGCGTTCAATACCCACTGAGGATTGATTTCCCCTGGGGAAGACAGCCCCATATTGGAACGGGAAAGCAACAGGTATTTGTCGGTATATTTATTGGTGGCGCCATGTTCGCCGAAAAAGTTGTTGCTCGAGTTATAGTTCAGATTGATATCGCCGGGCCGCCGCATGTTACCGGCGGTATTCAGATTGACCAGTCCGTCCAGATCGTAGACGGTAAAGGAGAACAGAGGCAGAATGTATTTGGTGGGATCACTGGGATTCTGGATCGGTGGAAAATCGAGGTCCATCCAGATCCCTTCCACAAGGCCATCGTTGTCGTTGTCGACATCCAGTTCTACCACGGGAGCGCCACTGTTGAAAGAATTGGTGAAAATTCCGAGTTCACCATTAACCGCTCCATTCCCCCCCGGATTTGACAGCGGCGTGAAAGGGAAAGAATTTGTAAAGCGTAACGTTCCTGTCGGATTTCCGCCTGTATCAACAAAGGCATGATCTGGGTGAGGCCTCAAGACCATGGATGGGGTGGCAGAATTTGAGTACCAGTCATCGAGATGAATGCCTGTAGAAGTATTGCGCAAATGTTGTGGGCGTAAGAAAGAAGGGATCACAACCCGACGCCAGTTGCCGCCAGTCAGTGTATAGCCATCATAGGCCAGGAACAGGCTGTTGATATCGGGTGCCGTGTATCCCGCATCCGGCTCCGGAAAATTGGACACGTTCGGATAAGAGCCGGAGGCATAAGCACCGGGGCTCAGGTTCAAATTCTTAAAGGAAGCGTTTGCTGCTTCTTCAACCCCATCATAATTCTGGTCCACAATCAGAACATTTGAGCTATTAAAAGTGACGTTGACCCCCTGCCCCGTAAAGGGATGCAGGTCGGAACCGAACATGTTCGGCAACAGGGAATGACGGCCCGTATAGAGGGCGCTGTTATACAGCCCCTGTTCCGGCCCTTTGATCAGCTGTTCGAGCCCCCAGTTGAACAGGACATCGGCATCGAGTCCGGGATCGGCTTCGTTAAGCGAGGCTTCCGTGAAGTATTGCGCGCTGCGCTCTTCCTGCGAGGCGAAGGTATAGAAGACCACGCCCAGCAGCGACAGCATGGCGAGCAATGCGATCACGACCAGCAACGTCGATCCGCGACGGGGCGGGTGCTGCCGTGTGTCTTGTTGTTTTTTGAGTTTAAGCTTCATGGGTTTCATCTCAAAACCTCCCAATGTGACCAATGGCCGTGGCCCGGTCCGGCACAAAGGGGATGTTGCCTGCTAAATTGTTGCGTTTAACCTTCACCCTTATTCCGCAGGGGCTGAATCAGGGTCATCTGTCTGAGCTGACCGGTCGAAATGTCTTCATAGCGAATCACGATGCGAATCGAAGTTAACGGAGACGCCCGGGGAATCGGTGACTGGTTAGCCAGATCATAAACGGGGGTCTGATTATTAAATTCAGGAACTGTGGGATCGGATAACATCGGATAGGGGGGATCCTGATCTCCACCGCTGGAAGCGGCTCGCACGTGCCAGGTATCGAATACATTTTTGAAGACGTTATTTCCATGGTCTGAATTCTGTCGGGCTCCCGGAGCAAAGCGGACGGCAGACGAACTGCCGATATCGACGTAATCATGAATCCCGTCATCGAAGACTTTGATATCGAAGGAACGGACGTTTGAAAGCACCAGATCTTCCGAACGGCGCGTTCCGTTGCGGAGCAGATCAATCACACGATCGTTGGGATTGACCCGCAATGAAGGCCCCGCAGGATCCATGGGATTGCCACCACCGCCGACGGCAGTCGCATCCTGAGGGTAATTAAAGTGCTGATGCGAAGTCTCTTCGTGCGTAAAACGCCCGATAAACAGATTCGGATTCGGACTGACTGAGCTGGGAACGAACTCCCGGGAGAGTCCGGAGGCATGGTTGAAGCCAAAACGGTATTGAGGCATTCCCAGCGGAAACAGCACTTCGCTTCCGGTTGAATCATTATTTTTTAATGCATCCAGGTCATGGAAACGGGCGTAAGGTGTTGTTGGATCGGTGACGATATCGCGAAATGCTGAAAAATCAAAATCCCGCCAGAAGTTATCACTGCCAGTGGTATTATATGCTTCGCCATACAACGGAGCGGGTGTACTGGTCGACCTGAGGAAGAAAGGCGTACTGGTATTATCTGCAGAGATAGGCTGGGCGTTTTGCGTGCTGGAAAGAGCCAGCGGTTCACGAATCAGCATGACGCGGCGATAGAGATTACTCCCCCGCAGAAAATAGGATATTTCCGCAGCGGAGGACTGTGAGGTCCCATCGGGGGTAATCCGGCCATCGTCGGCTTCGGGCTGATTAGGATGATTCACCAGTTTCGACCCACCACTGGAGGGACGACCGCTGAGATCAGCGGCTTTGCCGAAATAGAAGTCTTCCGTGTCATCAGCTCGCGAAGGATTTGCGTATCGGGAGACTGTGAACTGGATGAAATCGTCCGTGTCATCGTTGGGGTCGTTTTCCGAAATATAGAAGTAACCTTTGCGGTCCTCTTTATGGAACAGATAACTGCGGGGATCCGTGGGACCTGGATTGACGCCGGCTGGAGTCGTAAATGTCTGATAATTACTGAAAGGCAGCAGGTACTGGAACGTTCGGTTTTCGAGGTCTGCCTGCAGGACGGTGACCAGCAGTCGTTCGCGCTGATCGTTTTCAGAGATCCCCCGCTGCGTGGTCATGGATCCGGAGAGCAGCTGGAAGATTTCGGTAAACATCAGCATCATCAGCAGGACCAGCGCCACTGAGACCAACATTTCGACCAGCGTAAAGCCGGCGCGGGCACTGCGATTTGCGGTGCCGCGATCAGTATGGCCCTGATGTCTGCTGTGAAACGTGTTCATAAATAACTTCGCTTTATAACGGATGACTGCCTGTCGAAATTGAATGGAAGACTAGCGTGTTTTATTTCCTAACGGGTAAACCTGAACCACATGCGGCATCAGTATCAGCCCTGCTGTCGGTGTGCCCGGACTGCTGAAACTATTGATGGACTCGATGATCGGCTGATCCAGGGTGATATCTGCTGTGGGACTGCCTTTCGGAAAATTTTCCACTTTCTGAATGCGGTACCAGCGGGCATTGATGGCATCGAAAACATAGCCCCCCCGTTTGAGGTTGGGTGCTTCCACATTGGTATTAAATCGAACCCGGAACGCGCGACGCCGGTAATCATCGGAACCGGCTGCGCCCTGTTCGCCTGCCTGTTCATCGGTCGAACCATCTTTGTCGTCGTCGTAATTTTTGATTCCCCAGGCACCATCGGGACCGGGCAACCACTGGGCAACAAAGTTCTCGACCTGGTGAATGGCTTCGTATTCCGGATTAAAGTCCCGACGGAAGAAGACTACGACATCAACGGAAGCAATATCACTGGCAATCGACCGACGGACGGTTAACAGGTAAGAATACTGCGGATCCAAAGTTTCAATTCGAATCTTGGACGGGTTCTGATAAAGACCGTTATCGCGCAGTGGACTGGAAACAAAACTGACCGTACCCGCTGAGGTATCGATATTCGCTCCGGTAATAAAGCGTTCCTGCATCTGTTTGCCGGTGGAATCGTAAATCAGGATACGCCCCCCGACAACGGATCCGGTTGCCGGAGTGACGGTCTGAGCAATTTCAACCAGATTGACGATTCCCGAACTGATGTCATTCGGATCAATCGTAATCGTATCGAGCGCGGGATAAGTGATTGAAGCCGGAACTCCGGAGTAAAGCTCTTTCCAACTGTCCTGTTGAGTAAAGAAATTCAAAGCCATCAACTGCGTCGTCAGACCAGCATTGTAGCGAGGAATATTGGGAAACGTGCTGCTGGAGCCGTCGTTTCCAAATTTTCCTGCATATCCCGTTCCATCCTGGGTGGCATAGTAGGCGCCCAGGGGGTCAACCACATACTTGCGGTTGGCACGCTGATGGGCGATATGTCCGTTGGTATTCAGGGTACCATCCGGATCGAAGACAAACTGTGTCGGAAACGAATCGATCAGTGCCTCGGCGTTGTAGCGCAGCACGGTGGCGTTTGTGAGTTGAGTGGCCTGCACACCCCGCAAAATCGAAATGGGGAACAGTGAGGCCAGAGAAATCACACCAATACTCATGATCATGACCGACATGAGTACTTCCATCAAAGTGACACCCCGGTATCCGGATGCACTGGTTGATTTACGAATCGAGTGACCGGCATTGAAACGAAGCTTCTTCATTTGGCTGTCTCCCCGGTTTCCGCGTAATAAAACACATCTGGTGACTGATTCATGGGAACGTTGACAGGCTTATCGAAGTACAGGGGATATGCGCTGACATTTCCGGTACGGGTAAAAATGGAAAGCAGTGAGGGAGTCGAATTCAATTCCGCTCGCCAGGTGACACTTCCATCAGTGGCGAATTCCTGCCCGTCTGCACGCGCATTTGCAAAGAGAAAGACACTGGGATTACTGCCACTGGTCCCGCCCTGCGTACAAGTATAGACGCGGTCATATGGTTTAAAGTTCAGATCCCAATCCCGGGTACTGGGCGTTATATACCGGGCAGGCATGAGTACCCGGTCACCTTCAGCATAAGCAGTAGTCGACATCCACGTGGACCGGACGTTTTCGATTGTATCAATCACGAAATGAATCTTACCTCCACCCGCTTCGCTGCCTGAGATGGAACCGCGGGGAGAGAACATCAGATCGAGCTGGCTGGAATAGAGACGATAGTCATCAGTTCCGGGCCAGAGGTATTCATTACTGTCATCGTTACCCCCGGCGCCATCATCGTTCACCCCGGCTTTTCCAGGCTGACCATCTTCACCGCCGGACAGTCCCGTAATCCGCCAACTGGTAGGCAGGTAAGAACGATCCAGGTCAATGCAGGAATTATTGGGCAGCAGAGTCGGTTCTTCACCGGAGAGGACAACGGGAGGCAGTTCTAGCCGGTAGGTCGAGGGACCGCTGCCCGGTGCAAACGCGACGACTTCCGTCGAATCGGATGTCCCGGCATCACGGTAGGCGGTCGTCAGGCGGAGTATTTCCGTCCCCCCGATCACTGGAGAGTTTTTGAGGTCAATGGTGTACCAGGACCCACTGGCATCACCCGGTATTTTGATACGGGCGCCATCAACCAGTTGACCGCGCGTGTAAAGGAAATTCCAGTCAGTCCCCTGGCCCCGTACATGCAGGATCGTATCGGGAACTCCGTCAGTACCTGTATCAATGCGTTCCAGACGGATCACCCCCTGGTTCCAGTCGGGGCTGGGTGCGATATAGACCATACTGGTCACCATGGTCGGATTGTTCGGATCCACCAGAAAGCGAACGCCCCGTGGTTCTTTGGCATAAATGGCCCGATCCCGGGCTCCCGCGAGGTAGGATTGCACCTGCCTCGAAGCACTGCGGGTGACATCGCTGGACAATGCCAGGTTGATGGAGGAAACGGTCATCACCGCCAGGATCGCCAGGATGGAAATCACGACCAGCAGCTCGACCAGCGTAAAACCGGCGCGGCGTTTTACCATGCCATACGGTGGAATCAGATTGTCCCCATGATCGGCATACATCGGCGTTACCTTCCTCCAGCCCGTTGATTGTGATTCGTAATATTGTCGAAGACACCATCGACGACCGGTATCACTGGCGAAGCCAGCACGCCGGTAGTGGTTTCATCATGTGGCTCCTGTAAACCCAGAATGCCATCCTCACCGGCAGAGACAATCAGGGGCAACCAGAACGTATTCATGATGCCATACTGTCCTGTCACATATTGGGAATCAGCGCTACTGTTAAACAGGGGAGTCAACAGATTTCCCGAACGATTGTTTTCATACTGAATCCGGCCCTGCGGATCGTCGGCGTCGACATTCATCGGGTCAGCTTCATTAAAACCTGAGGCGGATGCGGGTGGCAAGCCGTTAAAAAACGCACTGGCGATATCTCGACGGATTGTAGAACCGTCAGGTTTAATCAGGCGTGTGGGCCAGCGGTAGAACCGCAATGGTCGGCCCCAGCCATCAACGAATTCCATGAGTCCGTCACCATCGGTATCTGCAACTTCGGACGCAGAAAAGGCATCTTCACCTACAGGGGCAACGCCGTAAGTCTCGTGTCTGGTCAGAATGTAATACAGGTATTCCGAACTGATGCTGGCCCCCGCATCAGCACCAAGACTCCCGGCCGGAGAGCCTGTGACACCGGGCAGTGAATTCATGGCCGTGTTGACACTCGGATTTTCTGCGACATATTGTGGCAGGTTCTGCCGAAAGATGTCTTTCCGGACCATAATCTCGACAACCGGCTTGGGGATACTACGGTATTTCGCCCCGTAGCTGCTCACCAGTGAGGTATATTTCTGACCGACCAGAGACTGCAGCTGCTGCTGGTTTTTCGTAGAATCGAGGGCTTTTCGCATGGCCTCGATCCGGTCCTGTACCAGACCATTCACCTTGACGATGGTCGCCATGGTTTTTTTTTCGCGAGCTTTGTTTCCGATGTTACGCACCACGAATGCGGAGGTCGCAATCAGAAACAGCAGAATGCCGATGACTACCATCAACTCGACGATCGTAAAACCGCTGCGCGTTGATCGAACAGATTGATGAGATATTAAACGACGCATTGAAATCCTGACATCTGAGTTGAGAGAGACTCGATTTATTTCAAAGTACCACTGACAAAGTTGGTGATGTTATCTGCTTCCATTGTTCGATCGACAGGGGTTGCAGGGAAGTTTTTGTTCGGATCATAATTTCCTCCCGTTCCAAACTGATAATCGGCTCCGGGCGAGATGATCTGATAAGACTTAGACTTATAAGGAGTACTGTTATTGCTCGGTGCGCTGGAAGGATTACCCTGGTAATAAACACTGCTCATTCCGGTCCCGGCAATGTCCGCAGTTCGGTAACCACGCCCGTCATAGCTACTGAGGTAAATATATGGTCTCTGCTGACTGGGAAACGAATCCAGATATTCGGGAGCGTTTTCACCTGCTGGTGCCGAAGCCGCATCGGTATCAACGAACCGACTGGCATCGAATTCAAAAAACGGCCCCAGGCGACCGGTATTCGCCGCAGAGAATCCGTCATTGGCAACATATCCCGGATCACCCGGGTCGTGTCCTGGATTTAAAAATGGGCGAGCCGGATTTTTGGAGAAGCCATATACCCGGAAATATCCGTCAGAGGTTTTCTCGTAGACTCCCCCCAGAAAGAAGACCAGACATTCCCCCGCATTCAGGGCAATCGTGTCAGTTGTATCCCCGTCTCCGTTGATGTCACAAGCCAGACCGAAATTGTACTGAGACCACATTTTTCGAACCAAACCTTTACTGCGCTGATCCCAGGACGCATTGGCTGCCTCATGAAGCACAATCCCACTGGGAGGATCCATACCAAATTGCTGCCTGAAAGCAGTAATCGCGGCTTCAAAGTTGGTGATTTCCGCTCGCACATTTGCCTGCTGTGCCCGTAAACGCACTGCTCCGACAGCGGGGATGAGCAGGCCGATCAGAATCAGGATGATCACGATCACAATCATGAGCTCGATCAGAGTGAACGCACGCCTGTTGTGCTGCGACGCCGAAGGGGCATTGGGCGACCGATTTTTCATTGAAAACTCCTAACTCTTTTCATGACAACTGTTTGACTTCAGAAAACTCCCGGGAGCTCATTTCCGGCGAGTTCCACCGGGAATTTTCTACATTATATATAGGGCAAATTTTATGCCCGACTTTTGACAATGTCTGTAAGACATTTTAATAATTAGACTTAAATACATTTCACCACATTCAATTCGAGGCGAAAACTGTATTATTCTGCAACACCTCGCTCAAAATACTACGTCAGAACTAGGACAAATCGTTGAGTAGTTTGATCAAAGGCATGAAGAGGGCGATCACGATGAAACCGACAATGAGCCCCAGCACGATCACCATCAAAGGTTCGAGCAGACTCACCAGTGCGTCCACAAGCACGGCGACTTCTTCGTCGTAGACGTCAGCCACCTTGTAGAGCATGTCGTCGAGCGCACCGGTCTCTTCACCCACGTCCACCATGTTGACCACGATGTCATCCACAATCCGGGCCTCCTTGAGCGGCACCGCCATGGTTTCCCCTTCGCGGATCGCGGCATAAATGGTGTCGAAGGCTTTCTGGAAGACCATATTTCCTGCCGTGTCACGGGCAATGATAATCGCTTCCAGGATCGGCACCCCGGACGAGATCAAAGTTCCTAACGTTCGACAGGTTCGCGCAGTCACCGACTTACTGATAATTTTCCCTAATAAGGGTATGCGCAGCGCAATCCAGTCGACAATGAACGCTCCTTTCTTGTTCTTCCTCACAATCTTGAGGAAGACCCAGAGCGCAATCGGTATCGCCGGGAAAAGGTAAAAGTAGTTCACCACGATATCACTGATATTCATCAGCATGATCGTGATGCCGGGCAGTTCGGTACCGAAGTCGAGGAAGATCTTTTTAAACTTCGGAATAATCCAGTACATGATGAAACCCACGATCAAACCCGCCACCGTGATCACGGCAACCGGATAGATCATGGCCCCCTGGACTTTCTTCTTCAGACTCTGGGCCCGTTCCTTGAACTCAGCCAGACGCTGCAGAATGATTTCGAGGGCACCGCCGGCCTCCCCGGCTTTCACCATGTTGACGTACAGGTTATCGAAACACTTGGGCTGTTTCGCCATCGCTTCAGAGAGTGTATTTCCCGACTCAATGTCTTCGATCACACCATCCAGCGACGCCTTAAGCGGCCCCGGCTTGGCCTGAGACTCCAGAATCCGCAGACTTCTGAGAATCGGCAGACCCGCGTCCTGCAGCGTGGACAGCTGACGGGTAAAGGTACAGAGCTGCTTGGGCCGCACACCGCCAATCGAAAAGCCGCCCTTCTTGGGACTGGCCTTCTTGGCAGCGCCACCTTTTCCACCTGCGCCTTTCTTCTGTTTTTTGCCGCGGCCTTTTTCAGCAATTTTGGTAACGAAAAAGCCCTTCTCTTTGATCATGGTCTGGGCATCGGCTTCGGAAGGCGCTTCGATGGTGTCTTTCACCTCGAGCCCTGTGTTATCCATGGCCTCATACTGATAAACCGGCATGGCGTTACTCCGTCATTAGTCGTCTAAAAATGTGAGTGTTCTGTGTTTGCCTTCTGGCATGAAGTTAATCAATGTCTTCCATGACGGTTTCACGCACGACTTCGTCGATCGTGGTGACCCCGTCAAAAATCAGTTTCAGCCCGGCTTCACGCAACGTGGTCATTCCCTGGCTGCGTGCCATATTGCGAATGTCGTCTACCGAGGCGTCCTCGGTAATCAGGTCGCGAATTTCATCGGTGACATCCATGAGCTCATACAGACCGGTACGGCCCTTGTAACCCGAGTTGTTACAGGTGGCGCAACCTTTCCCGTAGTAGAAGCTGTACTGCCGCGCCTGTTCAATGGGCAGCTGAAGTTCCATGAGCAGCTCATCGCTGGGTTCAAACTCGGTACGGCATTCCTTACAGATCGTTCTTACGAGACGTTGTGCCTGAATCGCTTCGACCGTTGCGGTAATCAGGAAGGTCGGGACCCCCATATCACGCAAACGGGTAATCGCCGACGGTGCGTCGTTGGTATGCAGCGTGCTGAACACAAGGTGTCCGGTCAACGCACTCTGCACGGCGATTTCCGCGGTTTCGTAGTCACGAATCTCACCAATCAGAATCTGATCGGGATCGTGTCGCAGAATCGCCCGCAGCACCGAGGCGAAGGTCACATCGATATCGGGATTCACAGGAACCTGAATCAGACCGTCGATGTCGTATTCGATCGGGTCTTCCGTGGTGATGATTTTTTCTTCAATGACGTTGAGTTCGTTCAGGGCCGAATAGAGCGTGGTGGTTTTGCCACTCCCCGTCGGGCCGGTCACCAGCACAATCCCGTTGGGACGATGGATCATCTCGCGGAAACGGGAGAGTGTATTGGGATCCATGCCGATTTTATTCAGGTCGAGCTGCACCACCGTCCGGTCCAGCACTCGCATAACGACTGCTTCGCCAAAGAGGGTCGGCAATACACTGACACGCAGGTCAACCGGGTTCCCCCCCACGTTCAATTCGATACGACCGTCCTGAGGCAGGCGGCGTTCGGCAATGTCCAGATCGGCCATAATTTTAATACGTGATACGATGGCGTTCGCCAGGTGGCGGGGCGGAGGCACCATTTCATACAGAACGCCATCCGCACGCACGCGGATTTTGAACTCGTCTTCGAAAGGCTCCATATGAATGTCACTCGCCTGATCCTTGATGGCCAGCAGCATGACCATATTGAGCAGCTTGCGAATCGGGGCGGCATCGACAAGCTCATCAGTATCGGTGATGTTGTAGACGTTTTTACCGGTCTCCTCCCCCAGCTCATCTTCGATGGCACCGATGACATCTTCGATGCTGTCCTGATGCTCGGAATAATGGCGTTCAATCGCCTCTTCCACTTCTTTCAGATTGGAGACCGCACCGCGGACATCATATCCCAGAAAGTTGCGCAGATCGTCGAGTGCGGCCACATTCTGCGGATCCGCCATGGCGACGGTTAACACGTTATCTTTCAGAGAAACCGGCATGATTTTATAAATCGAGGCCATGGTTTCCGGCACCAGTTCCAGCACCTTGGGAGGAATATTGGTTTCACTCAGTTCGACAACGGGCATCCCCCACTGTTCGGCGAGCGCCTGGGTCACCTGCTCGTCGGTGACCAGCCCCATCCGGATCGCCACCTGGCCGATGACTTCCCCCGGACTCTGCTTCTGCTCTTCCAGAATATCCCACAACTGGTCTTCTGAGATATATCCCAAATCGACCATAATTTGACCAAGGCGTCGTGCTGCCATGTGTGTCTACCTCTGAATTAACACCAAGTTTTATTCCAAACAGAATACCGTGATTTTTCTGTGCCGGTCTTCCGCGTTGATCTCAATCCTCAAAGTCGTCATCATCATCCTCGTCATCATCGTCTTCCAGCAGCCCTTTCTTGGCCATCGCAATCTTGGCTTTCAGCTCACCCGGGTTATTCGAACGGATGACGACGTCCTCTTCTTCGCATAACCCGTCACGCCAGAGATTGAACAAGGCATCGTCCAGCAGCTGCATTCCGAACTTTCGCCCGGTCTGGATACTGGAGTTGATACGATAGGTTTTGGCTTCACGAATCAGGTTCGCGATCGCGGGAGTGACCACCAGCATTTCATAGGCGGCCACCAGCCCCTTGGGCTTTTTGGGCATCAACGCCTGACTCAAAATGCCGATGATTGACGAAGAAAGCTGGGTGCGGATCTGGTCCTGCTGACTGGTGGGAAACACGTCAATGATACGGTCAACCGTTCCCTGGGCCCCTGTCGTATGCAGCGTTCCAAACACCACGTGCCCCGTTTCTGCCGCAGTAATCGCAGCAGAAATCGTCTCCAGGTCACGCATTTCCCCCACCAGGATCACGTCCGGATCCTGTCGCAGAGCACGTCGCAGCGCTTCCGGGAAGGTAGGAACGTCCACACCGATTTCACGCTGGTTGATGGTCGATTTTTTATGCTGATGATAATACTCGATGGGGTCTTCCATCGTGATGATGTGATGGTCCATCGTATCATTCATATGGTTGATCATACTCGCCAGACTGGTCGTCTTCCCGGACCCCGTCGGACCGGTCACCAGAAACAGACCACGGGGGCGTTTGAGCAGATCGCCAATCACTGTCGGCAGACCCAGCTGCTCGAAAGTCAGGAACTCGTTTGGAATTCGACGCAGCACCATACCAATATGGCCACGCTGCTTGAAGACGGAAACACGAAATCGTGCATGTTCACCAAAGGCGAATCCGAAGTCCGTTCCTCCGACCTCCTGCAGCTCCTGCTGGTTTCGCTCGGGGGTGATACTTTTCATCAAAGCCACGGTATCGTCGGGCTCCAGACTTTTGGTTTCCAGACGGACCATGCGACCGCCCACACGTACAACGGGAGGCTGTCCGGTAGTGATGTGCAGGTCACTCACCTTCTCTTTAACGACGGTCTCCAGTAATTTATCAATCTGAACTGTTGCCATCCAAAGTACTTTCTGAAAACACTAAGTTTGGATATGGAGCGTGTTCGACGAAGATCTTCAGCCAAGACGATCAACACCTGAAATCACCGATCATTCTTCGATTTGAGGTAATCCCTTTCTCAGAACGATCATGAACTTCCGGCTTTCCGTGAACCACCTGACGAAACAAGATATTTGAGAACAAGTTAACGAAAATTAGATAAGACAATTTAGAAATGGTTTTATGAATTTCGGACTGCACCTGGGTGCGAATCTGAGGTAATTATCCGGTAAGTCCTGGCAAAACTCAACAAAATCAGGGAATTTAGATCAATATCTTCACATGAAAAGTCAGTCCCTCGCATCAGGAGCGACGTCGTGTCTACTCCTGAAATCACAACACCAGGCGGCAAACAACACACCGGAATCAGCTCTCCAGCCCCTTGGCCAGCTTCATTGCTTCCGCCAAGGTAGTAATCCCTTGCAGCGCCTTGTCAGTGGCGTCTTCCGCCAGTGATTTCATACCGAACAAACGTGCCTGTCTCCGGATATTTTGAGAAGCCTCACTGCGAAAAGTCATTTCACGTATAGCGGTATTCATCATCATCAGCTCGAAGACCGCTTTCCGACCTTTATATCCGGTATGTGAACAAGTCTTACACCCTTTACCCCGATTGAAGATCGCCCCTTCCAGCTGACTGGGGGTGATTCCGAGGTACTCCAGCTCCCCTGGATCGGGTGAATATTGCTCGACACATTTACCACACACCACTTTCACAAGACGCTGTGCCATGACCGCCATTACACTGGATGCCACGAGGAACGGTTCTACACCCATATCAATCAAACGTGTCACAGATCCGGGCGCATCGTTCGTATGAAGGGTACTGAATACCAAGTGTCCTGTTAAAGATGCTTGAATTGCCATCTCAGCAGTTTCTTTATCACGAATTTCACCCACCAGAATCACATTCGGTGCCTGTCGCAACATGGCACGAATAATTCGTGAGAAATCCAGTCCGATATTGTGCTTCACTTCCACCTGGTTGATCCCGGGCAGGTAGTATTCGACCGGATCCTCTGCCGTGATGATCTTCTTGTCGGGACGATTCAGTTCCCCCAGGGCACTGTACAAAGTTGTCGTTTTACCACTCCCTGTGGGGCCAGTCACCAGGAAGATCCCGTTCGGACGCCGGATGATGGTCTGGAAGCGTCGGTAGTTCTCTTCCGAGAAACCGAGGTTCCGGATCCCCACTTTAATGTTGTCCCGGTCGAGGATACGCATGACCACCGCCTGGCCATGGTTGGTTGGCAGAATACTGACGCGAAGGTCGAAGTCTTTACCACTGATCGTCGTCTTAATTCGACCGTCCTGGGGGCGCCGTTTTTCAGCAATATCCATTTTGGCCATAATTTTGAAACGGGAGACCAGTGCCGAGAGCAGACGTCGGGGCGGACTGTCCCGCTCAATCAGCGAACCGTCAATCCGATAGCGAATCCGGATTCGGTCTTCGAAGGGTTCCACGTGGATATCACTGGCCCTCATATTCACAGCCTCACTGATGATCAGGTTCGCCAGTCGAATGACGGGGGCACTCTCATCCTCTTCTTCAACGCTGGTCGAAGTCGCCAGTTCGGTCGCCGTAATGTCGATCTGGGTTTCTGTGAATTCCTTCAGCATGGTATCGACCGACTCGGTTTCACTCTGACCGTAGTGCCGGTTGATCGCGGACTGGATGGCCTCAATCGGCGCCATAACGACGTCGATATCACGGTTAATAATGAACCGCAGCTTGTCCAGAACTTCGTACTTCATGGGATCGTGCAGGGCAATCTGCAGAGAGTCGCCCTTCATCCCCACGGGAATGACCGTATTTTCCCGGGCCATGGACTCGGGAACGAGTTCAATCACGGACTGGGGGATTTCCATCCCCTCCAGTTCCACAAATTCATAGCCATACATTGAGGCCTGCGCCTGGGCGATCACCTCGGCCCCGACGTACCCCAGCTTCACTAATGCTTCACCGGGCGAAATTCCCATGGAACTGGCCAGACTTGAGGCTTCGTCCAGTTGCGCAGGACCAAGATACCCATCATCGACTAACTGTTGCATCCAATCATCGGCCATTCAATTTCTCCACGGAATAGATTCAGACCTCACCAGCGAGGCTTTCAGTTTGTCCCATAACGCATGCAGGGAATCAAGACTCTGGTTCCATCTGGTATGTGAATTTTCTATGAACTCAGGGCGATTCGCTCAGCCGTAGCAGGTTCCCGTTACTACTACAGCATCTATCAAACCCAGCTCAACTGAGTTGACTGATCTCGGTTATCCATATTTCGTTGAGGAATAGGTCTCGCAGATATGTCGAGCAGGAATTGCCTATTTTTAATTTTGAGGTGAAGCAGGAAGAGTGTCAAGCATGTAAATTGCTATACAAAAATACTTGGAAGAGTTTTCCCAGACTGGTTTTACGCCGGAATCCACTCCCCTCCCTTCACTCATCGTCTATAACGGGGATCAGACTGAAAAAGAAACCGCCAGCTCCTGCATTGCAGAGAGCGATGTCTCAATCTGCGACACTGTTGTAAAAGGCCCGGGACTGAAACGGATCGTGCCTCCCCACTCCTGAGAATGAATGGAGCGATGAATCCGGGGAGCGCAATGCAGGCCGGCCCGGATCTGAATCCCGAAGTTCTCATCCAGAATCGATGCCAGCACCTGGGGTTCCACACTCTGATTGACCAGGCTGACGACGCCCACACGCTCTTCGGGCTGCAGAGGCCCTGGCAGCTCAAAACCGGGGAGTGCTCGAAACCCTTCCAGCAGCAGGCCCGTCAATTGCTGTTCATGCTGCCTCAGATCGTCGATGCCCCGCTGTTTCAGGTATTCCAGCGCGGCTTTTAAGCCAACCAGCCCCGGTGTGTTGTGGTTACCGGCCTCATACTTGTCGGGCTGCGTCAGGGGCTGTGTCTCTTCTTCGCTGCTGGTCCCGGTCCCCCCCTGTCTCAGGCTCTCGACCTGATCCGCGAGATCCGCACGGATGTAAACCAGCCCCGTTCCCAGGGGCCCCAGCAGCCCCTTATGCCCGGGACACGCCAGAAAATCGATCGGCTGATCAGAAACATTCAGGGGAATATGTCCTACAGACTGGGCAGCGTCCACAAGAAACAGGACACCGGCCTTTCGCGCGATCTCCCCCACTTCATTAATGGGTTGAATACTGCCGGTCACATTGGAGGCATGATTGAGAACGATCAACCGCGTATTCTCGCGCAGTGCCTCTTTGAAGGCGCTCGGATCCACTACGGACTGTTCATTCGCAGGAACGTGGGTCACTTCCAGTCCCCAGCGCTGTTTGAGCGTCTGCAGCGGTCGCAGCACGGAATTGTGTTCGACGTCTGACGTGATGACATGATCGCCGGGCTTGAGCACGCCATGAATAATCGTATTCAGGCTGTCGGTGCCATTAAAGGTAAAGCTGACTTCTTCCGGCCGGGCCGCCCCCAGAACTTCCGCAGCCAGCTTGCGACACAGATCGATTTCGGACTGTAATTCAACCGATTTTCGATAGGCACCACGGCCGACAGGTGCGCCACAGTCTCGACTGTATTGATCCATGGCGGCATAAACGCTATCCGGCTTGGGATAGCTTGTGGCCGCGTTATCCAGGTAGATCAGCTGCTCGTTCATGATTCATTCACCTGGCGGTAGAGTGCCGCAGTCTCAGCCTCCGATGGAATACATGGGACGATCCGGCTGAATAAACCGAGCGGTATTGATTTCGTGCCCCTCTTTTTTGGAGGCGATACTGTTCTTGACTGCCGCGATGATCTCGGCATCGGGTGCCTCGGTCCGGAACAGTTTACGGATGTCGGTTTCGTCCAGACTGAAAAGACAGTTCCTCAGTTTCCCGTCCGCGGTCAAACGGAACCGGTTGCAGCTCATGCAGAACGGATTGCTGATGGAGGCGATAAAACCAATCCGTCCGACGCCATCTTCGAACACGAAGTCCGACGCCGGTGCGTTTTTGTCGGCCTGTTCGACGGGAACCAGGGGCATAATCCCCTGCGTGAGGATATCGCGAATCTCCTGAGCGAACAGAACTTTCTCCCGCTCCCATTTATTATCTGCGTCCAGGGGCATGAATTCGATGAAACGGATTTCCGCCCCGCTCTCGCGGGCCAGCTGACCGAAGGGAACAATTTCGTTTTCAGTCAGGTTCCGGATGGAGACCGCATTAATTTTGACCGGATCAAAGCCGGCAGCATGTGCGGCGCGAATCCCTTCTCTGACTTTCTCATACTCATCCCGCCGGGTGATCTCCTGGAATTTTTCCGCGTTCAACGCGTCCAGACTGATATTGATCCGCCTGAGCCCCGCATCATAGAGCGGCTGTGCGTATTGCGGCAACAGGATGCCATTGGTGGTAATCCCGATATCCTGGATCCCGGGAATGTCGGCAATCATTTTGACCAGTTCAGGAATGTTTTTGCGAACCAGCGGCTCCCCCCCGGTGAGGCGGATCTTGTTGACGCCCAGCGGAACCACCAGCTTGACAAAGCGTACGATCTCCTCAAAAGAAAGAATCTTGCTGCGGTGGACAAACTGCACATCTTCCGAAGGCATGCAATAAAAGCAGCGGATATTACAGCGATCGGTCACGCTGATTCTCAAGTTGTTATGAGCCCGCCCGAACGAATCGATGAGCTGATTCTGCAATTCCATCACTGCCTCTCGCGTTTGACGTCGGCTGAACGCTGACTTTGCTGTTTTGACTTAACGTCCTGTATCTCTATTATAGTCACTCTCTGTTGTCCCACAGGGATTATTCTGCGCTGATTCCGGGATGCTCCCATTCAGTGGTCCCATCTGACCAGTTTTCTTTTTTCCAGATGGGAACAATCTCTTTCAGACGATCGATCAGGAATCGCCCGGCTTCGAACGCTTCACTCCGATGAGCCGAACTGACGGCGATCGCCACGCTGATTTCCCCGAGTGTCAGATGCCCCACGCGATGTTCAATGCCTATCGAATGGACTTCCCACTGGGCGCGGGCTTCATCGATCAACTGCTGCATCGTTTTGTACGCCATTTCGGGATAAGCTTCGTAGTCGAGGGCAACCGTCTGTTTACCATGGGTCATTTCCCGAACCGTTCCCATAAACAGCACTACGGCCCCGCAGGCATTTGAACGGACCTGCTCGGTCAGAGCGGCGTAATCAATCGATTCCTCAACAATCGCGATCGAGTCGGGCATGATGCTCCCAGTAGTAAAAGTTCTTCAGTATCTGATCAATCTGGCTAGCCACCGCTCACAGGTGGAAAACAGGCAATTTCCTGTTCTGCATTCAATGGCTGTTCTTCGCCGGCGTACGCATTATCGACGGCAATTAACAACTGACCGCTTAAAGACTTCAGTACGGGATACTGCTCTGCAATCGCAGTCCGCAGCCAGGCGACCGTCATCTCGTCAACGGCATGCACACTGATTGTATCACTGCCGGCCAGCTCCCGGGCGCGGGCAAACAAGCGGACCTGAATGGAAGAGGCTGTCATGACACTACCAGTTTTTTCTTCTGGGGCTGCAAAGACCGTTCAATTTCCGGCATGAGTCCATAAGAAAGTGCCAGTAGCTTGATCGGGTGGATGGTCGGAATCGAAGATTCCTGCTCCATCTGCATTTTGCAACTGCTGCATTCCGTCGCACCCGCATGAACGTTTGTTATTTTCATGTGCTCGATCAGTTCCTGACCGATCAGTTTGGACGTCTCGAAGGTCTCCCGGGCGAGACCATAAGTCCCCGCCATGCCGGAACACCCTTTTTCAATTGTATTCACCTGCAGCTCAGGAATCAAAGCGAGAAGCTCTTTTAAAGCCGACCGCGTCGATAAGGCCTTGATATGACAGGGTGTATGATAATCCAGCTCCAGTGAGAGTCGTCCAAAATCAGTTCGCAGGCGTCCCGCTTCATGCCGCTCCCAGAGATAGGCACCCGCTTCCAGAACCTGACTGGCAATGACCTCGCTCTCTTCCCCGGGGACCAGCATCGGATATTCCTGCTTGAGACAGATCGCAGACGCGGGTTCGGGACAGACGATGCGATGACCTTCGCGGGCAAATTCACTCAGAATCTGGATGTTTTCCTTCGCCAGGCTGCGGGCGGCAATCAGGTCGCCAGCCGAGACCATCGCCATGCCTGAAGCGAGCTGCAGCGGCGGAATGTAGACGGGAATCTGATTATGCTGCAGAATGGCCAGCAAGGCATGTGCCAGCTCAGGGTCATGATAGTTGGCGTAGTAATCCACGAAAAAAATGACGAGATCGGGATCACTGCCTGGCCGGGGGCGTTTCGTCAGCCTGCGGGGAACCGAGCGCAGAAAGGATCTGCGGGAAAACAGCGGCAGCTTGCGGTGCCGATGAATGCCCATCATTTTTTCCATCACCCAGCGGGCCGTCGAATTATTGATTGCCCAGTTGGCGGCCATGGAGAGTGTGCTGCCCAGGGGACCAAACGAATGCGCGCGGGAGAGAATCCAGTCGGTATGATCGAGCCCGTTGGCCGAGACGTACGCGGCCTTGGCTTCGATGGCCATCTGGGGAATATTGACCGAAGAAGGACAATCGAGCACGCACTGCTTGCAGTTCACGCAGGTATCCGCGAGGCGTTTGGTATCCTGGGAAGAAAGTTCGTTGGGGTGAATGGCCCCCGAAAGCAGCCCGCGGAACAGGTTGGCCTTGGCACGGGGCGAGGCTTCTTCCACCGGCTCGATGCGAAACACGGGACACATGCGGGAACCGTCATCCTGTCGGCGGCAGGAGCCACAGCCGTTGCAGCGACTGGCTTCGTTCTGCAGTTCCTGCGGTGTCCAGTTCAGCTGCAGGTCGACCAGTTCGGGAAACTTCTCGGGAACCGGACGGAGATTGCGGATCGTCACGTGCGGGTCGTCGTTGATAATCTTCCCGGGATTGAGCAGGTTGTGCGGATCAAAAATGTCTTTCACTTCACGGAAGACACGATACAGATCGCCGTACTGAGAACGGAGAAATGCGGTCCTTGCGAGACCATCGCCATGCTCACCGCTGATCGTCCCGTTGACGGAAAAGACGGTCTGATACAGATCGCGGGCGATGCCTTCCAGAATCGGGGCGTTCTTCTCTGTGAGTGCGGGTAAAAAGGGGCGGAGGTGAATCTGTCCTGAGGCGGCATGCGCATAGAACGTCGCCGTGACCTCGTGTCGCTGAAAGACTTTCTGAGCTTTCTGTGAGAACTCATTGAGTCGTTCCGGAGGAACCGCAATATCTTCCACAAACGGCTGCGGGCGCGATTCTCCGGGGAGGCGACTGAGCGAAGGTACGACTTTCTGCGGCAGCGACCAGAGGAAATCGACCTCGTCCGGCTGATGGGTTTCCATCGCCACAACGACGCGGGAGTTGATGTTTTTCACAGCCAGGGTCACATTATGCAGTCGCTGCTGGACCTGCGAATCACTGAAACCGACCTGCTCTACCAGCAGCGCTGCTTCCGCCGCGGGTGAAATCAGTGCAGCAAAGCGGGGATCGGCATCCCGGGCCAGCGACAACAGCCGACGGTCGAGCAGATCACAGGCGGAGGGCTGTTCGTGAACAATGGTCTGCACCGCTTTGATCGCTGAAGAGAGATCGCCGAACAGGAGCAGCGCCACGCCCCGATGTGCAGGCAGGGGAGAGACGTGCAGGATGGCCGAGGTAAACAGCCCCAGGGTCCCTTCCGAGCCCACCAGCATCCGCGCCAGGTTGAGATGCTGTCGGGTCCTGATCCCTTTCAGAAAATAACCGCTGCAGTTGGGAATGCCGGAACGCTGTTTTTCCTGAATCAGCTGTGCATTATCGGTGAGCAGCTTGGACATTTTGCTCAAAATCGTCCGCCGCGCCTGCTCGCCCCGCACTTCCGGAGAAGGCTCGCTGAGCAAAGAAGTACTCGAACCGGCGACGGGCTGGTTGAGGATCGACAGACTTTCATTCCCGACGTCAAAGCAGGTTCCATCGGCGAGCACGACTTCCAGCCGATTGACGTGGTCGCGCGTTGAGCCGACGCGGATCGCACGTGAGCCAGCCGCATCGATGGCCAGCATGCTGCCGACCGTGGTCACTTCCGTATTGGACGGGTCGGGAGGGAAATAGAGCCCCAACGGTTTCAGGTAGCGATTCAACTGGGCATGAACTACACCAGGCTGAACCAGAACCAGGTTGTCATTGAGCAGTTCAAACCCGGTCATGAACCGCGAACAGTCGATGACGATCCCGGTGCCGATCGCATCGCCCACCAGACCGGTACCGGCCCCGCGGGCTATGATCGGGACATGCGTTTCAAATGCATATTTCGCAATCGCAATGATATCGTCGCGTCCCTGCGGATACGCGATACAGAGCGGAGGAACCTGGTAGAGGCTGGCATCGCTGGAGTAAATGGACAACGTCACCGGATCGCATCGCACATCGCCTGCAATCAGGCTGGAGAGATCTTCTGCGATTCGTTGTTGTTGACGGTCCAAAGTAACTGACTCTCAGGTTGAAAAGATTCAAAAGCAGGCTGGAGGCTGTCCGTATTGTACGCGAAGGCGGGTTCAGGTTTGAATAGTCAATTCCCCGAAACGGGCTGGCCTCCCGTAATTCCAAAACTGCTGCGCAAGAACCCGCAGAATGCGAGCATTCCGCAAGCTCTCTGCAGAATTCCTCAAACCGGCAGCTTGACCAGTTCGACTCTGAACCGACGTTTCGACATTCCTGCAACGCCGTCAGTCGGATTTTTTACCGAAGCCCGATGTGTCGCGCGACTGTTTCGACAGCCAGTCGCACGCCGGTTCCGGAAGACCTTCGTGTCCCCCCTGGAAAATTGTGACACGGGCCTGGCCTGACTTTCGGCGGAGATGAATGTCGCGGCCATAGGTGTCATCGGGGCTCTCATCTCCGGGCTGCGGGTTTTGCAACTTCCCCTGGTCCCACAATTGTTGCATCTCTGCTTTGGTGATCAAGGGGCTGTGATTCTGTTTGGCCAGTGCATTATAGGCATTAAGTGTGTGCATGAAGGGTACGGAGCCCGTCTGACCGTCCGTCACACCGGCATTCAGATCGAGGGGGACCTCGGTCGCACTGGCAATCCAGTACAGGGGAGAACGATCGCGGTACTGTGCATCGACCTCTTGGGATGTACCAGGCTTGCCCGTCAATGACTTGAGAATCATCTGGGCGTACCGCTGCGGTTTGCCATCTTTAACGTGAAAGCGATACCAGTCTGCCAGATCGCTGATACCGACCCAGGCGGAAGCCGCAGAGAAGCGATCGGGATGATGGCCCACCATGAGCATCGTCATGTGTCCGCCCCCGGAAGAACCGGCCAGGTAAATCCGCGACTGGTCGACATCGTAGTGTTTGATGACATAAGCGATCGCGTCCAGAATATCCTGGCGCGCCAGCCGCGAACCACAGGCTTCGGGCTGCTGATTGACGCCGCGGAAGTTCGGATGCAGGTAAATCCAGCCGCGCTGTTGCGCCTGCTTGAGCCACTTGGCGTTATTCTGTTTATAGTTGCCGCTCCAGGAATGCAGAAAGACGAACAGCGGCGTCGGTCTGGTCTTCGCGGACTCCGGCGCCCAGATCAGGGAGGGCTGCAGGCTCTGATCCAGCGTACTTTTGACTTCCATCAGCTTGAGGGCTGCATTGTCTGCCGGCTTCGCTTCAGGCGATTTTTCTGCGGCGGTCAACGTCTGACTGGATGACAGACACAGGGCCAGAACCAGAGCGGTAGAACACAATTTTTGAAGCATCAATCAAAACTCCTCAGTTAGCTGAATCAAAGGCTGCTGTTACTTGTCGTCTTCGGAATCGGTTTTCTCTTTGGCATATTCAATTTTGCCCCAGAGGTTGCCGCCCACTTTGCCATGCTGCCAGGTGCCGGCGTAGCGACCTTCGAAGAACATCACCCGTGAGGTAAATGCATTGCCCAGTCCGGGAATGGAAATATTGGTCAGCGAAATCACAGGGGTATCGCCGGCCCAGTAGACGTTGAGGGGAATGGGGACATTGACATCGTTGTCACCATACTTGATCCGGGCAGTCAACAGCCACTGATCGCCTTCCAGTTTTTTGGCAGAGGCGATTTCATAGCGTTCTTCCTTGAGCGGATTGCCATTCTCTCTGCCATCCACGGTAAAATGGCCCACCAGCGTGGCGCCCGACATTTCTTTCTCAAACTTCTTTTCCAGTTCCGCCTGCTTTGCGTCGTCGGCGAAAGTGGCACTCAGAGACAGCATCATTACACAGACGGCCAGTGAACTTTTCTTGAGAAAACTCATGATTTATGCCTCATCAATTGGTTGTGAATTTTCAGGGAGAAGCGAATTCGCTACGATACGTTCATCCTACACGATCTGAGCCTTCAGGTGAATCATACGGAAGCACAATGACAGATTCTGTTCCTCCATCCCAGTCTGACGACACCCCGGCATCCCAGTCTGACGACACCCCGGGCAGCGCCTGTCCCCCGCCGGGCTCTCCCCCCGATTATACCATCTTAACCCCCGCATTTGAAAAGCTTTGCGACGTTATTGCCCGCCTGAGGTCGCCGGAAGGGTGTCCCTGGGACCGGGCCCAGACACTGGAAACGATTAAACCGTACACGCTGGAAGAGACCTATGAACTGCTGGAGGCCATCGATTCGGGCAACGATCAGCATATCATCGAAGAGCTGGGCGACCTGTTGCTGCAGATCGTGCTCGACTCCCAGATCGCGGCCGATGAAGGACGATTTGACCTGACCCATGTCGTCGAACGTCTGACGCGCAAAATGATCGAACGCCACCCGCATGTGTTTGGTGATGTGAATGCCGAGACGCCAGACGAAGTCCGCCGGAACTGGGATCAGATCAAGGACCAGGAAAAGCAGCGACGCTCCATCTTCGACGGCTTACCGGAGGCGCTGCCTGCCCTGGCCCGTGCAGCCCGGGTCGCGGAAAAAGCGGCGAAGGTCGGCTACGACTTTCCCCACCGGGACATGCTGTTCGATAAACTGCGGGAAGAAATCCAGGAGCTGGCAGACGAACTGTTTCACGATGGCCAGCTGCCCGAAACCCAGGCAACAGTCGAAGCGGAAGTGGTCGCCGATGAAGCACTGACTGACACGGAGTTGCACGCGCGAGTGGAAGGCGAGTTGGGAGACATTCTGTTTGTGGTCGCAAACATCGCCCGCCGCTGGAAGATCAATCCGGAAGAAGCACTGCGGAAGAGCAACCGCAAGTTTCAGCAACGGGTCCAGAAAATTGAACAGGCGCTGGAAGCAGAAGGCCGTTCCATCCAGGAAGCGTCATTGCAGGAAATGGAAGCGATTTACCAGGCGGTCAAGCAGCAGGAACGCGAGCAGCACTGAATCCGTTTAGAACGGCAGATCCACGCCAAGCCCTTCTTCGAGGGCGAATTCATAAACCTGGACTCCCATCGCCACGTCTTCAGCAGCAATCCCCACTGATTTGAACAGGGTCACCTGATCATCGGTCGCACGTCCGGTTTCTCGTTCGGCGATGATGTCCGACAGGTTGTGCATCAACCGCCAGTCGGTAATCCCTTCCTCAACCGGTTGCATAAAATCACCCGCTTCGATTTTGCACTGCTCAATATCATCACAGACAATCACATCGGCCCGCTTGATCGTGGTCCGATCGATTTCGCGGCGACTGCGATGATTGGAGCCGATCACATTCAGGTGCGTCCCTTCATCCAGGACGCGACCATCAAACAGAGGTGCTTTGCTGGTGGTCGCACAGATGACGATGTCTTTTTCGGCAGCGGTTTCGTCGGGGGAGTGGCAGGCACTGACTTCGACATCACACAGCTCCGTCATCTCTTCGGCAAAACGGCTGCAGTTTTCGAAATTGCGTGAATAAACCTGCACGAATTCGATCTTGCGGGTCATACAGACCGCCTGCAGCTGTGTGCGGGCCTGCAGTCCGGAACCGAACATGCCCACTACTTTGGAATCGGGGCGGGCCATGTATTCGGTGGCGACCGCACTGGCAGCCCCAGTGCGCAGCTGGCCGAGGAAGTCCCCTTCGATCAGGGCTTTCATTTCGCCTGATTCCTGATCGTAGATCGCAACGTGAAAGCGTGCCCCTTGTTTCGTGGTGGTATATGCTTTCCAGCCGACGTAGTGCAGGTACTCATTCGCAGCCGACATCGTATGCAGCATGATGCCGGGCGCTCTCACCCGCTGACGCGGTGCATTCATCACGCGGCCGGTCGCGAGTTCCTTGAAGACCTTGTGGGTGATGAGAATGGATTTCTCCATATCCATCAGGGAACGAACGTCATCTTCAGTAAGATAGAGAGCCGCCATCTACGGTGACCTTTCCATGGATGTCTCGGATATCAGCAGAACCAGAGCGGCTGACGGGAGTTATGCCAACGACCGGGCAGCCAGTTACACGCTAACGAGAAACGCGCTGATATACAATACCAGTATCGACCTGATAGTAGCCTACCGCTTCGGCGACATGCCAGGCGACGGTGTTGGTTTCGTCTACGTGCAGTTCCAGTTTCGTGATCAGTTCTTCCTGCAGTCGACGTCCGATCTCAAGCAGCAGCGACTGTCCGTAGCCTTTGCCTCGTTCATCTTCTTTCACGTAAACGTCCGTCAGACCGATCACGCGCTCTTCCCATTTGGGAATGTACAGATCCAGCCCCACCACCGTTGCTGAAGCGATGGCATCATAGCCCGATTTGGGTACGAGTTCGAAATGCAGGGTTTCCAGCCGCCCCATCCGGGTTAGCCACCACCAGTTGGGTGCCTGGTAATCATCAGAGATGATCAGCTGCATTTTCCGCCGCAGGTTGACGAGATGGAACTTGATGGGAGGTTTCTGCCCGAGCAGGTCACGCTGATAGATGCGTGTCGAGCCGATGGCATCATAGCCCAGACCCTCAAAAAAGGGGGCCGCCAGCGGATCGGAAAGCAGAAAACCAGAAGGTCGAGTACCCCCATACAGGCCCACCAGATAGGGAGACAGAAGTCCGGAAGGGCCGGCAGTGATCTGCGTCGCACCTTTTTCCTGGAGATACGCTTCTGCCCGGGCGACCAGTTCGCGACCAATGCCCCGGCGCCGGAAGTCAGGCTGCACGATGACCGCACAGATGACGCCCTGGGAATGATCGAGGGCCGAGAGTTCCGCATTGGGGCCGAAACCTGCCAGGATAAAGCCCACGACGTTGCCGTCTTCCACCGCGACGATCAGCCCCTCGGGATCAAAATAGGGCTGGGAGAAGATGAGAACTTCGAAAGCGTCATTCGAGAGACATTCCGCGGCACCTCTACCCAATCCTGCAGAATGCCAGAGTTTCAGCAGCTGTGGCGGGTCGGTATTATGGAAGGCGCGAAACTCAGTCACAAAGTTCTCTCGCAGACTGTGAATGGGTCTAAGATCTAATTTTACAGCAATGCAGGATAGACAAAGCCCCCTTGAAAAACCAAGGGGGCTCTGGCGTCGCTTATTTCACTTTTTTAACTGCTTCAACGATGGCATCTGCAGTCAGACCGTATTTGTCCAGCAGTCCCTGCGGATCGCCACTTTCTGCAAAACAGTCACCAACGTTGACGTAAGCCATCGGTACCGGATCGATCTGCGAAACAGCCATGGAGACAGCTGATCCCAGACCGCCGTGTGCCAGATGTTCTTCTGCGACAACGATGGCACCCGTTTCACGGGCTGCTTTCGCGATGGCGTCGGTATCGAGCGGCTTGATCGTGTGCATGTCGATCACACGGGCGCTGATCCCATCTTCAGCCAGTTTGGTGGCGGCATCAATGGCACCGGCAACCATCAGGCCATTCGCAATGATGGTCACATCGTCACCTTCACGAACGGTATTGGCTTTGCCGATTTCGAAGCTGTCGCTGTCGGTATAGATCTCAGAAACGCCGGGACGTCCCAGACGCAGGTAGACGGGACCTTCGTATTCCAACATGGCTTTGGTTGCCGCTTTGGTGGAAACCGCATCGGCAGTCACCATCACGACAACGCCGGGGAGGCTGCAGGCCAGAGACACGTCTTCGATCCCCATCTGCGAAGGACCATCTTCACCGATGGAAATCCCGGCGTGCGTACCAACCATTTTGACATTCATGCCCGGGAAGGCGATCGACATTCTGATCTGGTCGTAAGCGTTGCACATCAGGAAGGCCGCAAAGCTGGCCACGACGGGGATATGTCCGGTCGAAGCCAGACCACCGGCCACGCTGACCATGTTGCTTTCAGCGATGCCGACGTTGAAGGCACGATCGGGGTGGGCCTTGGCAAAGACTTCGGTACGTGTCGAGTTTCCAACGTCACCGTCGACAGTCACAACAGTCGGAAACTGCTCACCCAGTTCTTTCAATGCATCGCCAAACGCATCGCGGGTGGCCTGTCCGATTTTCAATCCACTAAGTTCACCTAAATACATAATGCTTTATCTCTTTTGTCTGTGTATTGCCTGTAGATATTGTTTGATTCGAACTGCCGGCAACCTGATCTCGCCCGGACGTTCACCGGGCGATCAGGAACCGCAGGGGTACTAACTGAGCAGGGCGAGTGCTTTTTCTGCCAGTTCGGGAGAGAGCGGCTTGCCGTGGTAGTTGGTATCGCCAGCTTCTTCCAGCACGGGCAGAATGCCATACCCTTTTTTGGTCTGTGAAATAATGGCTTTGGGCCGGTCGGTGACCTTGGCGGCTGCTTCCAGTGCTTCGACTACCGTTTCCTGGCAGTTGCCGTTGATTGTCTGTGTATGCCAGCCAAAGGCAGCGATCTTGTCTTCGAACGAACCCATATCCAGCACGTCTTTGGTAGCGCCGGTCTGCTGGTAGCCGTTCTGGTCGATGATCGCGGTCAGATTGCCAAGCTTGTATTTCTCGGCAGCGGCGAGTGCTTCCCAGACCTGGCCTTCCTCCATTTCACCATCACCGATGACAACGAAGACGTTGGCGCCATTCTTATTTAGACGAGCTCCCAGAGCCTGGCCGATCCCCAGTGAGAGTCCCTGGCCCAGTGAACCGGTGGAGGCTTCAATGCCGGGGAGACGCTTCATGTTCGGGTGACCTTCGAAGGGGCTGCCCAGTTTGCGGAGCGTCATGACATCATCAGTAGAGAAGTAACCGGCTTCTGCCATGGCGGCGTACAGCACGGGAACGGCGTGGCCTTTACTCAAGATGAAGCGGTCGCGGGCTTCCCAGGTGGGGTTCTGTGGATCATATTTCATGAACCCGCCAAACCAGAGAGCGTTCACCACTTCGACGGCAGACAGACTGCTGCTGGGGTGTCCACTGCCAGCTTCGGTCGTCATTTTGATAATCAGACGGCGAAGGACTTTTCCTTTTTCCTTCAATTCTTCCATTGATAAGGCATTTGCTTGAGCAGCCACTGTATTTCCTTCAATTCTTTTAAACGAACCATAAATTCATCACGCGCTCGACTCTCAATCTAGTTCCCCTCTGTAAAAATGGAACCTGCTGTGTTCAGAGGACCGAAAGAAGGGTGTTACCTGATCTGGCAATCAGAGAATGGAGCTGTGACAGCATTCAGGCGCCACCAGGCGCAACTTAAGCGCGTCAATTACTTACGGTATGCTAACGAGCCAGCCTCTCAGCCACAACCATCTAGGCTCTAGAAACCCGTTTGTGCACTGGAAAAGCAGCTTCACGGCTTACTTTTTGTATAAAATACCCGATCTCCCCTACGCAGCTTTCTTCAGAAATTAACGGTTTCCCGTTTCCTGCGAAATTCACAACTGTTTATCCGACTAGTCTTTAAAGCGAGTATTCAATCGTCCATAATGAAACGGTTGATTAAGTTTTACGGTTCCCCTCAGGATGGGCGTAGCATGTCTGAAAGCAGTTTTACTGATCAGGAATTACTGTCGTATCTTGATGAAAGTCTGTCGACGGATCTGATGTCGCAGCTTGAGGCGGCTTTGCGTCATTCAGACCGACTGCGAGTCCGGCTGGCGGAGCTGTCCCGCCAGCGTGATGAAGGCGTTCATTCGGTGGGCGAAATCTGGCGACGGAACCGTTTGAGCTGCCCCACCCGGAGTCAGTTGGGCGGGTATCTGCTCGAAACGCTCTCCCCGGAATTCCAGAGTTATATCGAATTCCATCTGGAGCAGACCGGCTGTCGCTTCTGCAATGCGAATCTGGAAGACCTGAAAGCGGGGCTGTCCAATCTCTCTGCAGACTCCCAGCGCCGCCGCGAGAAGTACTTTCAATCCTCCGCCGGGTATCTCAGTTCGAAACAGGACGAAGACTGAACCGACTGTCTCAATCGAGCGGACCGGATTCAAAATCGGATTTGTTGACCCAGCCTGCTTTGAGCGGTTCCCCCCTCATGTAACGTTCATAGAAACTACGCGTACGGGGATCGGAATACTGATAGGCTTCAAAGACGCCCCCCTGACCCGACATCCGCGGGTCCTGCTGCGCCTTGAGCTCCGTTTCCAGCTGTTGCTTCAACTCCTGCTTGACTTTCTGATATTGGGGATTGTCCGCCAGATTCTGCATACACTCCTGATCGCTGTCGATTGCAAACAGTTCCTCCGCGGAGCGTTTCCCGAATGCAAGCTGCCAGAACTGCTGCTGTTTGCCTTCGCGACGGAGATCCAGGATCGCGGTTTTTGTTGGACTGCCGTCACAGTTCAGGTAGCCGGTCTCGGGATTGCCGGCAGGCCAGCGTCCCGTCTCGTAATTGCGCAGGTAGAGCATGCCCCCTTTGACGATGCCGCGAATCGGATAGCCCTGGTCGTGGGGACGTCCGATATCATGACGTTCTTTGCCGATGAGCACATGATCGCGGGCCGGATTGACCTGCCCTGATTTCGTGGAGTTGAAAATATCGGTCAGGCTGTGTCCCGCCGCAGGCTGCATGCCGGTCTGTTCCCATTTGAGACCCGCGACTTCGATGAACGTCGGAGCGAAATCGATAAAGCTGACGTAATCTTTGATGACGCGACCGGGGGCCTTGATACCGGCCGGCCACATGATCGCCAGCGGGAGGTGATTCGAGAGTTCGTATTCCTGCCCCTTGATACGGGGAAACGGCATACCATTATCGGCGGTGACAACCACCAGCGTGTTTTCCAGTTCCCCCCGCTGTTCCAGGAGCTTCAGCATCCGGGCAAGATGATGATCGAAGTGCTCAACTTCGTAGGCGTAGTCGAGCATGTCATTGCGAATGACTTCGTTGTCCGGCCAGTAAGCGGGGACCTGGTCGATATCCGTAATTTTCTTGCCGGCGTTTTTCGCACCGGATCCATATTCATAGCGGCGATGTGGTTCGAAACCGCCATACCAGAAGCACCAGGACTTTTCCTCGGGACAGGTCTCGAGAAACTGCGCGAAGTTACCGGCGTAATCAATGGGCGAGATGCCGGTAGCGGGCGGTTTGAGTTTTTTGCTGTTAAATGCGGGACCGGCCAGATTGCGGCGTTTGCCTTGTGCATCGACGGCAACTCCGGGTGCCCAGCCTTTGGCGGTTTTCCCGACGGTATAGCCGTGCTCCGCCAGGGCTTCGACATAGGTTTTGAATTCGGGTGGGAAGAAAGCCATGTGATTGCCGGCTTCTTTGAGCTGCCAGGAATTGCGACCGGTCAGAATGCAGGCCCGGGAAGGGGCACACTTGGCGTTCGGAGTATAGGCGTTGGTGAACAGCAACCCTTCGCGGGCCACGCGATCAAAGGCGGGGGTCTTGACCCAGGTACAGCCATACGCGCCCATATACGGATACGAGGCATCGTCGGCAATACAAAACAGAATATTCGGCCGCGTGGTTTCTGCCGCCTGTGATTGGTTGGTCAAGAATCCTGCCACAGTCAGACAGAGACAGGCAGCCTGTAAGAGACCAGCGAAGCGCATATTCATGGATGTCGGTTCCTGCTCAGAAACATCGGAGATAAAGTCAATTCACCAGACTTTATCTTAGGCGAGGCCCCGGGCGGTCACAAGCGATTTTGCTTTTCAAGGCAGAAGAGCCGCAGGAACACGCTTGACTTCAGTTCAGGCTGAAGGCATTGGAAGGAATCGCCGCTGCGGGATCACGCTGCTGCTGACGATGGATGCTCTTCAGAAAGCTCAACAGGAGATCGCTCCGCTGATCGACATCCTGTTCTGCCAGGATGAGTCTCTGCAGCGGAGATTCCAGCGGAAGCGAACCGGCAAGCGTATCGCAGAGAGCCCCCAGTTCCATTTCGCGATGGAGCTGATGAAAATAGGTGGGCTCAGAAACGTGATTCATAAAGATGCGCGAATAATGATCAATCAGTTCCAGGTGCCGATGCTCGCGGTGAATGACCGGTTCCGCAGGATAGTAATCGCGTTTGAGTTCCAGCAACGCGGTTCGATAAGGCGCATCGGAGTTGAGCAGAGTCACAGCGCGGGCGCGACTGAGCCCCCGCAGCAGCAGGGAATAGTGTCCCGAATCCAATTGACAGGGAGAGACGATGGAAGCCAGACAGACGGGACGAATCTCCGTTCCGGGCGGCTGGATCATTCCGGTTTGCGGACAGACCTGATGCAAATCAATGGCGATGAGGGAGCCGGCCGCCAGGGCATCCGAGACGAGCTGACAATCGAGGGGTGCCGTAATTCTCAGCAATTGCAGAGCGTGGGGTAACAGAACACAATCTTCCAGGCTCAGTACCGGCACAACACCGGAACGGGCCTCTAACTGTTGCTCAATCAAATGCGACTCAGACACCATCTGCTAATTCCTGTCGATACATTGAAAAACGATCCGAAGTCCCGCATACTGAGACCAGATCAAATCCACGCCGGTGATGACCAGCGATGTCACTCAGAGTAGCACTCCAGTTTGGGAATTGTCATTCAGAATATGGCTAAAAAAAAGAAACCCGCTGAGTCAGGTTCCAGTTATGCCGACTCGCTTGATGCAAAAAAGAAACATGCCCGCAAAATTGCGCGCGGCCTGGCCCGCCTGTTCCCCGAACCCGAATGTGCCCTGATCCACGATTCACCGTTTCAGCTGCTGGTGGCCACGATTCTGTCCGCTCAGTGCACCGACGAACGGGTGAATGCGACCACCCCGACGCTGTTTAAAAAATATCCGACGGCAGCAAAGCTGGCGGCGAGCAAACAGGCAGACGTGGAGAAAATCGTCTACCCGCTCGGTTTTTTCCGCGCGAAAGCAACCAACATCCGCAAAATGGCACAGGCGCTGATGGAAGAACACGACGGCGAAGTGCCCAAAACGCTTAAGGAACTGGTCGCCCTGCCCGGCGTAGGACGCAAGACCGCGAATGTGGTGCTGGGGACCGCTTTTGATATCCCCAGCGGCGTCGTGGTCGACACGCATGTGAAGCGGATCTGTAACATTTTCGGGCTGACCACGAGTAAAAATCCGGAGATCATCGAACGCGATCTGATGGAAGTGCTTCCCAAAAAGGAATGGATCGCCTTCTCGCATCGCGTGATTCTGCACGGCCGGGCGACCTGCGTGGCCCGCAAGCCACGGTGCAGGGAATGCAGCCTGTTAAAAATCTGTCCGCGGATTGGATTAAAACCGCTGGAATAGCTGCTCGCTTCCGTAACGATATGAAGACGACTTGTCGCAGATTCTGAAAACGTCGGTCTGAAGTGTTGAAAGCCGGTTCGCAGGGGTTTATGGTTCCATTATGCAGAGTCTTTATTCAACCTTCATCATAATGAGCCGCCGATGATCCTGACCGGGAAAGAAATCAAGAAACGCCTGGGAACCGATATTATCATTGAGCCCTACCATGAAAAATATCTGAACCCCAACAGCTATAACCTCTGTCTGCATAACGAGTTGATGGTTTACGAGGAAATCGTGCTGGACATGGCACGCCCGAACCGGCTGGGGAAATATGTCATCCCGGAAGAAGGGATGGTTCTGCACCCCGGACAGTTGTACCTGGGACGGACCACCGAGCGGACAGAAACGCATAACCTGGTGCCTCTGCTGGAGGGCCGCTCTTCGATCGGGCGGTTGGGAATTTCTGTTCACGCCACCGCTGGTGTGGGCGATATCGGATTCTGCGGCTACTGGACGCTGGAAATTACCGTGGCCCAGCCGGTCCGCATTTATGCCGGCATTCCGATCTGCCAGATCATCTACCACACCGTGGAAGGTGAGATTGTCGAATACAACAGCGACAAATATCAGAACAACAAAGGGATTCAGCCCAGCCTGTTGTTCAAGGAGCTGGATCCGAACGAAAATCGCCAGATGCGACTCTCATTTGGCGAAGAGGGTTCCAGGGAATAGCCCGGCCCTTTCATGAGACTAAAAGAAAAGGCGTTACAGCTGGAACTGTAACGCCTTTTTGATTTGACAGACACGAGCCGGTTACACGGTCCAGGTATCCCCGGTGTTGAACAGGGATTCGAGGTCCCCTGCTCCGTTTTTCTCGATGGTGGATTCCACCTGATTGTAAACGGCTTCGTTGTAGGTCGGCTGTTCGACGCAGCGGAAGACTCCCATGGGTTCGGGCATTTCCGGATACCGCATGCTGGCCAGCAGGAACGCGAGGTTCATGTCTTCTGATTTTTCATCGTGGAAGAGCAGATCGTCTTCGGTGACACCTTTGCCCAGTTCGACGACTTCGGGCTGATCGTGGCTGTTGAGCCGGATTCCCTTATCGCGATCTTTGCCGAAGATCAGCGGCTTGCCGTGCTCGAGGTAGATCACGTTTTCTTCCTTCTCGCCTTTCTTCGATGCAAACGCGAATGCGCCGCTGTTGAAGACGTTACAGTCCTGGTAGACCTCTACAAAGGCGGTTCCCTTGTGGCTGGCAGCCCGTTCGAGCACGCTGCAAAGATGCTTGATATCGACGTCGACCGAGCGGGCGGCAAACGTAGCGCGGGCACCGATGGCAACCGACAACGGATTCAGAGGGCGGTCCACCGATCCGAAGGGAGTACTTTTGGTTTTAGTTCCCGTAGGACTGGTCGGTGAGTACTGTCCTTTGGTCAGACCATAAATCTGGTTGTTGAACAGGATGACTTTCACATCGACATTCCGACGCAGGACGTGCATGAAGTGGTTACCGCCGATGGAGAGCGAATCGCCATCACCGGTGATGACCCAGACCTGCAGATCGGGATTCGCGAGTTTCACGCCTGTCGCAACTGCCGGGGCCCGACCGTGAATACTGTGCATGCCGTACGTATCCATGTAATACGGGAAGCGGCTGGAGCAGCCGATGCCGGACACGAATACGAATTTTTCCTTGGGGATTCCCAGGGTCGGCAGAACCTTTTTCATCTGGGCGAGAATCGAGTAGTCGCCGCAGCGCGGGCACCAGCGGATTTCCTGGTCACTGGCAAAATCTTTGGGCGAGAGGACAGGTAGCGAGGTGTCTACACTCATTTTTTTATCCTTAAACGCAATCAATCGTTTCTAAAATAATTTCTCTGTTGGTCTGTGAAAAACGATGGTTTATTTTTCTTCGATCACTTCTCTGATCTTCTGTTTGACTTCGCTGATCAGGAACGGTTTTCCCTGGACCTTGTTCAGACCAACGGCATCTGCCAGAAAAGTGCCGCGAATGATCATTCGCAGCTGTCCGGTATTGAGTTCCGGAATCAGGACTTTCTTGTAGTTCTTGATCACATCTCCCAGGTTTTTGGGGAACGGATTCAGATACCGCAAGTGAGCGTGTGCTACGGAGAGCCCTTCCTGAATCGACTGTTTGACGGCGGTGCGAACGGCACCATAGGTTCCGCCCCAGCTGATCACGAGCAGGTCGCCGGACTCGGGGCCTTCGACTTCCTGTTCAGGAATGTGGTCGGCAATGCCGGCGATTTTGTTGGCCCGCAAAGTGGTCATGAACTGATGGTTCTCGGGAGAGTAATCCACGTTCCCGGTCACATCGGATTTTTCCAGACCGCCGACCCGGTGTTCACAACCAGGCGTCCCGGGAACGACCCAGGGGCGGGCTTTCTGTTCATTCCGCAGATAGGGCATGAACTGCTCGCCATCCTTCTGCCTGTTTTCGTGCGAGACTTTGATCGGCTTGAGCGAGGAAATTTCCGGAATCTGCCAGGGCTCGGCCCCGTTGGCAATGTAACCGTCGCTGAGCAGCAGTACGGGCGTCATGAATTCGACGGCAATCCGCATCGCTTCCTGCGCCATGTGGAAACAGTCGGCTGGTGAAGCGGGTGCGACCAGCGGCATCGGGCAGTCGCCGTTACGGCCGAACATGCACATATAGAGGTCGGACTGTTCTGTTTTGGTGGGCAGCCCGGTACTGGGTCCGCCGCGCTGGACATCGACAACGACCAGGGGCAGTTCCATGATTGCAGCCAGGCCCATGCCTTCGCCTTTGAGGGCGATCCCGGGGCCACTGCTGGCGGTGATTGCCAGGTCGCCGGCGTAAGAAGCACCGACCACACTGGTGATCGCGGCAATTTCGTCTTCCGCCTGGAAAGTGACTACGTTGAAGTTTTTCAGTTTGGACAGCTCGTGCAGAATATCACTGGCGGGAGTGATCGGATAGCCGCCGTAAAACAGCTTTTTGTCGGCCAGCTTAGCTGCGGTGACAAAGCCGAAGGCGAGAGCTTCATTACCGGTCACCTTGCGATACTTGCCGGGCGGCAGTTCCGCAGGATCGACACGGTAGTGCACGGTCATGGCTTCAGTCGTAATCCCGAAGTTGTAGCCTGCCTGAAGTGCTTTGAGGTTGGCTTCGACCAGTTCGGGTTTCTTGGCGAACTTGCTCTTCACCCATTCTTCAGTGGGGCTGGCATCCCGCTGATAGAGCCAGTAGACCAGGCCCATCGCGAAGAAGTTTTTGCAACGTTCTGCTTCACGGGGCGAAAGTCCCAGTTCCGCGACGGCATCGCGGGTCAGGCTGGTCATCGGCACTTTCTGAACCTGGTAGGCAGCCAGTGCTTCTTCGTCATCCAGCGGATTGCTCTCGTAGCCGGCCTTGGAGAGGTTGCTTTTCTCGAACGCGTCTTTGTTGACGATCAGTGTGCCACCCCGCTTGAGGTCGGCAAGGTTGGTCTTGAGAGCAGCGGGGTTCATGGCAACCAGGGTATCGACTTCGTCACCTGGTGTGTAAATATCGGAACTGGAGAAGCAGATCTGGAAACCACTCACGCCTCCCAGAGTTCCGGCGGGTGCGCGAATCTCCGCGGGGAAGTCCGGCAATGTACTCACATCATTACCGAAGACGGCAGACACGTTTGTAAACTGCGTGCCGGCCAGCTGCATCCCATCACCACTATCTCCACAAAAACGGATAACAACGGCATCCAGTTGTTCGCTGATTTTGCCATTAGCACCAGACACGTCTGTGGTCGCCATTCTGCTTGTTACTCCCCGGCAGTCTGCCCCTGCTTGAGACGAGACTGTTTCAGTTGAAAGAAAGTTGTTTTGAAAGTTTGTTTGTTGCTGTGTTGGTTATGTTGCTGATCGCGACGGCCGTCTGTTGAAATGACAGCTGTCTCTCGATTGCAAATCCATTTTTTCGGTCTGGCCCTGTTTTCTTATAACGCAAAACCAGACAGCCCATCACTGAAAATATGAAACCATGGAAAACGCGATGTGGTCTCTCAGACATGATTCGGGCCTGGTTGAGCATGACCCTGTTTAGGAGGGAAAGACGCAGGAGTATTTCACACTTGGTTTTCACAATTAAATGAATCATTTGGTCTGGCAAGCGAATTCGATTCAATCCCTGTCCGGGACCGAAGCTCGGCTTCAGACTTCCATGTATCTTCTCACTGACCGTTCACCATCGCTCCGTCAAACGGTAAACACAATGAAATAGAATTATTCCTTATAATCGGCATTTTTACACCAAATTCACCACAGGGAAAGCCTTGAAATAGCACATTCTTGCGTGATTCTTGAGATTTTCCCCAGGAATGTCCTCAAGCAACTTTCTCTACCGGAATTATAGTCAAAATCGTCACAAACCCAAACCATACCATACAGGTTTGTCCACTTTTTCCTTCTGTCCTCTGTAAGATCAATCAGATCAACAGATTCAGCTGAGGCGCGAAAAAAAACCGATCGCCGAAACAGACTCGTTTCGGCTATCGGAGAGGACACGCTGAAGCGATGAAAGGCTCACGCCGCCTTCGTCGTCGTATAGAAATAATTCATGATGTCGTGAGGCAGTTCCTGTACATCCACTTTCTCGAAACCAGCAGTCTGCAACATCTCACAGGCGAGTTCTTTCCCCCAGCAGGTTCCCAGCCCCGCTCCACCCTGCGCGAGGGAAACGGTCATACAGTGCATGGTGGAAATCGTGTAGAACATCGGCGCCAGTGGATTGTCCAGATTTTTCTCCACATGGCTGGAGGCAGCGATGTCCTGCATCAGGAATTGACCGCCCGGTTTGAGTGCCGCATTGACCTGGTTGAGCACCTCTGCCGGCTGTGCCTGATCGTGGATCACATCAAACGCTGTGATCACATCAAACGCCTCCGGTTGATTGATCTGAGAAACGTCCTGCACCTGGAAAGTGATATTTGTCAGTCCCCGTTCGGCTGCGGACGCCTGCGCCCGGCCGATCGATTCCTCGGAGATGTCATAGCCTGTGAAGCGACTTTCGGGAAATGCAGCGGCCATTTCAATGAGTGCCAGACCACTGCCACAGCCAATATCCAGCACGTCGATACCGGACTTTAACTTTTCTTCCAGACCGGGGGCCAGGGGGAGAATATGCTCGAAGAGGCCGCAGACCACGGTGTTGTAACTGTCTTCGGCCATCACTTCATGGAAGCGGGCAAACTCGGAATAGGGAACGCCGCCCCCTTCCTGGAAACAGTTCACGATTTTGTCTTCGACCGTTCCCAACAGAGAAAACCACTGCATCGTGGTCGCAAAGTTGTTGGGACCAGCGGCTCGTGTCAGCAGTGCCGCGTGTTCGGGGGGCAGAAAATATGTTTTCAGAACCGGGTCGTATTCAATGATACCTCCGGTGACCATGGCCCCCAGCCATTCGCGGACATAGCGTTCATTCAGGCCGGCCTGTTCAGCGATCTGACTGCTCGTGGCGTGTTCCATTTCGCTCATGATGTCGAACAGACGCGCCCGGTGGCCGATCGAGATCATCAGCGACAGGCCACTATGATTGACGATCTGCAGCAGTTTTTGACCGAAGTCGTCTGTCCGCTCCGTATCGAGATTCAGATTACAGTTATTACACATGGTCGCACACTCTCCTTCGAATTGTTGTGACAGCTGTTGGGATTCCAGGAACAAAGACAGGCCCGCTGTCGTTCCCTCTGCATGTCAGAGCGAAATATCCGGGAGTATGTTACCGTATTTTTTGAAAAAACGGGAAGCGGACTCAACAGAAAGCAGTAAGCTCTGCGCAGAGAGTGACTTAGAAAGCTTTCAATCGTGTTGAATCATCAGACCTGGCTACTGAGGTTTGGCAAGTCTCCCCTGGAATTCACTCTCTGAAGTTTTGCGACTCGTCTTCTGACCGGGGATTTCGAGAGTGACATCGAGATTAATAGATCCGCTCAGTTTTTCTTTCTTCGGCTCTGGTTTTATCCAGATCTGGGCTTCATGAACGGTAACTCGGATACCGGCAATGGCAGCATCGATCTTTTTCTGTGCCTCTGCTTTGTCAGCGCCACCCGGTACCACCAGCCCGCCAAATCCTTCGGCGAAACCCATTCCCACAGCCACCCCAATCTTGGCGATCCCTGTATATAACTTGCGTATGGCTTCTTTGAAGCGTTCATCTTCAATCACATAGTAGCCGTCTTCTGCTTTTTCAGCGAAAAAGGTCAGTTTACGGCCGATGCCAAACTCCTGTTTAAACTTGGCCGCATCTTTGGCTGTAATGGGCAAATGGAGAGTCACCTTGGCGGCCATTTTTTCTTCTTCGCCGGTCAACATGAACTCCACAAAGACTTCCCGCTTGGGTTCACCTTTTTTCCCCGGGATGGGAACTATATAGATCTGATTCTCACCAGTCAGCTCAGGATCGTCGTCAAACAGGATTTCAGGATCGGTCACCAGCTTGGAACCGAGATAGCCGGTAATGGCCCCGATGATGGAACCGGGAACAGCACCGATCCCGCCGGCGGTTGCGCCCCACGCACCACCGATTTTGGCTCCAACCCAGACCGCTCCCCAGACACTGACTTCCCGCTTGGTCTGATCGACATGATCTTTGGCCTGATAAATGTTATACATACTATTGCCGACCCCATAGATGATGAGCCCCTTCCCCAACCAGGGGGCTGCGCGACTGCCGAGTAAACGAAGTCTGCCCAATCTGGTCATGCGGCTGGGAAAGCCGGCGGCTCTCAGTGACTGATACGCAGCCTGCTGTTCGGCGTTCATCGCTCCCACAGTCGCTGAAGCGCCACTTGCCGCAGGCAGGCTACTCAGCTTAAGCATTTTATTTTCTTGATGAATCGCCTCTATCTGCTCGAAATGGTGCCTCATTCCTTTAGTAAGCCACTGGTTAACGGGCATCTTGGGAGAAAAGTGCAATGGAGTTGATGAGTCATACTTATGAAACGGAAGGTTTTTCAGCCAGTCAGCGCCGACCGTACCGGGAGCGGGGATGCCGTTTGTACCTTCGGGGTCGATCTGATTGACGGGTTCGCCGTTCAGATACAGATAGGCGTTCTGGGTCACCGGATCGGCAAGTGTTCCCACTTCCGTATCTGCAGAAATGAAAACAGACAGGGCGGCATCATACCAGCGGCTGCGATAATGATAGAGTCCCGTCTCCCGATCGAGATAGCGTCCTTTGGCGAAGAAGCGATTCGGCACCTGCTCTTCGATGACGTTGACTTCACCGCAGGGAGAATAAGTATAGCTGTTAACGAGTTCGCCTTTCTGGTTGATTACCGCGAGAACAGAATGATCGGGGGCGGTGATGAAGTAATACTGTTCGTCGCCGATAACCTGCCCGAACCGCTGATCCAGGTCGTCTCCGTTGAGATAGACACGATCCAGTTTGCCGTCGGTCAGTTCGCCGACGATGTTTTTGCGGTCCTGCAGAAACTGCGTCGACTTGCCGGCAATATTCCGCGAAGCGAGCAGTCCATCGGGATCGTAAGCGTACTCGATGGATTTGCTGTTCTGCAGATCGACGCGTTGCAGTAAATCGAGCGCATCATATTCGTAGCGTGTTGCCCCCTTTGGGTTCGAACGACTGATCAGATTGCCGGTAAGGCTGTACTGCAGTGTCGTCTCTCCGGCATTGAGCAGTTGATTCATTCTGTTGAACTTGCGTTCTTCTGTGCCCCGTTGTTTCAGATTGCCGGCCAGATCGTACTCATACGACTCGCGACGACCATCGGGATAGACGGTTTCACTCAGGCGCCCCTGGGTATCGTAGGCATAAGTAAAGGTCTTGTCCTGCAGGACCGCCCGGATGATGCGGCCGGCAGAGTCATAATCATAGGCAGCCTGGTAGATCAGTTTACCGTCGTTCTGCTTGCATTCAATTCGCTGCAACAGGCCATTGGGATGATAGGCATACTCAATCCGGGCCGTACTACCGGTGAGGAGGGCTTTGCGACGACCGAGGTCGTCGTATTCAATGCGGACCTCTGCGCCTGCGGGGCCAGCAACTTCAGTCAGTCGGGCATCGGCATCGTAGCGGTAGTTGAGCGATTTTCCTTCGGGGAGCAGGACGGTCGAGACGCGATCCCCGTTTCCGTAAGTGTAACCGACCGAGGTGCGCTGTGTGTCATTGCGCGTTTCAAGCAGTTTTCCCGACCGGTCATAGAGATAGCGATAACGCTGGTCCTTGACCGTACTGGTGACGGGCAGCCCCTGTGCGTTGTATTCATGGGAACGAATGACGTTCTGTCCCTCGGCGATCTGCACCGGTTTCCTTCGTTCACCGTACTTGTAAGTAAGCTGTTTGCCATCCTCAAGTGTGAGTACTTCGAGCTGATCGGCGGCATTCCAGCGATACTGGCGGCGTTGTCCCTGGGCATTGGTACGACTCAAGACGCGACCGACATCGTCGTATTCAAACCGGGTCTGTCCTCCGCCGGGAGCATTGATGACCGTCAGGTTGTCTGTCGGATCGTACTCATAGCGATACTCGCTCAGACCTGCCTGTACGCGAGTCAGGCTACCAGCGGGACTGTATTCGTAACGCCGCGTGCCCCGAGTGGGAGTCATCTCCTCTTTCAGACGGTTGAGGGCATCATAGTCGTAGCGTTTGGTGCCGGTGACCGTGGAATCTTCCCGTTTGAGCTGTCCAAGCAGATCGTATTCATAGCGTACCGTTTCGCCTCCCAACTGACGGCGCTCGGTTGGGAATTCTGTGTTGGCATACGAGAATTCGACCTGCTGCCCCTGCGTATTCCGCACTGTAGTCACACGACCTGATTCGTCGTACTGATAACTGGTTCGCCCGCGGAAGGAATCATTCAACTGAATCAGGCGCCCGCGTTGATTGTACTGGAGCGAGGTCAATTGGCCCGACCAGAGATCGACAACCCGCACCGGTCGATCGTAATCGTCATATTCATAACGAACCGAACCCGTTCCGGATGTGACCTCGACCAGACGATCCCGATCATCATATCGATACGAGGTGGCGGGATCATTACTCCGCTGATCCGAGACCAGACGACCGGCAGCATCATAGACCAGGTTGCGTGCGGTGCCGTCCGGAAAGGTCATTTTCGAGAGCTGCTGGAGCCGATTGTATTCGTAGCCGAAACTGCGGCCGAGCGGATCGGTCGTTTTTGTCATTCTGCCGAACGGATTGAATTCGAACTGGTATTTGTGGTCGCCGGGTAGCGTGACCGCCTCGGGAAGTCCGGCTTTCGTGTAGGAAAAGAGCACCTTATCCTGCACACCAGGAAGAGTGACGACACGGATATTTCCGGCACTGTCATGGCCATAGCGTGCGGTCTGACCGAGGGCGTTAGTGTAAGAAGTCATCTGTCCGCCCGGGCCGTACTGGAACGTATCCGTTTCCCCCAGAGCATCTGTTGCGCGACGCAGTTGTCCCCTGGTGTTAAACTCAAAGGATTCTGACGCCCCATCCGATTCGCGGAGAGTCCGGGAGAGTCCATTGTCTGAGGTGCTGAACTGGAGTGCGTCTTTGCCGTCGAAGGTCATCTGCTGGAGATCGCCCTTGCTGTCGAAGGCAAACGCCACCGACTCGCCATCAGAACGCTGAATCCCGTTCAGCTGGTTTTGAGGATCGTAATCGTAACGGGAAGAGACGCCGTGTGCATCGACGAATTCCTGAATCAGTCCCTGGGCATTATACTGAATCGAGACTTTGCCAAGATGACCGGAAACAGAGGCCAGGCGATCTGATGTTCCATCGTACGTATACTGCTCCTGTGTTTTGTCGTAGCGGGTTTTGCTGATGAGCCGGCCCTGCATGTCGTAAGCGAACGTCATCTGAGATTGATCAGGGCGGACATAACGAATCAGTTTGCCGGTGGGGTCGTAATATTTTTTTGTCGCGTTCTCTTCGAAGTCAATCATTTCGACGCTATGTACTTTGTCATCATACTTCCAGGAGAGCGTCGCTGCGGCCAGTGCCGGTGCCTGAGTCGGTGTTGCCGGTGAAACCGGTGGGGGAGTCAAATCGGGTTGCGGCAGGGGTTCCACTACTGGAGGGGCTGGCAGAGGTGGTTTTGGCGCAGCTGGTTTGACCGGCTGCGGTCGATGAAACTCAAAAGAGTTAAACAGGGATGCCAGTTCGGGCGAGGGCTCATCCAGACGGGCTGAACCTGTTTTGATGACGTTGATCACGTGCCGCCTGTTGTTACTGACAAACGAAATCCGGAACACGGCACTTTTGCGTCCAGGCAGGTAATAACCGACGCGGGCCGCCGGAACACTGACAAGCTGATAGTAACGGGAACCCACAGTGGGTGCGATCTGTGGATTCTGTTTGACTTCCTGCTCCTTCTCTTTGACATACTGCTGCAGCGCGGTTTGGGCGTCCTTGACGTCTTCATGCCCTTTCCAGCAGATGAGGACGAGTGAACGATCCCGGTTGACCACCGTATCGAAGATGTCATCCTGGACTTTATTGCGAGAGTTTTCCTCAACATGCCAGCCGGGAGGCAGCAGGAAGCGATAGTCATTTTCGCCGTGCTGATACCATCGGCCGGTCGGATCGAGGGCGGGAACCAGCCGATTGGCTTTGAGTTTAATCCCGCGAATCTCGGTGATCCCCCTGCCGCCGGTTCCCTGGTTTTGTGCCCAGGTTTCCGGCTGACTGTCGAGCACGGTGTAGGTCCCCTTAATCAGCAGAACATTGGGCGCGCATTCCCAGATGGCATTATTGGGACGCCCTCCCTCTCGGGGAGCGTGCGTCTGCCAGGGGCCATACGTGGTGCCGTTTTCGTGCTTCAGCGCAATGGTGCCGGGCGTGCCTTCATTATTCTGCGTCCAGTGATAATTCATCATGTAGGTCAGGCGGATGGGGGTCTTGAGCGTGAACTGCGTCGGCTGGGTGGGCTGTGGCAGAACGCCCTGATCGTTGGCGTTGTAGAAGATCGTTTCTTCTTTTGTTTCTTCCGTCTGCGGCTGGGCGACAGGTTCCGGTACGGGAAGTGGCTCGGGCAGGGAACGCGGGGGCTCAGGTGTTTCAGGAACAGACAGCGGTTGTGAAAAATCATTGATCTGTGGCGCTTCTATTTCGCCGGGCAGAGTCACGATCATTTCGCGACTCCCCTTCGTCTGTCGAAACGCAAACGCAGAACGCTTCAAACCGGGGCCTTTCATCTCCAGCAGATGTCCCTGGGAATCCCAGGCCATGGTCATTTTACTGCCGTTACGAAAGCGGATTTCGGAAAGATGACCTGCCGTATCGAACTGATACACTTCGGAAGTCCGATCATAGTTTTTGACCTGCTGGAGGTGCCCGGCGGAATCGTACTGATATTGTTGTGTGCGGCTGTCATCATCGATCAGTTGTGTAATCTGTCCCTGCGGATTCGTTGTGACCTCAAGCAGTACTTTGTCGCCGGCCCGAATCTGTGTGAGTTGATTCCCCTGGTAGCTGAAAGAGAATATCGTCCCCTGCTTCTGCCAGGTGCGGAGTTGACCGCTGGCTGTGAAATCCCAGATGCCTTCCGGTGCGGTAAATAAAAACGAGCCATCAGCTGCTTTCGTCAGACTGGCGGTGGATGTCTGCAACGGTTTGATGAGAGTCGGATTCGCGGGGTCGATCTGGAACCGGTAGGGAATCCCCCCGATATTGACTTCGACGATGTTATTCTTGCCCACGCTCAACGAGGCATCGAGACTGCTGTGCCAGCCCAGCCCGAAGCGACCGCGAAACCGGGAATCGCTGGTATAGAGGCGTTCGATGCGGAGTTCGGTGGTCGTGGCGTTGATCACCAGATCCGTTACCGGCAGGCAATAGTTCCCCCGTCCCGTCTGGACATAACCACGCTCGGGAGAATGCACATAGACATTCGCGGCCAGTTCATCGCGTTCTGCCAGCCAGGCCCGCTGAAGCACTTTTTCCGGCGTCCACTCGTAGACATTCCGGGGTGCCTGTGCGAAGGCAGCTGGAGTCACAAAAGTTAACAGAACCAGGAGAAATAACAACACAGACACGAATCGCTGGAAACGCATGGCAGTTCATCCTCAGTTTTCGAACCGGTTTCGGTAGAAAATGCGCCGCAGTAAATGCTGTGATTTCGTCAGTTTGACGTTTCAGGCTCAGGCGGGCAACTGGTAGTTCTACTCATTAGTCTGCTTATTATCGACTGCTTGATAGTGGTGGTCAAGCAGCAGAACCACCGCGATCCAATGGGGAAATCCCTGATGGACGAAGTGATCGCGGGTCACTGTTTTTTCGCTTTGAAAGCAGGATTGGGAACAGGCATTTGTGCTCCCACCTGTTGGAGGTGGGTCTGCAGCTGTTTTTCAAGACGGGCTGTGAGTTCCGGCTGTGCTGCGGACAGATCCTGCGTCTCGCCCAGGTCGTGTGCCAGATCGTAGAGTTCGTTGTGTCCATCTTCGTAGTAGTGGATCAGCTTGTAATCCCCTGCACGAACGGCGCTGTAAGGAATGCCGATAAAGACGTTGTAATGCGGGTAGTGCCAGTAGAGGGCCTCGCGGTTGAGAGCTACCTGAGGATTTTTAAGCAGAGGAACCAGCGAGATGCCATCGACGTCCCGATTGTGGGCGGCGTTGCCCTGTACCCCGGTGATTTCCAGAATGGTGGGGTAGAAGTCCATCGTGATCGTGGGCGTTTTGCAGACGGAGCCGGGCTGCGTAACACCGGGCCAGAACACGATCGCAGGCACACGCGTGCCTCCTTCCCAGTGCTGCCCTTTTTCTCCTTTCAAGGGAATGTTGCTGCTGGTCCTGCGACAGACGCCACCATTATCAGAGGTGAAGACAATCAGCGTACGATCAGCGATGCCACTCTGCTCCAACTGGGCACGGACGCGACCGATGGCGATATCAACAGAATGCACCATGGCCGCGTATTCGGGATTTTTGTGGTGCTTGCCTTTAGGGAGTTGTCTGAATTTCTGTGCCAGATCGGGACGTCCCTGAATCGGAGCGTGTACCGAGTAGAAAGCGAAATAGAGAAAAAACGGATTGTCCTTCTGCTCACTGATGAGGGTCACGGCTTCGTCGGTGAGGCGATCGGTCAGGTAGCGGCCTGCGCGCTGCTCCTCAGTCAGTCGGCTGTCCCACTTCAGGGCATCGCCACCATAGGGGAAGTGATAGCTGCGGGGGAGTCCCCGATTGGTGCCACTGATGTTAACATTGAATCCGTGGTCCTCGGGTAGATTGCCCGGTCCGCCCAGATGCCATTTACCGACGTGCATCGTTTTATAGCCGGCCTCGTGCAGTGCTTCGGGGAGCGTCGTATATTTCTGTGCGAGGTGCTGCTGCCATTCGGGCGGTTTGAGAGGAAAGTCGCGGTACTGTTTTGCCCAGCCGGGAATCCAGTCGGTCAGGTGAGTGCGGGCGGGATACATGCCGGTCATCAGGGCACCGCGGGTCGGAGAACAGGCATTACAGGCGGAATAGTTCTGCGTGAACTTCATCCCCTCGGCAGCCAGACGATCAATGTTGGGAGTCTGATAGTAATCACTACCGTAGCAGGCCAGATCGGTCCAGCCGAGGTCATCGACGAGAAAGAAGACGACGTTCCAGGGACGCTCGGCGGCAGTGAGTCTGGGAGCAGAGCTGCTCAGAAAAACCAGCAGAACCACTAAGAAACAGCAGACGCGTTGCAGCAGACGGATCATGGAAGTTCCTCTGGTTGGAGAGAGATCATTGCGAGCTTGAATAGAACAACATATCCACTATGGTAGCAGGAGTGTGATGCGGGCAAAATACTTCGGGCACAAATCAGTCTGGGATTTATTCTACCACGAAAAACACGAACGACACGAAACTTGACCTGAATGGATCGAACCTCATGCGCCCTTTTTCTCCTGCAGGGCCATGAGTTCATCGAGCAGGCTCTGATCGTTGTCACTGATGCGGAGAATCTGCTGCTGGTCTTCCGTGGAGAGTTTTCCTCCGTGGTGTAACAGAATTCGCAGCGTTCCCAGTTGCCAGCAGTGAATTGCGTATCCGACCGCATTGAATTCGTAAAGCAGTTCGTGGACTGCAGCCGGATTCTGAGCCAGCTTCCGGCGTGTCCCCGCTTCGTCACCACAGGCGACGTGACAACAGAGATGCGCCTCGGCCCCCTGATCGATCAGATATTGGATCAGTTCATCACTGCATTCTTGAGAGGTGCGATGTAAAGCAGCAATGCCTGTGGGATCGGACCGATTCAGATTCGCCCCCCGTTCCACCAGAAGTTGTACTGCCGCCAGTTGATTATTCTGAGCCGCGCGATACAGGGCTGTTTTCCCCTGTGGATCCAGACTGTCGAGCAGACTCGGATCCTGATCGAGGAGCGCACTGAGGAGACTGGTTTTCCCCAGCGCAGCGGCCTGGAACAGATCGACTTGCGCCCCGTGATCGAGCAGCAGTTGAATGACCTCTTCTGCAGGCTCCGATTTCCAGGGACCGGGATGGCTGGCTTCCATCAGACAGGTCCCCCCATTCTCATCGACGGCATTCACATCCGCACCGTAACACAACAACAGGCGAGTCAGATCGCAGTTCCCCGTTCGGGCAGCCCAGTGCAGGGGTGTCAGCTTGTCGGGAGTGGTCTGGTGAACCAGATCCGGATTCGCCTTCAGTAAATGTTCTGCCCGGTCTGACAGTCCGAGGTAGATACAGGCAAAGATATCGACGGTGGCCTGCTGCTCCAGAAGAAAATCAATGATCGGCTGGTTGCGATACAGGGCCGCCGTGTAGAGGGGAGGCCAGCCCGATTCATTCAACTGATTGACGGACCGGGGATCGCGCTGGACTGCCTCGCGGATCGCCTGCAGATTGTCTTGAGCGATGAACTCGTGCATGGTTCCCTCCGCGAAAGTATATTATGAGAATTGCCGGCCTGCAGTCAGAAACCTGAAACAGTACCAGAAATGATATCACATACGAAAGGATCTGACGGGAGCTGAGACTGAAACGATGCCCGATCATTCCTGGTGACAGCTCAAACCTTCACATCAAAGAAAACCCATGTCTCACTATTTTGAACTTGATTGAAGCTGTTTTCATCAGGAACGACAGGAAAATGTTGATGTAATTTGCGCGCCTGATTTTAATCGCTGATTGCTATTTATGATTTCTGTTAAATGATTTAAGATCAGCCCTCGAATTCCAGACAGTCCCGGATGGCGAGCCTTCGCAACAGGTCATTTTGTTGCGACACAGTGAATGGATTCATCAACCTTCCAGGAAGCAGCATGCATCAATCTGTTTCCTCTCTGCATTCACTCCCCTGCTCTCTAAGCTAGGATCTGTTCGCGTTAACCCCCCGATATTTTTCTGATCCTTGAGGGTCAGAACCAGAAAGTAGAGACTCCGATGGAGCTTGCAACCCCGCCCGCCAGTTCGCAAATTACGCAGCATGTTTTATCGCACATGATCAACCGACTGAGTGCCGTCGATCCGTGTGATGATCCCTATCCTCATATCAGCGTGCGCGACATTTTTCCCCAGGATGTTTATGCAGATCTGATTGATCTGCTGCCGGATGAATCTGATTATACCACGATGGGCAGACGTCATATCATGGAGAACGGCGAATCCAATCGTTTTGAATATCAGCTGTCAGCAGAGAACATCAATGAGCATCTGACCGGTCGACGTAACGAACTCTGGACAGGCATTCGCAATGCGATGAATGCGCCTGAGCTGAAAAAAGCGGTCTTTAACCGCCTCAGTGCGGGCATTGGCTACCGGTTTGGTGTCGATCCGCAGGATGTGAATCAAATTGAAGGCTTTCCCCGGTTGAGTCTGATGCGTGAAAAGCCGGGCTACTTCATCACGCCGCATCCGGACACCCGCAAGAAAATTATCACGTTTCAGATTGCCCTGCCTCGCGATCGTTCGCAGCTGGATCTGGGAACCATGATTTACAAGCGAAACCTGTCGCCGAAATTTCTTTTGAATCGCCCAAAGGGATTCCGCGGTTTCGAAAACGTGAAACAGTATCCGTTTGAGCCGAACAGTGCCTTTGCGTTTTCGGTGATCAACACGGTTCGCAAAAAGAGCTGGCACGGCCGCGAACCGTTGGAAGGCGAATCGGGAATTCGCAACAGCCTGCTCTGCATTTACTACGTCTCGAAAGAAAATGCGACGACTTATTAATTCGTAAGTGCATCACCGGTAATCATCACAGGCCTGGTCTCTGAAAACAACGGAGACCAGGCCTGTTTCTGTTGCAGCACCGATACCTGCCTGTCGGCATGATCTTCTATTTGTGGTCACATCAGACTCAATTTTTACGGGTTGCTTCGAATCCAGAAAAGTTAATTAACAATTCTTCGAAATCTTCTGGAACAACGATTCCCGACACGCTAGGATGGAGTACAGGTAGACAGCCGAGCACTCACGGCAAATTCCTTTCTCACCTGTTGTTCACAGACAACATCCCTGCGGAGCGGATCCATGACGGACGCAGAATCACGTACCAACTCTTCCGATGCCACACCTGAACCAGGCCCATCCGGACCAAAGAAAAAACGCTCACCCATCGAGCGAGCGCTCGTCTGGGGCCTGATCGCGGTGGCCCTGCTGGTCGTTCTGATCGAATGGAACGCGCGCTCGGGTTACAGCAAAACCCTGGCAGCGCTGCAGGAACGGATTGAACTTTCCGACCAGCAGAACGGCGCCCCCTTTCCGCTCGATGAAGCCAGAACAATGGTCAGCGGATTTCCCCTGGGCAAAGAAGAGCTGACAGATCGGGGGAAGCGTCTGCAGTATCACTGGTTCAGCCTGTTTCGCACGTACGACCTCCAGTTGACAACCGATGATGAAGATATCGTCCTCGGACTGAAGACAGAAGCCGATCCCGCAGGCGATGCCCCGCCTGAGATCGCTGCACCACAGAATCAGAAACAGCCGAACAAACCGCCGATCGCCGCTCATCAGTTGTCACTGCCGGACAAAGGACTGGACCGGGAACTCAAAGATGAAGTGGTGTTGTCCACAGAACAACTCGATTCACAGGTCGACGAGTTGCAGGGAATCCTCACCCGGGAAGTCGTACGCCAGGCGCTGCTGATCGGCGGGCGGGACGGACTCGGGCGAAAAACCCGCGACACCTCACTACGGGGGGATGTCAAGCTGGTAGAAAATCCGGAACGGTTCCCCATTCAGCTGATCACACATATCAATCGCAACCGCGAAGTCTCGATCGATTTGATTTTGCCGTACAAAACCGAACTGCCCTACCGCTGGAATTCGGAACCGTTCACGCTGCCCGAAGAGTTTGCCTTTGAGGCACTGGTGGAACAGTCGGAAGCTCTCTCGCGGGACGGCTTTGTTGACGCGCTCAAAGAAGCGGGCTTTTCAGGCAAGGCTGCCGAGTGGAAGGAAGAATCCTCCATTCCGGAAAAGACAGCGAAGCAGATCAAAGAGTGGAGCTTTATCTCGCAGTACACCGTCGCCCAGGACATGCACGCCGCAATCGCAGCCGAGGGCGAATCTCCCGAACGGCTGGCCCTGCTGGCCCGCGCCTATGCCAACCTGGGCAGCCCGACAGAACGGCTCCAGAGCCCGGCGCATAAGGTCTTCAAGGCCCGGGCTCTGCTGTACGCGGAACGGCTGACGAATCGCTGTGAGGATTCTCCCTGGTCCCTGGCACATCGTGCTTACGTCAGAACACTCGTCGGCCGGCATCAGAGTGCCATCGCCGATCTGAAAACGGTTCAATCAACGGCTAAGGACAAGGACGCAAAACGACCACTGCCGGACTGGCTGGAACTGATCGAAGCCTACTGTCTCTATCAACCAGAGGTGCTGCAGAAAGCAACACGTGACGAAAACCTGCAATACATGGCCGTTTACTTAAGGGCGATGCAGACGGACCCGGATCTGGACGGGCAGGCAGCGGGAACCCGCTCCGAAGAACTACTGGCGGTAGAACCGGCCTGCGTCAGGGCCCTGGATCAACTGAATGATCTCGAGTCATTCCAGCACCTCAGTAAACTCACGGAAGTGCGGCAGAAGCAGATCTGGGAGCAGCTCTATAAAAAACTGCAGGCAGGCAATCTACCTGCAGAAATCAAAGAACCACTCGACGACCACATGGCGTTTCTCTTCAAAGTCAAAACGAAGCTCCCCTTCCGGAACCAGATTACGAGGCAACTGAAAAACGCCATCGCCCACGATCAGGAACCTTCCGTGAATGCACTCGGGCAGCTTTTGCAGGAAGTCTCTTACCTGCAAGCCTGTCGGCGGCTCTATTTTCTGACCGAATTTCTCAGCAGAAGTGCCGACGATGATATCGCTGAGGTAGAGCCTCTGCTGGTCGATCATCCTTATGCCCCGTACATCAAGATTTATTCTTCCGTCCCTGCTGACGTTCAGGAGACCTACCGGAAGCTGCGCGCCTCGTACGATCCGACAGAACTGGAACTTTCTTCCGCGAAACTGATCACCGGCAGCTATGGTTATCTGAAGTACGAGGACTACGCCAAAATCAAAGCTGCCGCCGTCGCGAACCTGGACCGCATCTTTCAGGATCAGCTTCAATACCAGCGATTTCTGGTCAAGCAGAAGATGTACAGCAGAAACCTGCTGGGGGATATCGCCCGGCTGATGCTGGAGATCAGCCCGCATCAGCCTCAGACGGTCTCTCTGAATATCGACGCAAACCAGGGTTATGCAGATCAGCATCATGCGGAGATCGTGAAAAAATACGGCGACAATCCTGAGATCCTGTCCGCGATGGGGAAACGGCACCTGCGGGAACTGAACGATGAGAAAGCGGAAGAAATTCTGCTCCGCCGACTGGAATTCACCAAAGATTTTCAGACCTACGAATCCCTGGCGGAACTCTACATGCGCAGGGGCGAGATGGAGAAGTGGCTGGACATCATGAAAAAGTCATTGCGGGTCCCCACCACCGGTCTGGAGAATGCCGAGATTCGCAGCAAGATTGCCTACTATTATATGGGAGAGGGGAAATGGGAAGAGGCAAAGCCGTATGCGATGGATGCAGCGAAAACCTATTCCGCCTGGGGCCTGATCTGCGGCGCCCACTACCTGGAAGGAGTCGGCCAACTCGATGCTGCCGAAAAGTTAATGGAAAACTGCTCTAAGCGCTATGAAGCGAATGCCGCCGGCTGGTATTTCTGGTGTGTGCGGACCGATTTTGGCGATCGTGAAGAGGCCCTGGAACTGGCGGAAGAGCACCTTCTGGCCAACCCGACCTCCGGGAACTATACCCAGTCCATGGAACGGGGAGTACTGCAGTTAACCCAGGGGCTGAAATCCGAGGCTTTCGACACATTCCAGTCTGCACTTCAGAAGTATAACGACGGCTACTGTGGGTTGCATGCAGCCCTGCTGGCTGATGAACTGGAGCTGCCCGCTCAGCGGGACGACCTGCTGAAACAGATCGCCGGGATGTGGAATAAGGATTTTGGTAAAGCGGAGCTGGCCAATCTCTTTCAGACCCTGCTGCAGAACCCCGGGAAGATCGACTGGAATGCCAACCGGTTCCAGTCTCTGCTCGTCCAGATCCAGGATGGGAGCCCTACGAATTTCTACTATTTTGCCGGTAAATTGTTAGAGCAACATGGCGAGGAGAAGTGGGCCAACATCTATCTGCAGTCTGCAGCGACTTCTTCAGCCACGAATAAATATAACTGCATGCTGGCGGCGCAACATCTGCGGTCGAAAAATATTGAAATTAACGATCGCCGGACTTCCGAGCTGGATGCCGGCTATGCTTATGCCCGGCAGCAACTGCAGAAAGCCTCTCAACTGCTCCAGAAAGGGAAACCCCAGGAGGCGATCGATATCTGCAACGCCGTTCTGAAGTCAAAGCCGGAACTGGTGGCTGCGCTGATGAGTCGGGGACAGGCGCATGAAGCACTCAAGGACGACAAGGCAGCCCTGGCCGACTACCAGCGGGCACTGGAGATTGACCCCGACTACTGGCTGGCACACAACAACCTGACCTATATTTACGCCGCCAGCGAGCAGGAAGAATTCCGCGACAAAGCTAAAGCACTCCAGCACGCACAGCGGGCCTTTGATCTGCAGCCAACTAAGTTTTGGGGGAATTACGGCGCGATGGCGGTCGCTTATGCCGCCAACGGGCAGTTCGAAAAAGCAATCGAGATGCAAAACCAGGTACTCAGACTGGGTCCGGAGTCACAGCGACTGGAGACCGTACGCAGACTGAGTTTATTCAGAGAGGGCAAGCCTTACCTGAGGTCCGCGGAAAAATGATCCGCCGCAATCGAGGTTACGTCGCAGAATTTGCGATCCGACTCAACGAAGAGAAGGGATGCAGGGCGACCAGGGAACGGTTAATCATTGTCCGAAAAATCTACGAACAGTTTCGTCAGGGCCAGGAGTTCACCGCCGAAGAGATTTGTGGAATTGTGAAATCAGCGCCGCGGCGTGTTGCGCGATCGACGGTCTATCGCACACTTCTGTTTCTGGTGGAAATCAAACTGCTTTTGCGGGTTGAAACAGGAGCCCCTTCCCAGCCGGATCCCCAGCAAACACGCTACCGGTTGCCTGCTGAGTGGTGCGATTGATTTTTACCAACCACGAAAGGCACAAACGGCACGAAAAAAGTCCTGAGATACTGATCTGCTGTGAATCTCGTTGTCGCGGCACTGAAATACGCTTCCAATCCGGCTCAGACGGGCATTTATCGTTGATTCTGCCTGTGAAATATTGGATAACAGAAGAGATTCAAACAATCTCGCCTGAAGTTCTGCAACTTCATTCCCTCCATTTAATTGCTGATTCATAAAGGAAGCGCACCTGTGATGCTAAATTTGAAAACCAAGCTGACGCTCATGCTGTCCGCCTGCCTGGCTGTGTCGACAGTCTCGGCTGCGGATGATACCGCCACGAACAAACTCTCGAATGCAGAAAAGAAGAGCGGCTGGAAACTGCTGTTTGATGGCAAAACTACCAAAGGCTGGCGGAATTACAAGAAAGACAATGTCAGCGATGGCTGGACAGTCAAAGACGGCGTGCTCACCCGGGCCAAAAAAGGGGCCGGCGATATCATCACCGATGATGAGTTCAAATACTTCGAACTCTCGCTGGATTATAAAATCTCCAAAGAGGGAAACAGCGGACTGATGTTCCACGTCACCGAGGAAGAACAAACTCCCTGGCGGACCGGTCCGGAAGTGCAGATCCAGGACAACGTCGACGGACACGATCCGCAGAAAGCGGGCTGGCTCTACCAACTCTATAAACCGGCCCCTCCCAAAGCCGGGACTAAGGAGGAAATGAGCAAACCTGCCGATGCCACACGTCCCGCCGGCGAGTGGAACAACCTGTTCCTGCGGATCGGCCCCGATCGTTCCGAAGTCGTGATGAACGGTATTCGTTACTTCCGCTTCAACAAAGGGAGTGCCGACTGGAATAAACGGGTCGCGGCCAGCAAGTTTTCCAAGTTTCCCAAGTTCGGAAAAGCAACCAAAGGACACATCTGTCTGCAGGACCACAACGACCTGGTTTCGTTCCGAAACATCAAAATCCGGAAGCTGGCCGACGATGGTTCCGCACCGGATCCGAGTGACGGCGCACTGGCAATCAAAGGCGTGCCCGCTTTCCCCGGTCTGAAATGGGAAGGCTGGGAAGCCGTCAATGAAGAGACCGGTAAGGTTGTTCCGCTGCGGCCGATGGTCGTCAAAAGTGCCGGTGATGGCACCGACCGTCTCTTCGTCGCGACACAGCGGGGAATGATCCACACGATCGATACCAAGTCCCCCAAACAGGCCAAACTGTTCCTCGACATCCACGAAGCGGTTGCTCCCTGGAAGAAGAACAACGAAGAAGGCCTGCTCGGCATGGCGTTCCATCCTGACTTTAAAAAGAACGGGCAGTTCTTCGTCTACTATACGGCTGAAGGGATGCCGCGAAAATCGAAGATTTCCCGCTTCCAGGTTTCCGCCAGCGATCCCAACAAGGCAGATCCCAAGAGCGAAACGGTCATCATGGAAATCGATCAGCCGTTCGGAAACCACAACGGCGGTTCGATTGAGTTCGGCCCGGACGGTTTTCTCTACATCGGCCTGGGTGACGGTGGTTCCGGCAACGATCCGCTGGGCAACGGCCAGAACCTGGAAACTCTGCTCGGTTCCATTCTGCGGATCGACGTCGATCACCAGCAGAACGGCAAGAACTACGCAATCCCTGCCGACAATCCGTTCGTCAATCGTCCCAATGCCCGCCCGGAAATTTACGCCTACGGCGTGCGGAATGTCTGGCGGCTGAATTTCGATCCGAAAACCGGAACCCTCTACGCCGGCGAAGTCGGACAGGAACTCTGGGAAGAGATCGACATCATCAAAAAGGGAGGCAACTACGGCTGGAGCGTACGTGAAGGGACACACAACTTCGGTAATCGTCCCGAGACGGCCAAAGAGAAACCGATCGCTCCGATCTGGGAATACGATCATGGGATCGGTCGCTCGGTCACCGGCGGTACCGTCTATCGCGGTAAGAAGCTGCCCGAACTGGATGGCATGTATGTCTATGCCGACTTCGTCTCAGGTAAAATCTGGGCCCTGAAATATGATGAGAAAAAGGGCGAAGTGACCAAGAACCTGCGTCTCTCCACCAGTACGGTTCCCGTGATGGCCTTCGGCACCGATGCAGACGGCAATCTGTATTACTGCGTCGAAACCGTCAAAGGGGGCGAAGGGATCTTCCGGCTCGAAAGAGAGTAGCCTGCAGTCATCAACTGAGTTTGAAACCGGTGCCAGGTTCCCGTGCGGGGCCTGGCACTTTTTTATTGTTCGTCCGCAGAATGACAGCATTCACCGACACCACTCAGCGTTGGTTGAATTCCTGAGCCCAGTTGCGGACGGCTTTTCTGATTTGCTTCTGATCGAAGGCGGCAAAGCCGAGGATCATGCCCGGGACCTGCTCCGGTTCCTGCGCATACATGCGGACCGCATGATATTCCATGCCGGCCCTGTCGGCGGCTGCCATGAGTTCCTGGTCCAGCTGAGGCGTTTTCCCCTGCACCACCAGGTGCATGCCTGATTCGGGCAGATCGACGTCGATCACTTCGCCCAATTCACGCAACAGCGTTTCATACAGACAGGCCTGTCGTTCCTGATACAGCGAGCGCATCTGCCTGATGTGTTTGAGAAACTGGCCGGACTCAATGAACCGGTGCAGCACCATCTGCGTCAAGGGGGAAGAGAAACGATCATTGAGCCAGCGGGCATATCTGAAGGCACCGGCAATCTGTTCGGGAACGATTAAGAAGCCGAGCCGAATCGCGGGGAAGAGCAGCTTACTGAATGAGCCCATGTAAATCGTTTGCCCGCGCTGATCGAGGCTGCTCAGCGTTGGATGGGGACGTCCCGTATAGCGAAATTCACCGTTATAATCGTCTTCGATAATCCAGCTCTGCCGCCGTTCTGCTTCTGTCAGCAACTGTTGTCGCCGATCCGGGCTCATTGTCATCGCCAGAGGCCACTGGCCGCCGGGCGTGACGTAAATTAATTTTGGAGAGATTTTCTGATCGGGCACCCGCGTCAGATCGATGCCTGCCTGATCCACGGGTACGGGAACAATCCGAAACCCGAGCAGTTCCAGCAACTGATTCGCGGGCGCGTTGCCCGGCTCTTCCACCCAGATGGTATCCTGACGCTCGAGCAGAACCTGGGTTACCAGATTCAAACCCTGCTGCGCGCCCGACGTGATAATGACCTGCGCACTATTGCAGGAGACGCCCCGGGATACTCCCATGTATTCGGCCACGGCCTGCCGCAACGGTTCATACCCCTGCGCATCGCATTGATCCAGATGTCTCATTGACCAGCGGGCCTGTTCGTTCGACAGTCGATTCCAGGACGCCGACGGGAATTCTTTCACCGCAGGCAGGTGCGGTCGGAACGGCTGAGGGAGTGGAGCAAAATCGGGCATCCAGCCGGCATAGCGGGCCAGGACTTTCCCTGAAGTAGAGAGCAGCTCTTCAAAGTCGCCCGTCGCCTGGGGAGCCTCTGGCTGTTCCGTATATTCGAACGCTTCGGGCAGGAACTGCGCGACCCGCGTTCCCGACCCGGTCTCCGATTCCAGGTACCCCTCTGCCAGCAGCTGTTCGTAAGCTGTCAGTACGGTATTGCGCGATATTTCCAGCATCTGCGCGAGTCTGCGGCTGGAAGGGACGCGTGCCCCTGCAGGTAACAGGCCGCCGGTAATCGCTTCGCGGATCTGATTTTCCAGCTGGCGATACTGACTTTCGCCGGCAGATTTGTCGATGGAGATCGCTTCAAATTCGAAGTGTTGTTTAGCACGGCGGCCCATGAAAGTGGCCCTATTGAATTCACTCAAAGTGGTTCTTTGACGGTTTTATCGTAGCGGTATAATCAGGGCATCACAAGCAGCTCATCAATACCTGTTTCCTGAAAGGAAGACGATAATCATGTCCGGAAAACGCGTGAATTACTACAAACATGTGGGAAAAGCAGCCGAACATCTGATGGCCATTGAAACATTGCTCGAACAGACTTCCCTGGATCCCCGGCTGCTGGAACTGATTCGCCTGCGGATCTCACAAATTAATGGGTGTTCTTTCTGTACCAGTTACCACACGCAGGTGCTGCATGTACTGGAAGAAACGCCCGAACGCATCTGCCAGGCAGCGGCCTGGGAGGAAGCCCCCTGCTTCACCGCACAGGAGAAGGCAGCGTTTCGCTGGGCAGAAACGCTCACCAAAATCGCCGACACCCGGTTTATCAACGACGAACTCTACCAGGCAACTCTCGATGCCTGGGGGGAAACCGGTATCAGCGAACTGACACTGGCAGTAGGCATGATCAATACGTGGAATCGGCTGGGCATTGCGTTCCATACCGACCATGCCATGATCGACCAGTTGGTCAAAGCCAAACAGGCTGAGCTGGCGGGCGTCTGAATCAGAAAGACATCGAACGGAAGATAAATATCTGAAGAGACAAGAGAGAACCACCGTGAGAATACAGAAGTTATTTCGAACGACATTTTACAGTTACTGTGTCTGCTGGATCGTTGTTTGCACAACATCAGTGGCGATCACGGCTGAGCCCAAAGTTCACGTCAAGATATTGCGCAGCGACTCGCTGGAAGTGCTCCAGGAGGGCAAACCGACAAAAGCCACCATGCTGGAAGTAACGCTGGATCCCCTGGCCGGGAGTCCCCCACACCGGCATCCCGGTGCGGTCTCGGGCTATGTGGCGGAAGGCACGTTCGAATTTCAGGTTGGCGACGGGCCGCTGCAGACGTTCAAAGCCGGTGATACATTTTTTGAACCAGCGATGATCCTGCATCGGGTCGGACGTAATCCGGATCCAGAGAAACGGACACGGCTTATCGTCACGATGGTACATCCTGCGGATGCGCGACAACTGGTCATTCCCGAGCCACCAGAAAAGAACTAACCTTAGATTCGTCACAGAGAGTAATTCATTGAACCACGATCCACAGCTCCCGAATTCCACACCACGTTTTGCACTTTACTTTGTCCGTTTTGCGCTGGCAGCGTCATTTCTGTCTGCGGTCGCCGACCGCTTCGGCCTCTGGGGTGCTCCCGGCACTGGTGAAGTTGCCTGGGGGCAGTTTCAATCGTTTCTGGAATACACCAGTCTGCTGCTCTGGTTCCTGCCAGATCCCCTGATTGTTTTTTTTGGCTGGACGGCGACGATTCTGGAAATCATCCTGGCGATCGGCTTGATTCTGGGTATCCAGCTCCGCGCAGTCGCGCTGGGCAGTTGCCTGTTACTGCTGACCTTTGCTCTGTGCATGACGTTCGGCACCGGCCCCGAAGGGCCGCTCTCGTTCTCTGTCTGGACTGCATCGGCCGCCTCCCTGCTGCTGGCCACACATCCGCAGTTGCGCAGGCCGGCTGTAGCCACTTCTGATTGAGACTACCTCCCGTTCCAGGGAGCATCCATCTGTGTGCAATCCAAGCCAGCTGGTCGAATTGAAATCCCGAACGAAGTGTCACTTTCGTCTGGATTTTTGTCCATCCTTCTGTATCATGGCAGTATTATCTCTGGTTTTCTGCACAACCCTGTCCCACTCAAATGAAACCTGTCATGATTCAGAATCCAAGCTCGGACAATCGATTCTCCCGCGGCATGTATGGCGCATTCTTCGTGATCGGGATCGCCGTGATCTACTTCGCGACTCTGTTCCGCAGTGATGCCTGGTTGATTCTGAGTATCACGTTCGCGGTGTATGGTCTGCTGAGGCTGGTGGGGTGGTTGTTATCTGGAGTTTCCGGCGATAAGCTGGATCGAGTTATCTTCTACACCTTTATTCTGTTATCTCTTCTCCCTCTCAGCTATGGCCTCTGGCGGTATTTAATTGAGACCAGGATGTTTGGCAGATAGTAAAAAATCAGGAAACTCAAATGTCTCGCTCGCTGCTGTTCCTGTTTGTACTCTGTTTCGCTTTCCCCGCCTTCGCTGCGGACAAGCCGAATGTGCTGTTTATTGCGGTCGATGATCTGCGGCCCGAGCTGGCCTGTTATGGGAAGCAGCACATTCATTCGCCGAACATCGACAAGCTGGCAGAAAGCAGCACGCTGTTCGAACGGACCTTCTGCATGGTGCCCACCTGTGGTGCTTCGCGGGCGAGCCTGATGACCGGGATTCGACCGGCCCGTAAACGCTTCGTCAATTTTCTGACCTGGGCCGAACGGGACGCGCCCGGCATCACGACCATGAATACACAGTTCAAACAGAACGGCTATTACACGGTTTCCCTGGGGAAGATTTTTCATCATCCGCAGGATAACGCCAAAGGCTGGTCAGAACCGGCCTGGCGACCGCAGGGCATTCCCTGGTACCAGCGACCTGAAAATCAGAAACTGCACGAGGAGCGACAGAAACAGGGGAAGCGGAAGGCCAAAGGCCCCGCCTGGGAGTCAGCTGATGTTGCTGATAACGCTTATATGGATGGCGTGCTGGCCGAGAAAGCAATCGAAAAACTGCAACAGCTGAAACAACAGGAGCAGCCGTTCTTCCTGTCCGTCGGTTTCTTCAAGCCGCACCTCCCCTTTATCGCGCCTCAGAAATACTGGGACCTCTACGATCACGACAAGATTCAGCTGCCCGAGAATTATAAGGTTCCCCAGGACGCGCCGGAGGAATCGATTCACAATTTTGGTGAGTTGCGGGCTTACGCGGGCATTCCCCGCCAGGGCCCCGTGTCGGAAGAGACCGCCCGCAACCTGATTCACGGCTACTATGCCTGTGTGAGTTATACCGACGCCCAGATTGGCAAGCTGCTGGCGGAACTGGATCGGCTGCAGTTGAGCGAGAATACAATCGTCGTGCTCTGGGGCGATCATGGCTGGAACCTGGGAGATCATACGCTGTGGTGCAAACACAGCTGCTACGAAAGTTCGCTGCAGATTCCCCTGCTCGTCCGGGCACCGGGTATCAAGGGGGGACAGCGACGGTCCGCGCTGATCGAAACGATTGACGTCTACCCTTCCCTGTGTACACTGGCGGGAATTCCGCTGCCCGAACATCTGGCAGGCCAGAGCTTTGTCGAACTGATGCGGAACCCTGATACGAAATGGAAAGAGGCCGCCGTCAGCCGCTTCCGCAACGGCGACACGATCCGCACCGACGCGCTGCGTTACACGGAATATACCAATCCCAAAGGAAAGCGGACATCACGCATGCTGTACGACCACAGCTCCGATCCGCTGGAAAACAAAAACGTGGCGGAGCAACGAACCGACGAGAGTAAAACGCTGTCAAAACAGTTGAACCAGATCAAAGGCCGCGACGGGAAACTGGGCGGGAAGTGAGAAAAGAAATAGCCCTCCCCCAGATCTCATCGCCTTTCATCTGCGTCAGTTCTCGTTGTTGACTTCGAGTTCAAGATAGCTTTTGCGGTCGATGAAGACTTTGTAGAGGCTGTGGGCACCGTGCCAGCTGGGGAGACCGCTGCGGACGGTCAGGCTCTGATCGTGGGAGCCGTCGATTTCCAGGGTTCTGCTGCCACAAAAATCGATGCGGGCTTCGACCCGGTGTTTCTGAGGATCGATTTCGGAGTGGAGTGTTTCTCCCTCCCCGATGGAGCCGATCGAAACGCCATCGACCAGAATGGAATACTTGCGCATCTTATCAGCACAACCGGATTCGCGGGTGACTGTGAGCGTCGACATGACAGGACCTCCCTCTCTGCGTCGAACAGAATTCGAGTTTGAAGACGATTCTACTTCTGTGTTGGCGGTAGTCCTATTTTAGGCAGTTCCCGATCCCGTTTCCAGAAAAAACGGGCAATCGCCGGCTGCTTACGAACGTGAGGGAGGGCTCGTCCGTACCGTCTATTTACGATAAGTCATTTCTGATTCCCGGCTTATTGTGCCTGCGGAGCTGGCCGCGGATCGGTCTGGGGCACAATCTGAATGGCGTTGAACATCGAATAATTGCTGTCGCCGCGAAAGCTGGTGAGGGTCAGTTCCTGGCCGGCTTTGATGTCGAAGTCGAAGCTGACGTACTGCACCCCTTCGCGGTAGGGTTTGGTGCGATAATTCCAGGTGCCGTCGCTGGCAGTGGCTTTCTGGCCGATGACGCGATTGCCGACTTTAAGTTGCACCTTCGCATTCTGATTCGGCGCATCGCCGTGGGCGAAGACATAGATTTTGTACTTCCCCGCGGGCAGGTCCAGCACTCTCGTCTGCAGATCGACACAGCGGCAGTTGTGATAGATATAGCCCTGGAAAATGCCGGACTGTCCCTGGATGCCCCATTCGCCGTCGTGACGGGTAATACGCAACCGGGCGGTACTGGGCGTGGCATCGCTGTAGCGCGTGTAGTCAACCGCGGTCGTACCGAGGTCGACCATGTTCCAGATATCCTGCGGACGCCCCACGACTCCGTCGTAGTTGCCGATTCCCGGATCGTGGGCGAAAACAATATTCAGCGAACGCTGTGCGATCTCATTCCCTTTGACGATTCGGTTCCCTTCGAACACTTTGGCTTCCTGACGCCCGTTCCTGAGCATGACCTTGCCGGGAGGCTGGGGGAGCGACTCCTGAACGCTGACATTCGGTTGAATCTGCTTTTGCTGAGTCGCGGTCTTGGGTAATACATCCGGTGGTCCCCCGGGGACAGATTTCGCGGGAGCAGCGGCTTTCGCCTTCGATTGCATCGGAGGAACCAGTGATTCCGCCTGGGACTGCACCTGCGGTTGATCCGGACCGGACTGCCCCGCAGATACGGTTCTGGAAAAGGCAACCGGGAAGACAGCCAGTATTCCGGTCAGCGTAACAAACGTCAGCGCCAGTACCAGCCTGGTACGCAGGCCGACCGGACGCCGATCCTTGGTTTCGTGGAGGATCGACTTCAATCGTTGGGCAAAACCGCTGGCAGCTGCCATGGAGACCGCGGCGACTTTCCAACTGTTAACAGCACGGAAGGTGGAGACCACCTGCAACAGTTGATCTGCGTAATCGGAAGCCCGGGTGCCATGCTGCAGCACGATATCATCGCAGGCCCGTTCGCGTTCAAAATGCACACTGCGGGCAGCGAACCAGACGAGAGGATGGAACCAGTAAACCGCACACGTCAGTTGCACGAAAAGTTGCAGCAGGCAATCGCGGCGGGAGACGTGCGCCAGTTCATGCAGCAGTGCAGAGCGGACTTCCTGTTCCGTCCAGTGCAGCGCTTCACGCGGTAATAGAATCGATGCACGTTGCACGCCCCAGGTCATGGGCATCGACCGCTGGTCTGTCATCAGCAGAGTCACGGGCCGTACGCAGCCCAGTTCCTCACGACAGGCTTGCAGCAGATCCAAAAGTGGCCCGTCGGTCACTGTTTCACACTGTCTACTGAATGACCAGAGGCGATATTGCAGGAACGTCAGCCGCAACAACATCAGCGCTGTGCCCGTCAGCCAGAAGGCATTCCACGGAATGTTTTTGTGTGGAAAGGATACAGCGGTCGCTTCCGTATCAGGAAGCTTCCCGCTTTCCAAAGCTGTGGATGCTGTCTGGGCCTCTGGTTGATCTACAGAGAGCTGATCCTGGTGTGGTTGACTGGCAGATTTGGCTTCTGAACGAGTGGATGAGGTCTGCTGGCTGGGCAGAGGAACCGCGTTCTGCGAAGCGAGATCCGACAGCGACCATTTGGGCGTGCTTAAGTTCACGAGCGGTAAAGCGAGAACAGCCAGCAGGGCGACGCCCCAGACGGAATGGCGGACTGCTGCGCTGGCCTGCTTCAGCAGACACGACATCAGCAGTGCGGCGAGCAGGATGGGGGTCGACTTGATGACCAGGTCGAGCAGGAAATCAGGCTGCCCGAAGAACGGGAGGACGTGTATTTGAGTTTCCATCGCTTAATTTCCTTTATCTCGAGCTGCCTTGATGAGTTTGACCATTTCGCGTAGTTCGTCGTCCGTCAGCGATTCGTCATCACTGGCCAGTTGCGCTGCCAGGGCCTGTTTGAACGAACCATCAAAAAAAGTCTGAATCACATGCTTGAGCGCTTTCGCCCCTTCCGGACGTCGGGGTGCCGTCGGAGCGTAGACAAACTCGCGGCCCTGCTTGTGGCGCTGGACGATGTCCTTGTCCATCAGGATGCGGAGCATCGTGCGAATCGCGGTGGGCGTGGGTGCGTTGGGCAGATCATGCTGGATCTCCAGCACGGTCGCTTCGCCGCGCGAATAAAGCGAATCCATAATCTGGCGTTCCCGCCGGCTGAGTTCGGTGTATTGAGACATCGGCTGTTCCCTGACAATCTCCAAATTTCTTATACGCTAAATTATTAGCGTTTCCACCGGGACGCGTCAATACGAAAAGCTAATTTTTTAGCGAAACATTTTTTCGCCGGTTTTCAGCTCAGCTCTCCAGCGGGATGCCCAGCTGTCGGGCCTGCGTGGCTGAGTCGCGAGCCCCCCAGCGGCGTTTGATTTTCCCGCTTTCAATTTCGAACCATTCCATGGCCACCATTTCATAGGATTTACCGGTAGGCTGTTTGCCGAAAGCGGGGGCACGGAAGGTGCCGGCTTCGATGTAGCGGGCGGCGACGAGATTGCCTTCTGCAATCAGTTCCTGAAGCTGGAGTTGCATGCCGTAGCCTTCGATCAGCTGACGCCAGATAGGTTCGATCTTCTCGAACAGACCTCTACCGAAGACTCCCTGAATTTCGGCTTCGTCTGCCAGCAGTTCCCTGAGTGCCTGCAGGTCACCCCGGTTAAACGCTTCCACGTATTGACGAACGACCTGTTTCGACTCTGCTTCGATCGACATAACCACTCCTGCCTGTGCGTGCTGAATCACTTGTCCTGAGGCGAAGCGGTGCGCCAGACGACTGGTCGCTGCTTGCCTGAGAGAATTTTCCCGCGATATTTAAACCGGTCCGGAAGGGGTTGCCTAGTTTCAGCGATCGAAATGCGGAAAGATTTTTAATCGCAGGAGGCTGCTATTCCGGACGGTTATAGATCACGGGCATCTGACCCTGCCACTGGTTCCAGGTCTCCTGATCCGTCATCAGTTCTGCCATGAAGTGGGCCACATTGATGCGGCTGGTCTTGCCGGGGTTGAAGATCGCACTGCGAATGGGGGAGGGGTAGAGGTCGTAAGCGGTGACTTCACTCTCATCGATCAAAGCATCGGGGCGGACGGCGGCCCACTGGAGGGTCTCGTGATTCTGACCAATCCGGGTCCGCAGATAGTCGGCAGCCTGTTCGTTATCGCGCAGCGGAGGCACAGTGATTCGCAACAGACCAATCACACAGCGCTGGGCGAAGGAGACCTTTTCTGCCAGATCGCGGTTGCTGTTGCCCACGGTATTCATGAGGACCACCCGGACCGGTTGCGCGGGGTTCGTGCTCTGCACGGCTTCACAGAGCTTGCGGATGGTATCGGTAACCAGCAGACGAGGTTTACCGAACACTCCTTTGAAGGTGATGTTGTGCCCCAGGCAGGAGGCGATGGCGTTGCAGCCCTCAACCTGTTGTGCCAGTTCGCCGACCGTCATGTCATGCACGCTGGCCAGGATCTCGGTGAAGTCAGGATGGCTGGTGATGAACTCATTGAATGTACCGGTCCGGCGCACGATGGCTTTAACTGCTTCGCCGCGCTGCAGCAACTGTTCTACGAGCAGGCGTCCGGTGGCACCGGTGGCGCCCACGACGAGGGTGGTCATGTTGTGTCTTTCTCTGGTTGTGTCTTTCTTTGGGGATGTCGCTGCTGCAGAACGCTTTCAGTGCTATTCCTGTGCGTCCTGCTGCGGAATGAATTTCAGCTCTGCCAGCCATTCGAGTGACTGTTTCTGCCAGGCGTCCCAGGAGGGGCCTTTGTAGCCATTCAGGCCGTGGCCGCCGTTGGGGAGTTCGAGCAGTTTGGAAGGAATCTGTTTCTCCTGCAGAGCCGCATACAAATCCTGGCTGTTTTTGATGGGCACCGGCTTATCGTCGATCGCGTGGGCCAGAAAGATGGGGGGCGTCTGATCGGTGACCTGTTTTTCATTCGAGAAGAGCTCGATCATCTCGGGCGTAGGTTCGGGGCCGAGCAGATTCTTTTTCGAGCCGCCATGCGTGGTCTCACCCATGGTGACAACGGGATAGACGAGAATCGCGAAGTCGGGGCGGGAACTCTGACGTTCAATGGGATCTTTCGCGTCAGCATTGCCGGCATCGAAATGCGTGGCGGCGGTGGAGGCGAGGTGCCCTCCCGCGGAAAAGCCCATGATGCCGACTTTTGCAGGATCGATGCCCCAGCTTTTTGCATTGGCGCGGACGGTGCGGATGGCGCGCTGCGCATCGAGCAGCGGGACGAAGGAGCGGCCGTGTGGCATACGGTATTCCAGGACGACGCCGGTAATGCCATGCTGGTTGAGCCAGGCGGAAATGCCGTGCCCTTCTCCGCCAGTCACGACGCGCTGGTACCCACCACCGGGGCAGATGACGATCACGGCACCGTTTGGTTTCACCGGACGATGCAGGGTGAGCTTGACGTCTGCCTCTTCGAACTGGTCATCGCCGATCGGTGCTTTGCCGTCCCAGAGCGAAAAGACCTCGGGAGGCAGACTCGTCTTTGCAGCGGAATTGGTTTCGTCCGCGGGAATGAGCAGCGTGGAGAGGACCTGGGCATACACGCGATGTCCAAAATCATTGGGGTGATTGACACCGTTGCCGGTCAGGTCCCAGTCTTTCTTCTGCTTGAAGAATTCCGTCCAGAGAGAGGTCATGTCGGCCAGGGCGACTCCCGGTTTGGTGAGTTCTGCCAGCGCGTCGCGGTACTGGGGAAACAGTTCGTGGTTGAGGCGGATCCAGTCCCTGTTGCCCAGCATGGGGGCAATCAGAATGAATTCGGCCCGGGGCTGCTGTTTGCGAATCTGTTCCATCAGGGCTTTCGTGTTCGCTTTATATTCTTCCGCGGAACGACCGGCGGAGTCGTTCATACCAAAGGCGATGATGACCAGATCGGGATCCGCTTTGACGACCTCGTCGACCTGCGTCAGCGCCCACCTCGTGTCTTTGCCCCCGACCGAAAGATTGGTCAGCTTAACACGATTCTGGTAATGGTGCTGCAGGTTCTCCTGGAGCAGTTCGGGGAACGCCGGCTGAAAGGGGGCGCCCCCTGCCCAGCCTGAGGCATTACAGCCGGTGGAAATGCTGTCGCCCAGGAGCACAATGGAGGTGGTATCATGTTTGCGTAGTTTCTGGATTGTGCGGGGGAGTGCTTTGGCATCGAAGGTGGGCGTGATCTCTTTCCAGTCGACAGGCTCGTGGGTGTAGGTGATGCAGGTCTGCATGTCGTGGTATTCCAGGCGTCCGCCGAAGAAAATTTCTCCGTGACCGTCGCGGTGTGTCAGCTTGTGCCGCTGCGAGTTGGCGGGACGACGCAGTTGAGTCGGGAACTTCCAGACAATACGTGAGTCTGAGGGTAGTCTGATCACACGCGATCCCGGTTTCCAGAGATAATCGCGGCCTGCTTCGTAGGTGATGTCCCCGGCGGAATTCGTGATCTTGAGCACTTTCTGAGGGGGAAACAGCAGCGAAGCTGTCGTTTGACCCGTTTTCAAATCACGAATAAACAGCACTGATTCACCGCGGACCGTATCGCCCTGCCAGATCGGTTCCAGCAGTTCGGATTGGAATTGCCACTGCGGTGACGCGGGCTCAGCTGCGGGAGTAACTGCGGAAAGACACAGAATCCCCAGGGTGCAGAGGGCCAGAGAGATGAAAGGAAACCAACGACAGCAGGCAGGTGGCATTTGTTTGAGCACGGGAATCTCCGGTTGAGCAGCCGATCAAAAATGGTAATATGGAATCAATCACTTCTCTGATTGTATCCATTTTATTGAAGCTTGTCTGCCGATGAGCACAGAACATTCCCTGATCTCAACAAGGGGCTTCGTCATGAGAGCGTTCTCTCAAATCATGTTCGTCATTCTGCTGTGGATGCCTGCTTCGCACGTGTATGCCAATAACACACGGTTTCTGCCTGGGGATGCGTTCTATTACATCCGCCTCAATCTGAAAGAGATTCAAAAATTTCAAAACGTCGAATCACCCCTGTTTGCCTATGGGAATCACTGGAATGGAGGTTTTGGATGCGGCTATTGGGGTTTCGATGAATTACAGCTCTTGCAGATGCCCGCTGAAACACGGCGTGCTCTGCTGGAAACGTACCGGGAACTTCAGCCGGAAATCGAGAAAAACGAGAATCTGCTCGGGAAGATGAGTGTCTTCGTTTACAATAAAGACTATGACTGGCAGAAATACGGACTGGGACTGCAGTACAATGAAAACTGGCTCGACGAGTCGGTCGACCTCGGTATGTCTCGCGACCATGCCCGACTGGAATCGTTTGTCGAAAAGCCCAGTTCCATCAATCAGAACCGGAAATACTCCAAAGAGATCCCTGCTCTGAAGGTGAAATTGCCCAAACGTCCCCAGGACAAACCACTATCCTGGACGGCACATCCGGTTCGACTGAACTGCGCTCAGTGTCAGTTATTGATCATTCCGGATCGTGAGTTCGATCATTACGTGCATCCCCGGGACGGTCTGAAAGTCATCCGGATCGTCGATGGGAAGCGTTCCGTGTTTCACTGCTCGAAAGGCAAATGGGTGGCTGATTCAGAACAAAAATAAGCCGGACAGATCACGGTTTCCCGGTCGCGGTTTTCGAAACCTGTAACTGCCACTCGTCCTGCGGGTCAAGTTGCTGGCGGCAGGCTATACCCTGCAGCCACTGGCGGCCCTGTTTGCTGTCGCGGAGATACGTATCCCAGAAGGCGGTGGTGACGGCGAGGATCGATTTGTGGTGGTTGGGATTCCGTCTGGCCTGGCCCCGGCGCTGTCGACCATCGGAGAAGGCGGAGTGTTGCGCGTCGAACAGCACGAGTTCGTATTTGTCGATGCTGTCCGGCAGCCCCTGATAAACTTTGCGGCGATCGGCAACCGTCGTGTCGTTGATGGGCGAAGTGTCTTTGGTGCCGGTGAGTAACATCCAGGGAATCGAAACCTGACCGAAGGAGTCTGCCGGTTCCGCCCTGCCATGACTGCTGGGGCTGAACATGACGGCGGCTTTGATACGGGGATCGGTATAACGCTGTCCGACCAGTCGCCAGTTCTGACCGCTGACGCCCTGCGTGGTGACGGCGCCATAAGAATGACCGGACATGCCGATGTGGTCCAGGTCGAACCGGTTATGAAACTGATGCTGTGGGTCGGCGTTCCATTGTGTGAGTTGATCGAGGACGGCGGAGACATCCTGGTAGCGATCGACGGTATTCTGCAGCGTGGTAGCTGACTTCAACGCTCTGAGTCGCTGCAGTAAAGGGACGTCTTTCCAGACGGCTTCGTCGCTGCCCGCGTGCTGCAGATAAACCACGACATAACCGCGGGCAGACCAGTGCTCTCCCAGATACTGAGAGCCAGTGCGGGCGCCTCCCAGTCCGTGACTGAATAACACGACCGGCGCGGGCTGTTCTGATTTCGGGAGATAGATCCGCAGGGGAATGTCGCGATTTCGTTTCTGATCTTTGATCGTGAGATCGATCGGCGGTGCCGTCTGTTTTGTGAGTTGTTGCAGTGGATTGTACTGCTTCGTCTCTGCGTGTGCCGATTCTGTGAACTGGAAACAGGAGCAGAACAGCAACAGCAACAGCAACAGCAACAGACAGACGGGCAGATACTTCATCATCTCATCTTTCGTATGTGACAGGACGAGGCATTAGATTGAAAGCTGGATCGAGATACTGATTGAACACCTGCCACGGAAACAGGTTTCGGTGCGGAGAGCGAATTCCGGGTGGAACCGCGAAAGGCTCGTGTATTTACTACCACGAAATACACGAAAGGCACGAAAAGTTTAAAACTAAACGGTATCAATTAATAGTTCGCTAAGAAATTATATAGAGACACAGGGGGACTGGAACTGATTGGAACAAGCAACTTCTTAAATCTAACCCTCGAATTTCCCGTCATCCAGACGATCTAATTCGTCCTGCCAGTTTTGTGCCTCAAGCTCCTGGATTTTCTGTTCAATCTGATCTTTGTTCACAAGATAAGCGATGTTGAGGGCGTGCAGATAGACATCGGAAACGAACGAGTTAAAGAAATGTTCGGACCCAAACACAAATGCGCCTCCCTGTTTTGTCCGTCGAATATCCAATCCACCATCCTCAACAGACTGCTTCACATCCCAGGTATCGTATACGACTTCGGAAGTGACTTCCTCCCGCATGATCAGCCAGGCGTTGTACGCCTCCCACAATTCTTTTCGCTGCTCCACTGATCGCATACCGTTAAATTGATACCAGGCTGTGACTGGATCAGAATCCCGATAGGGCTTCGGCTCTCCCTGGTAATAGGGACCAAAGTTTCCAGTCCAGTAATCATGGATCATTTGTAAATCCGTAATGAAGGCTTTCGGATTCGCAAAATATGTCGCATGCGAATTGAACGGTACATATGAACCACTCCCTGTAAAAACTTTGACAGACAATGGATCCAGGGCATCGACTATACACTCCAGAAGTTCGCGAATGATCTTCAGGTTTTCCTCTACACAAAGATTGTAATCTTCATACTTCGGATCGAGATTGAAATCCCGGTCGTAGCGCACGAAGTAACCGCTGTTCGCTTCAAAGTAGAATTTCGCATGCCCTTCCGAACGAAACAGGTGGCCATAATTATGTCCCCGGTCATACGCATTCAACTCCAACAGTACGGGATCATTTTCCGGGCACTGGTTTTCATCTGAAAGTTTCCAATGGTTCAGCAGGTTAAAAACCTGGTAATGCAAGCAAGTCGAATCAGTCAGGTTATTCTGAATGAGGCAAGTTCTTGAGTTGTCGGTTCGCTCCCGATGTGAGTGACCATGTTCAACCAGATACTTTGCCTCTTCAGTTTTAGTTGATCTTCTCGTCGATGCTGGTTCCTTATGGAAGATAAAGAATCCACTCCAGCCTTGCTTGAGCACCTGTGCCTGTTCCAGCTTCTGAGTCAAATTCAGGAACGCAGTCTCTGCGGAAAAGTCTTCCGAACGGGGGTAAATACAAATTTCGAATCCGTTAGCCATGAAATCCCGCTTCCAATTAAGCTGTGAAAGACTGGTTTTCCTGATTGAGATGACTCAACCTGATCAGGTTCTGATAAATCGAGATTTAACGTAAACAATTTGACAGTCTACGATATCTTATCAATCGGGTTGAGAGTGTTAACAGGAGGGAGTCGAAGGAACGATTTTAAGTAATTGTTGCGAGATGGTTACGAGGGAGCTGAGAAGTGAAGCTCGCTTGATGAAGTGCACCGCGCATAAAAAAATCGCGAGTGAATCGCGATTTGGTGTCTCTTTGATCTGCTGATGGTTTCGGCGAAGTGCCGAACACTGTAAACCCTGTATCAGCAAGGGTTTAAAAGTCGGGGCGACACGATTCGAACGTGCGACCTCTTGCTCCCAAAAGAAGGTATCGTCACGTAAATAATTGATATGAAAGGACTTGAAATCGATTATGGTCCACTATAACATGGACCAGAGCAGTTTTATGGACCACAATCTGGACCAGCGGAGAGTCGGAATGCCACGCCAGGCAAAATTGAACTGGGATGCCCCCCGCAACAAGTGGCGGGTCGTCTATCTCGGCAAGAAGTACCGCTTCGACGGCGGTAGCGGGAAGAGCGATCGCGAGGCCAGGAAGCAGGCTGAAGCCGCCTGGCGGGCAACTAAAGCCCAGCTCGACCTCGAAGCCGAAGAAGCCAAACCCCACCGGACCGAGTATAAAAATGTGATCGCAGAATGGGAGAGTGTACTCAGATGGTGCATAGACCATGACGAAGGAATGACCGCCGCTGTCGCGAGAGAGAAGATCAAGGCCCTGGAAGAGCGACTGGCCATGCAGACTCCCCCACCGCTCGGGTGGTCAGATCGGCCCTTCAACGGCCCCGCCCCGCTTACTGCGATCAATGAGCGAATGAAGCCAGTGTATCAAGAAGCTGGCCTCGAGCCGGTCATCCAAGTCAGCGGACCGACCCCCTACGAGCATACTCAGTGGCAAGACCGGCTGGAGACCCAGCATCGTCGCCTGGGCGAGGCGAGCACCGAGGACACGTTCGCAGCGAACGTCGAGAAATACCTGCTCCAGAAACGTGCCAAAGTCGCTGCGGGGCAACTCTCGGCTGCGTGGGCTGAGACGTCGAGGTCGCACCTTGAGTTCATCATGGAGTTCGCTGGAAGCGGCACATCCGTATCACGAATCGACCACAATACCGTCCAGGGTCTTTATAACCATCTGCTGGGGCGAGTCGCGGCCAAACAAATGAGCGATCATTACGCTCATAACGTATTTGCTGTTTTTAAGCAGTTCGTCCGCTGGCTCGTTAAGAACACCTCGCATCTGGAAATGCTGCCTAAGAACATTGATGATCATGATCTGCGGATCTCTGTCACCCCACGCGAAGTGAAAGTTCTCACTCGCGAGCAAATCAAGACCCTGATGGAAAAAGCCAGTCCACGGACCAAGCTCTATCTTCTGTTAGGTTTAAACTCGGCCATGACCCAGATCGATATGGCCGAACTCCATCCCAATGAAGTTGACTGGAAGCAGGGGATCATCACACGGAAGCGGAGCAAAACAGGTAACTGCGAGAACGTGCCCGTAGTATCGTATCCGCTTTGGGCGGAGACATTCGAGCTTCTCAAGCAAGAACGTAGCGACGATCCGGATCATGTACTACTAACCCGTGAAGGGAAACTGCTCCGGACTGAGGAAATAAACGGCGGAAAGTACAAGAAGACCGATGCCGTGCGACTGGCGATCCGGAGACTCTCTAAAAAGACGGAGATCGAGTTCACTCTAAAGGCGTGCAAGAAAACTTCGGCTTCCCTGTTGCGAGGCAACCGAGACTACAAGGGACTTCAGAGTTTGTTTCTCGATCACGCCCCGCAGACTGTGGCCGAAATCCACTACACGACGGTCCCTCAAGAACTTTTGAACGAGGCCATCGCCTGGCTGGGGCAAGAAATGGGGATCGTCAAGGACGAGTCTGAGTAGAGAATGATGTGAGTTCTGACCATTTAAAAACCACTTTTGGGATTGGCCCTGCTGATTGTAACGACATTCTAGACAGTTTCGCACGAGTTCTTACTTCCGGGAGAAGACTCAACGTGAGGTATCTAAAGCGTTTTGGTAAACGTATCTGGACATTAACTATTCGAGCGTTAGAATGATCTCAACAATCTGTGACTTTCTACCGAAACAATGGATATGCCAAGAAGAATCCTGTCCCTTTTCCTGATCCCCTTAGTGTTACTGACCCAGTCAGTCACATTCGGTCATTCACATACAGGTAACCATCCTGCAGGACACGATTTGCGCGCCCACATTCATGTCAGCTCACCTACCGCTGACGAAAAGCATGGGCATTCGCACGCACATGGGGCTCATTCTCATAAACATGAAGGGCATTCTCATTCGGATCATGACAAGTCTGATTCTTCTCAGGTCGACTTTCCCTTTGATCATGATTCTTCTGCCATCTATCTTAACAGTACGGACCTGACATCGAGTTCGCGTTCTCTGCTGAACACAGAACTGTTGTTGTCCTTTCACTGGAATGCGATCGAAGCAGGTGCGCTGGCCTGCTCATTGTTGGGCTCTACTCCTGAATGGAGCAGGCATGATTGCGCACCTACCGGGGCCGAACCCCCGCTCTTTCTCCGCCATCACGCTTTTTTGATCTAAGCGTGCTCTCTCCATGCAGGCAGTCTCTGAACTGAAATACTGCTGCTCTGCATTCTCTTTTGGCGTCGAAGAAATTCTTATTTCATGCTGGTACTGATTTTCCAGCGAAGCTGCGAATCGTTCATCAAGCTTTGTGTCCATTGGCTGGTCAGAATGCGTTTTTTTCTGATCAGGACAGAACTGATGAGTGGGATGTTCAAGATCCCGATTTTCGGTATTTAAAGGGACCATTATGAAGGTACTTCTTCAATTGTTGAAGCCTGTTCTGGGAATTACGATCTTTGTTTTGATTGCTGCCGGTTTTGTTTTGCGCGATCACTGGTTGCCGCTGCTAGAGCAAAACCCGTCTGGTGCGGATCGTCAGGCTGCTGCCTCTAAGAAATCGGGTAATAAGAAAGATTCCGAACAGCAAAAGATCATTCTCTCCGATCAGGCGATTGCCAACCTGGAGTTGAAAGTGAAATCGGCCCTTCCAGTGACCTACTGGAAAACGCTCCAGGTCCCGGGAATGATCGTGGATCGTCCGGGACGCAGTGACCAGAGGGTGATTTCTCCTGTTGATGGCGTCGTTGAGAAAATGAATTATTTTCCGGGCGATACCGTTCGGCCAGGGGATGTGCTCTATACGATTCGCATTCTCAGTGAAACCCTATTGCAGACTCAGACTAATCTGTTTAAAGACACTCAGAACATGGTACTGGCGGAGCAAAAGAGAAAACGCCTGGAGACCTCACGGGGAGCGATTCCTGAAGCCCGCATTATTGAGGCCGCCAACGAGATCACCCGGTTGAAGGTGGCCATCAAGGGGTTCCAGCAGGAACTGCTCAGCCGGGGATTCAGCCAGCAGCAACTACAGAAGATTGCTGGCGGCAATTTCATCCGGGAACTGGATATTCTGGTTCCCGATCGCATGACAAAATCTGGTTTGCCCGGTACTTCCGTCGTCATGAAAACATCAAATAAAGAAGTCAAACTCGAAACATCTCCCACGTTCGAGGTCCAGGAATGTGACGTTGACCTGGGGCAGCAGGTAAAAACAGGGCAGATGTTGTGTCTTCTGGCAAATCATCGACTGCTGGCAATTGAGGGCCGCGCCTTTCGGAATGAAACACAACTGCTGGAACGTAACGTGCGAGAGGGCTGGCCGGTCGAAGTCGATTTTCAGGAACACGCTTCGAGTGACTGGCCTGCTGTCAATCAGTTCTTTCTGATTCATAAACTTATGAATGTCATCGATCCGGTGAACCGTACTTTTGCCTTCCGCATGCCCCTGGAAAATCAGTCCCGGATTGTCAAACAGGATGGACAGGATCAGGTGCTCTGGCGGTTTCGTCCCGGTCAGAAAGTACGGTTAATGATCAGGGTGGAAAAACTGGACAACGTGTTCGTGCTCCCGGCAGATGCCGTTGCCCGCGAAGGAGCGGAGGCGTTTATCTTCACTCAAAATGTGAATACCTTCTATCGCAAACCGGTGCGTGTGCTGGAGCGGGACCGCCGTCATACCGTCATTGCCAATGATGGATCGCTGACTCCCGGTTCATTTGTAGTTCAGGGTTCTGCGGAGCAGTTGAACCGCATGTTGAAGTCATCCTCCGATAATGATCTGCCACCAGGCTACCATATCCACGCGGACGGCAGTCTCCACAAAAACGAAGATGAAGGGAAATAGGGGGACACCGTGCTCAATTCCATAATCCGACTTTCGTTAACGCATCGTACTCTGGTTCTGGCTGCCTGTGTGGTCATTCTTGCCTACGGCGGCTACCTGACCACCACACTGCCGATCGACGTCTTCCCCGATCTCGACCGCCCGCGAGTGGTTATCCTGACGCAGTGTCCCGGCATGTCGTCCGAAGAAGTTGAAACACTGGTCACGTATCCCATCGAAACGGCCATTCTGGGGGCGAACGGGGTCGAAGATGTCCGCAGCCAGTCCAGCCAGGGTATGAACGTGATTTATATCGAGTTCAGCTGGAAGACTGAACCTCGCTATGCCCGGCAGATTGTCTCGGAACGCCTGGCAACTGTTCCCATGCCGCCTGGCATCCGTCCGATTATGACACCCCAGGCCTCGATTATGGGGCAGATTCTGCATGTGGGCATCCACCGACGCACAGGACCTCAAGGAGGGACCATAGTCCCGGTGGGACAGACAGGACTGCTGGCAGAACGCATTGAGAAAGAGGGTAAGCCATACCTCACTGTCTGGAATCCTGTGGAACGCAACGATCTCGACAAGTGGCAGAAAGTCCCGGTCCAGAATCCGGAATGGGACCCGCATAATCCTGGTCGAATGGTTACATTTAACTGGAATCAACGATCCTATGACGTCGTCTTCCCGACTCCCCTGGAAGAACGGATGGATCTGCGGACGACGGCAGACTGGCTGATCAGACCGCGGTTGCTCAAATTGAACGGCATCGCGGAAGTCATCGTGATGGGGGGAGATAAAAAACAGTACCAGGTGCTGGTCGACCCCATTAAACTTCAGGAATACAACGTTTCTCTGCAGGATGTAGAAGCGGCGGTCCAGTCGAATAATCTGAATGCCAGCGGCGGATTTATCCTCAGCGGCCAGACCGAACGCCCCGTTCGAATCATCGGTCGCCTGGGCGCGCTCACCAATGATGTACTGGAAGAGCTCCGCAGAGCGCCGGTAAAAATGAACGGCGACCGCGCCGTGCTGCTGGAGAACGTGGCAGAAATTGTTGAAGGCCCTGCCCCGAAACGGGGGGACGCCAGTATCGATGGACACGCGGGTGTGGTAATTACGATCGTCAAGCAACCTCACGCGGATACCAGGAAGCTGACTGATAACGTGATGGCGGCCCTGCACGATGCGGAAACGTCATTGCCTGCCGACATCGTCATCAATACAAAGCTGTTTAAGCTGAAAAACTTCATCGACCGGGGGATTTACTATGTAGAAGAGGCCCTGGTGATCGGTGCGGTACTGGTGGTGATTGTGCTGTTCCTGTTTCTGCTGAATCTGCGGACGACCTTCATCACGCTGACCGCGATTCCCCTGTCGCTGGTCATCACGACGCTCGTGTTCCGGGTTGTCGGGGTGATCACCGGGACCGAACTCTCGATCAATGTGATGACCCTGGGAGGGATTGCGGTTGCCATCGGGGAACTGGTCGATGATGCGATTGTGGACGTGGAAAATATTTTCCGGCGGCTGGGCGAAAATAACTTGAGCCCTGATCCGAAGCCCGCCATCGTGGTCGTGTATGAGGCCAGCCGGGAGATCCGTTCGGCGATCATCTTTGGTACCGCTGTGGTGGTGCTCGCCTTCATGCCCCTGTTTGCCCTGTCGGGAGTCGAAGGACGTCTGTTCGTTCCTCTGGGGGTGGCCTACATTGTTTCGATTCTGGCTTCCCTGCTGGTCTCGCTGACAGTGACCCCGGTATTGTCTTACTACCTGCTCCCCCAGGCCAAAGCGACTCACGAACATCAGGATGGGCGTCTGCTGCGATTTCTGAAATGGGGAGCCGGGTTTCTGATCCGCTTCAGCATGCGGCATGCTGCTGCCCTGCTGTTACTGACCTGGACCCTGGTCGGCGTCAGTGTCTGGGAATTGTCCAGACTGGGAGCTGACTTCCTTCCGAAATTCGATGAAGGGAGCGTGCAGATCAACGTGACCTTGCCGGGGGGCTCTTCTTTAAAAGCTTCGAATGAGGCCTCTTCACTGATCGATGCCCAGTTGGTGAAAATGCAGAAGTCAAAGGCTAATCCGAACGGTCCGATTTTGCACTTTTTCCGCCGGACCGGGCGGGCAGAACGGGATGAGCATGCTCAGCCTGTCAACGTGGGAGAGTATATCCTGACGATGAATCCGGAAGCAAACTACGATCGCGACGAGTTTCTGGAGACGTTACTCTCCGATCTGGAAACGAATGTACCAGGAGTGGGGATTGAGGCGGAGCAGCCGCTGTCTCACCTCATCAGTCATATGCTGTCCGGGGTCAAAGCCCAGGTCGGTATTAAGATTTATGGGGACGATCTCGACAAACTACGCGAACTGGCGGGCAATGTCCGCGATGCGATCACTGACATTCCGGGCGTGACTCCACCGATCATCGATCCCCAGGAACGCGTGGATGAGTTGCACGTGGTTCTGAAGCCGGAAGAGCTGGCTTACTTCGGTTTGAGCCGTGAATATGTTGCTAATTTCGTCAGAACAGCCTTGAAGGGAGAAGCGGTCTCGCAGGTTCTGGAGGGGCAGCGGCGGTTCGACCTGGTTATCAAACTGGATGAGCCGTATCGATCTGATCCGTATAACCTGGGGGCACTGCGGCTCGAACTCCCCGATGGCAGAGGGCAGATCCGTTTACGGGAACTGGCTGACTTCCCCGGTTCGGCCAGTGGTCCGAATCTGGTGAACCGGGAAAATGTTCGCAGGCGACAGACAATCCGCTGTAATGTATCGGGGCGCGACCTGGCCAGTACCGTGGAGGAGATCGAGAAACAGGTGCGGGAACAGGTCGAACTGCCCACCGGATATTTTGTGGAATTCGGAGGGCAGTTTGAAGCACAGCGTTCCGCCACGCTCCTGATTACGATACTGGCTGCCGTCTCGATAGCTGGGATTTTTATTGTGCTGATGATGCTCTATCCCTCGGCCCGGATCACGTTCCAGATTCTGAATGCGATACCGACGGCATTCATCGGCGGTGTCTTCGCGCTGGTCTTAACCAAACAGACCCTGACCGTTGCCAGCATGGTCGGTTTTGTGTCGCTGGGGGGGATTGCCGTCCGTAATGGTATTCTGCTCGTGACGCATTATTTTCATTTAATGGAAGAAGAGGGAGAAGCCTTCTCTCCCCAGATGGTACTGAGGGGCAGTCTGGAACGGCTGGCTCCGGTGCTGATGACCGCATTGACCGCCGGGATCGCCTTGATTCCGCTGGTAGTGGGGGGTAATAAACCGGGACTGGAAATTCTCTATCCCGTAGCGACTGTCATTCTGGGAGGGTTGGTGACGTCCACTTTCTGTGAATTTTTTATTCACCCCGGACTGTTCTGGAAATTCTCAGGCAAGGATGCCGATCGACTGGTTCGCAGTGAAACTTCAGACGAAGAACTGCTGCGGGCTGCAACACAACAACACATTTAATTACTGTTTCTGAAGCAAAGGAAAACAAAATGAAGAAACTGAAAATCTCTGGCTTAATGTTGGCGGCTCTGTTTGTAGCAGGTTGTGCAGACAAAGGTGGTTCAGACTCTGCTCCCCCGGAAACGGCGGCACCAGAACCGGCCGCACAGACGGAAGAGAGCCATGCCGAAGCCCATTCGCATGGAACCGGACCGAATGGCGGGGTCGTCTTTGATCTGGGTAAGTACCATGCTGAATTCACAGTCGACCATCCCAAGCATGAGTGTACGATTCTGTTCCTGGGAGCCGATGAGAAATCACCAGGCCCGGTGGCTGCGAAAGAGTTGACTCTTTCAATCAAAGAAACGAAGACTGCAGAAGGTAAAGTCGTGCCTCCCATGACTGTCAAGATGACACCGCAAGATGAGGCGGACGGGAAAGCGTCTAAATTTGTCGGCACCGATCCCGGGATTGGAAACGTAGCCGACTTCGCCGGAACCGTGCTGGGGGAAATCGACGGCAAACCGTCACAGGGTGAGTTCCAGGAATAATTCACTCTAGTGAGTCACTGGTCTACCTTCCGGTCGTCGCCTGGGTAACCTCCCAGCGGCGGCCAGGGGAGACTCTGGAGCACTTGACTGAAGACACATCATTGTGAAGAGAGTGGAGGCAATCCATGTATTATTTCATAAAGGTCGCTCTAACCGCAGTCGTGGTCGTAGCGGTATCCGAAATCTCCAAACGGAGCTCCCTGTTAGGCGGTGCTTTGGCCTCCCTCCCGCTGGTATCCTTTCTGGGAATGATCTGGCTCTACATCGACACAGGAAGTACCGACAAAGTGGCTGAACTTTCCCGCAATATCTTCTGGCTGGTTCTCCCGTCACTGTCTTTCTTTCTGTTGCTGCCAATCCTGTTGAAAAAAGGAGTCAGCTTCAATGCCAGCTTCGTAATCTCAACCGCGGTAATGATCGGCTTCTACCTGGGTATGATGCTCTGCTTGAAGAAATTCGGGATCGATGGATAAATTATGATACAGGCAGAAAACACAAAACCAAACTAGGATATGTTCGTTGTCCTAACATTTAAGATCATGAGTAGGATACTGGCTACGGCCTTGGAGGCTCTTCTGCTTGATCTAGACATAGGACGTGCCTTTTGCCCGATATCGTCTCAGAGAGCCTAACAGTAGCTCTACGGGACGGATTTCTCATAACCGCAGAAAATATTTGACTGTCACGATACAGTTGGCAAAATGGACGACACCTTTTCAGCAATAATTGCAAGGGTGTTAGTATTATGTCAGACAGAAAGCTCTCCCGTCAGCAACTATACGAACAAATCTGGTCCGTCCCAGCCTCTCGCCTGGCGACAGAATTTGGACTCTCTGATGTCGGGCTGGCAAAGCTTTGTAAACGCCATGATATCCCCCGCCCCCCACGTGGCTACTGGGCCAAGAAAGAAGTTGGCAGAGCTCCAGCACAAACTCCACTCCCTCCGGGCGAAAATGACGACCAGATCATCGTTTCCTATGTAGAACCAGAACGCTACGAAAAATCAGGCTTGAGCGGGCAGATTCAAAAAAGTGAAACGGAAGAAGAAAAGCCTGAGAAGAGAATTGAGGTTGCCAGCAGTTTAAGAGGCGCTCATAAGCTGATTACCGCAACGAAGGAAGAATTTACCGGAGCTCAAGCAGGTGATGCTGGAATCCTGGTTCCTGATCAAAATCCATCCTTGAACATCAGTGTCACTCGAAACTGTCTTCACCGTGCGTTTTTAGTGATGGATGCACTCATTAAAGCACTGGAGCTGAGAGACCTGATCGTCTCTGAGGGCCCCACTGTTTCCATCTTCGGGGAATCTGTTGCTTTTGGGATCAAGGAACGCATCAAAGTCACGAAGGAACTACCTGAAGAACATGACCTCACCGGTGCTTACCAATTTGCCTATAAAAACTACGTGACTCACGAAATCGCCACCGGGGAATTAACGGTCTATATTGATGAACCAAATTCGTATCGAATAAGTGGGTACCGCAAACAATGGCGAGATACCAAAAAACAAAGGGTCGAAGACTGCTTAAACAAAGTCGTCAGCGGCTTAGTCAAATTTGCCGCTCGCAAGCGAGAAGTCAGACTGGAGGATGAAGAACGTGAAAGAGAATACAAACGAGCCGCCGAACAACGTGCGTTAGAAAAACAACAGCGAGCCGAGCTGCGACAACAACAGGCAGAGGAGCAGGATCGGGTAAATAGTCTGGTTCAGGAAGCCAGATCCTGGAAAACCAGTCGTGAGATTCGGCAGTACCTGGATTTCATCCGTGAATCAAATAAGTCCAGTTCAGGGGCTATTACCTTGTCTCCTGAACAGGAGCAATGGCTGTCCTGGGCCGAAGATCAGGCTGACCGCCTGGACCCACTCAAAGAGTCTCCGTCTTCGATCCTCGACCTGGATATCCCGGAGGAGCCTCGATCGTGGTTCTAACACAGACACGGTACCGCCTGGCACAGTCACGTGAAGAAATTGAACCCCTGGTCCAACTCTGCAAAGAGGGTAAGGTGTTCCAAGTCCAGGAATGGATAGTCGAGAATAAGCCAGTCGATCCCCCTGTCCCTGTCAATGGAGGTAATCAAAAACATACCCCGCTACGGTACGCGATAGAGCGTGGTTTTCACAGCCTGGTAGAAGTGCTGCTGGAAGGGGGAGCCTCGATCGGCTCTGAATATAGCTACTGCCCCATGAGCCTGGCGATCTCAAAACAAAGGCTGGACCTGGTAAAGCTGATCGCAGATCACGGATTTCAGGCGTCTAAGATCGACATGGATGAAGTCTTTGAGTCATGGGAACCTGAAATCATGGAGTTTTTTATCGATAACGGTGCCGACGTGGAAACAGGCATGCCACTGGCGACTGCATTGTGTAATCGAACCCGGACCGCACTTCGGATATTCAAAAAATACCGGGATCGTTTTCCCAGCTTTCAGGAACAGGCGAATGTGGCATTGCGCCATCACTGCCAGGAAGGAAACCTGAAGTGGGTCTCACTACTGTTGTGGGCAGGTGCTGACCCGTTTACCCCTGGTGAATCTGAGCCTGGCAGGGAAATTGATCCCGAAGATGGCGGACTATCCGCCCTCGGCTTTGCAGCACTCTGGGGAAACTACAAAGTATTCTCCTTAAAACAGATCAAGATCAGCCCCGATCATCCCGCGGTCTACGAAATATTGAAATACGCCGACAGAGACGAAGGCTACGACCTGATCCATGATCTGCTCAAACAGGGAATGAATCCGAACGAGCAGGACAATGGAGGCTGTTCTGCTATCCAATCCTTGCTGATTTCACTGGACTCGTGCATGTTCATGAGATACAGCTCCCGGGACGATCATGGCAGGAAATATGATACAGAGACTGCACGCAACAAGCTTAAACTAATTCATCTGCTGGCGAAGTACGGCGGGAAATGGATACCTGCCGAGACTGGCGAGATCACAGAGGCTCGCCGGTCACTATTGAAAATGACTGCTGACTACACCGTGGAATTCACCTGGATCATGTCAAAGTATCAGGGGTGTTCGAGAACAGACATCAAGACTCTGCTAAAAACTCCCACGATCAAAAAACATACCAAGGAGCACCGCCAGCAACTGGAGGAACTGATCGATCAACTTAGTACTGAATAGTCAGCCTAAAAAAACACCAATTACTTGGTTACCTTGAAAACAAGGCTTACCTTCCAGGATTCAGTATCCAAGACCTTTCCCCAGTCATTTGAAGTCTCTGCCGACTGGACTAGATACTCATTACGACTTACGTCCATAATCAGCCGGGATTTCCTCCCAGTCTTCTGTATTCCATTTCAGGACCGGATTCAGGTCGGTGTGCCGTGTTAACCAGAGAACCGCCCTAGTGAGTCGCTGATAAACTCGGGGGGATACCTTCTGACCACTGGCACTTTTTGAGTTTATACGGAGACTCTTCAGCCAACTAATCGCCGTCTGGCTGTCGCTGTAGACAGGGCAGTCAATCCCCTTCCGCTTCAGTAGCTGCAGACCACGCACGATGGTCAGGAATTCACCGATATTGTTACTCCCAGTACTGATTGGCTCGACTCGAAAGGCTTCTCTTCCACCAGCCAGCCACACGCCCCGATACTCCATGATCCGCTTTTTATCATTCCAGGCCGCATCCACACATAAACCCTCTGTGGGGACATCGAATTCATCCTCATTGACTCGGTCCTCGATACGCTGGCATAACTCTCCTCTCAGCCGGGCTACTCTCTGCCACCAGCGAGCATAAGCCAGTAGCCAGATAAACTTCAAAGTCTCCGAGTCAGGAATTTCATCAAAGCCACATTCTGAGGCGATCCGCTGAACCTTCTGAGTTACATGCCATCTATTCTCGTGACGAAAGCAGGGCCCCAGTTGGTCAAGCCAGCCTTCAACGATAGAGATCGCAAGAAGTGGAGAATCAGGTTTTTCGTGAGCCCTCTCCAGACTTTCCCGCAGAGAAGACCATGAGCTTTCGTCAATCTTCGTGATCAAGGTCTTCATAGGGTACTGCACAGAGTACCCTAGCCACCTGGCTGACTTCTCCCGTCGTAAATCAATCATGGATTTAGAGCGACCACGCTTCAATGGAAGCCCTGCCCTCTTCAATAAATCTGACAGCCTATCCCAGGACTCACGGGCTTGCTTCTGGGTGCGACATATTAGCAAGATATCATCTGCGTAACAGATGATTTTTGTGTCTGCCAAACCAGGTTTCTGTTTCCATCTTCGGACAACATTATGGTACAGATACAAATTCAATAACAGTGGGCTCAGAGGAGCCCCTTGCGGTATCCCCTTTTTACGATTGTCAAGACGGACAAACTTACGGATCAGCTCCACTAATTCAGGGGAAGGTACATATTTGGCTACGATATCCATCAACCGTTTACGCGGTACGTTATCAAATGCATCTTTGATGTCCTCGGTTATCAACACAAAGCTTGAATCTTCGACCATCATTTTTTGAGCAAGAGCCAAAGCATCCATGCGATCATGGCCTGGCCTAAAGCCCAGGATTGTTTTCCCAAACTGGGGGTCGAGAAGAGGCTGTAAAATTTCACAGATCGCCCGCTGAACAACCCGATCCTCAATGTTCAGCAAAGCGATACTCCGCTGCCCACGACCTGGATCGTAACGATCCTTGGGAATACTTATCCTCTTTACTGGTCCTGGCTGATATGTACCCGCTTTTAATCTACCCTCAATTGCAGCCAGGAAACTCCATACTTCGTGGTCATAGAAGTCGCTGTATCTTCTTCCGTTGAGACCTGGTGCCTGCCCGCCGTTTACTGCTAACCACCGCCATACTCTCCACAGCAAACGTGGGTCAGCAGCCCACTGAGGAAGAAAATACTTTATATCAATTATCGCACCACGCCCATCCTTCCCCGCTTTTTCCAATCGGGCTTTTATTCTCTGATAGAACTGGCCTTTGCTCCCGACATGGTATCTCAAACCCCAGGTAGGTAACTGGTCTGAATGTCGTTTCTTAACTGAGTTTGCATACATTCATTCTACCTCGTTAAAAAAAGAGATGGCTTCACATCCTGTGTTGCCATCTCTCCAGCATTACGCTGAAAAATCAGTAGCTGCATGCGAAGCTGCAGCTGGGGGGTAGAAGCGCCTGGACTCGTCGTAGCCTCCGTTTGAACCTTTAGGAACACACATAGGCTCATAAGAGAGTCCTTAAACGTTCTGATAACCCGAGGGTAGTGACCATACAGGATGATCGCGTCCCTCTGGCTTCCCCAGTAGTAGCGAACGCCCAGCACACCTGTAGTGGTCATAGAAATCTCGTAAAGGTCCTTCTCTACGAGTCTCCAGACGAGCTCAGGCTTCAGGTTATCTTTAACGTCCCCCCAGTTGCGTGGGACGGTCCTAGAATCCAAAGAACCACCGAGTTCTAGAGACGGGTTACTATCGGATGAAACAGTGGTTTTCACCGGACAGCGGTTGCTCTTCAGGGTGGAGCTGAAGAACGTGAGGGTAAAACACGAGTTTACGCGACGTAGGATCATGGAGATGCCTCCTGTGCGACGGGCACTTTCGTGTGTTTACCTGGGGTTGAGGGGAGTCCGGGCCCCGACTGTTTCCAGCCGCGTTCCGCGTATCCCCTCCTTCTATCACGGACGTCTTCCACTGCGATCTTGTCAATCCCGTCGGCCAGCTCAATGATGAGTGCCGTGGTTTGATTTGGCCGAGTTTCTGACTCCCCAATAGTAGATCGTAGAGCACCGACGCCCTGTCCACCTGCTGCGTAGATAAGAACATCTGCATCAATGCTATTTAGCGCAGCCTGAGTGGTTGTGATGATTAACCTCTCAGGACAGTCACTTTGTGTATTATCATCGTTACCAGTTCCGTTGCACTTCAATTCCCAGCCAGGTAAACGTTTCTGGAGTTCAAGACCGGCTGCTTGGGATTCCACGAGGACAACAACCTGGGGCGAACTAGAGTTAGTAAAATGGGGCTTTCCCTGATGAAAAGGCACCCCGTATTTTTTCAGTTTTTTGTGGTTATCAGTGACAAATGCCCTCGCGATACCAGCGATATAATCATTGCGGCGATCATTTTTCCAATAGTTATCCTGCTTCCACTTGAGACAGCGTTCATTAATCCCAGAAACAGGGGCAGAAGGTGGTTTCTGCCAGAGAACCTGAACAGCGGATTTGTGTGAGATTTTCGAGTAGATGACTTGCCCGGATATTGCTTCCAGCAGCAGTCTTTCGGGAGGACAGAGAGAGAGACTTGGCAATACGAAGCTGTAACAACGATAAGGATGATTTCGAAAGATACGCATTGATCCGAAAAACCCCTTCTTCACAGCTTTCGCAGGATCAGGTAGCAGAATGATATCCCAGTCTTTATTATCACACCCACCAATCAAAGCACCACAAGTGAATAAGACGCGTGAAGGCTTGGCAGGCCAGTATTCCGACGGCTTAACACTGGCATCGAGTTCAGGGTCCTCGAGCCTGAGTTTGTTACACAAATTATCTGCGTCCGCTATTCTAGAAAGCCGTATCAATATTTTCGCTTTGGGAAATGTATGAGCTATTTCAAGTATGCGTTGGACGACCTCATCACGCGTATTGACTTCAATCTGACCAATTGGGTTGTTTTTTAAAGCAAGTAGAAACTCTCGCTCACTCCCTGAGGAATTTTTCAAGAGACCCTGCCGCAACTTATGCTGTGCTGGAAAGCGACGATGTTCGATCACCTCAACTTTAACACCTGACTGCTCGAGGCGATCCACTATGGCCGGTATGAGTCCGGTAAGAACGATGGTCTGCCCAGATAGGCACTCTCGCCATATTCGAACATCTCTGGAACGCACAGGAATCCTCCCGTTGCCCTCGCTGCTGAACTCTTTCGCTGGAAACTCAATAATGTCTTTAAGCAGACTTCTGCGAATTGAGGGAGCCAACCTGGATATTCCATGGTTAACATGGACCACTCCTGTTTGCGACATCTGTACCTTCCTTACACTACAACTCGATTTCAAAAGTACTTTTGAAATCTCTGATCATGTCTTGGGGGCATACACCCTTAACTCGACAGTACAACCGCCTGCTTTAAAGCGTCAAGTCCAATATTCACTTGAAACCCCTTAGGGGGCGTATGGTACAATCAAACCCGGTAAATAAACCCTGGAAAGGCCACATAAATGATAAACGATACAGACAACTCGAAACGTCAGATCAAATTCCACATCACCGCAGATGAGCACCGAATCATCAGACTGGCAGCAGCACTAGGGGATACGTCGATGGCTGAGTTCTGTCGTGATGTGGTGCTGAGGGAATCTCAGGATGTAACGAAGAACATCAAGTTACCCAGGAGCAAAAGTAACGTGGGTAAGAATCCTCACTGACATGATGCACTATTCAAACCCGCCTCTTTCCTGTTCAGGGCGATCAGTCTAAAGTACCCGCGCTCGTCCGTCAGGGGCGTCAACAAGTTGCTGATAAACCTGGACGGTATAGTCGATGATCTGTTCTCAGTTGCCCCCATTCGGAGGTAACGACGACCACTACAAACTGACAACGTCTGGTTCGAAGAATTTGCATGTCGTATAATGAGGGCCTGTTTAATCACCGTACCTAAAAAGTACTTTTTAAATCTGACATCATCAGTCTTAGAAGGGAGTCTAAGATGATCCTTACAAACGCTACAGTTCAAGGTAATCCGTTTACCCCTCTCTCCTGGAGATGGGAAGCTGCAGAACAGCTATTCAGACAACCAGACCGCAACCTAGCCCCTCATGACCAGGTAACCAGGGATGCATTAGCCTACCTCAAAAACGGAGACAGAATGAAATCCCCCAAGATTCATGCTGCCCGCCAGATATCTGAGGAAGATGGTCTTCGTCGCGCAGAACTAGAGTCGAGGATTCTGGTCGGACAGTCTGACTGGGAAATTGCTGAGTTCTGTAATCTCACTCCTGAAGTGGTTCAGGTTTATGCCGATCTGTTCTTCTGCGTGCGTGACGTCCCGGGGGGCTCTGACTGGAAGCTCAGGTATGCCGTCGGTAAGCCACATTTTTACGGTTATCAAGACCACAACCTGCGACAGATGTGGAATTGGTTCGGCATGACGGGACAACAGGAAGTATTAAACTTGGTCATCGCATCTTACTACGCTGAGCTTAAACCAGGTGATGAGCCCACTCTGAGTGTTTATTTACGCCCCACTTCCAGTGTGGACCTGAGACTACAGGCCCTCATAGCAGAACTGATACCACCGAGCATTCAGCCCAGTAACAGATGGGAGGAAGAATTTATGTTCTACTCAATGTCGATCAGGCGTAACCGTACACCAGGACCAGTCATTTCGCTGGGGCTGATTATTTGCTGAGGCGGCGTCGGGCTCGACGCTTGCGTTTGCGGTCAGCGGATTGGCGACGCTCGTCCTGGCGGTACGTTCGAATCGATTCAGGGTGGTCCACTCTCCAGGCGTGCGGTGCCAGCCTGGCCCAGTCCGTCTCGCCGTCAAGGGCACGCTGCAACACGTCGTGCAGGTAAGCAGCTACGTCCAGGTCGTTACGAATCGCCGTACCCACGATCGTCATCAGGTTCGCCGCTCGATCACCAGCGAACACCGATCCTTTGAACATCCAATTCTTGCGACCCGTGGCCACACGTTTCATCAGTTGTTCGCAATCGTTGTTGTCAATCGGGATCGAGGCGTCATCAATAAATCGCGACAAGGCCTTCCAGTGACGACGAATGTACGCAGCGGCTTGACCAAGATTGCTCTTGGGTAAAACACGACCCGGCGACATCTCTTCGCCGGACAAGTACTCTTCGATCAGACCCAGTACATGACGCGACAGGCGGCGGCGACGGGCCAGCCGCTGGGACGCATTGAGCCTCTGGATCTGGTCCTCGACGTCGTAGAGCATCCGAATCCACGATTCGAGCTGAGCGACCTGGAGCGGGAACGCGCTGCGGCACTCGTCAATCTTACGACGCGCATGCGCCCAACACGCGGCGAACGTAATCCGTGAGCCACTTCGAACCTCGATCTTCTGAAAACCCGACCAGCAATCTCCGATCAGGTTGCCCGCGAAATCTCTGAGCACTTCATCCGGTCCGTCCCGGTGACGACTGACCGTGAAGTCAAACGCCACCACCGGAAGACGCGAGGCGTAATAGCCCCACATCTTTGCGTTGATGCTGGGCTTGCCGGCGGCGATCGCGGTTTCCAGCACCTCGCCGATCCGCTGCCCGCGGGGATGCCGGGACAGATCCGGCATCGCGGCGGGAGTAATCAACAACACGCCGGTGTCGTCGCAACCGATCGTTTGATCCTGTTTCAGATAGCTGCGCAGGTGCGCCGCCAGCGGACGAAGTGCAAACTCAACACCCGCTTCGATGTTTTGCAGCGTGCTGCGACTGGGGGTCCAGCCACTGCCGGCGAACAGGTCTTGCTGGCGGTAAAACGGGAGATGATAGAAGTATTTCGCCGCCACGACTTCTACACCGATCGATGGATCGAAACGATGGCCCTCGACCAGTCCGGTCGGCCGCTCAGGACTGAGGATGCCTTGGGTTTTGTCCGCTGGGTGCGCGTACTTGGCATATCTGGTCACCCGCACGCGTAGTTCACTGCGGATCAACTCAAGCGTTTCGACTTCATCGTAGCCGATCAGTTTCAATCCCTCGCGTTGTTCCTTGGGAAGGTCAACGAGTTTCTCATAACGCGGCAGGTGGGCGGGGAATTTACGGTCGTCGGGTCGCGGTCGCCTGGGTTGGCACTTTCGGTTCGATTCAGCGGCGTCCTGGGCAATTTGTTCAGCTTGCCGGATCGCTTCTTCGAGCGCGCTGACCACTTCGGGCGTGACTTCCTCGCCCAGGTCCAGCAGCAACTGACCGGCACCGTCGATTCGCCGTTCGCTCTTACGGCCGTAGAGTTGTTTAAGAAGTTTCTCGATCGTCAGGTTCAGCTCGGTGACTTTCTCATTGAGCTGGTCCTGATTGTCCTTGAGCTGCAAGACCGAGTGGGCCTGTTCTTCGACCAGCTTGTCCTTGAGTGAAAGCTGGGTCGCTTGTTGATTGATCGTTTGTTGCCCGTCATCGACTTGCCTTTGCAACATCGCAATCAAGCGATGGCAGTCTTGGATGTCGTGGGGAAGTGATTCATCAGCCATGATGGACGCATTATAAGAATTCGGACTTTTCGCACTACCCGATGATCAATAAAAAAAGCAAATCCCAACAAAAACCGGCCCGCGAAATAGATTCTCGCCAGGCCGGTTTGCCGAAGGATGTTTTGATGAGGCTGCGACTCAGACCGCAGTCATTCGCTTTCTTCTGTGCCTGGACGACTTCAGCGAAACGCCGGCGATCCACATGGCCAGTTCGACCGAATCGATGGTCACGTGGGTTTTGTCGTCTTCGGGCGTTGGCAGCTCAACGGTACCTTGCTCAAGCCGCCGGTACCATAACGTCAGTCCGCCGGTCTCCCACCACAGGGCTTTGATACGATCGCGTCGGCGGTTCACAAACAGGAATAGAGAACCGTTGAGGACGTTCTGACCCAGCGTCGCGGTGACAATGCCGGTTAAACCGTCGAAGCCGTTACGAAAATCGACCGGCTCGGTGCACAGGTAGATGGGCGTGCCGCTGGGCAAGCCCATCATGAGCGGGCCTCCTGGCTACAGGACGGGATCTCGAATCGAATGCGAATGCCGCCCGGCAGATCGACGGCCATGACAGTGGCCGGTGAGGACGCTGCAAGCGTGACGGGCAGGAAGCCTGCCGGCTTTCTGCCCGTCTGTCGAGGAGGGGCAGACGTGCTGTCGCGAAGCCGTTGATGGTCTCTCCTGGTGGTACCGCGGATCTTCCGCCGGCCGCGGACCTTCCGCCGCCAGTAATAGTAGGACGCTTTTGAGACGTTTTCCGTTTTGGCAGAACTGCGCGACGGTGATTTCAGCCTGGTCGAATCGCTCCAGTCGGTCTGCCCAGACTTGGGCGGTTTCACTCGAATTGTTTTGGACCATGGGATCTCCTGTATGGGAAACGTGAGGAAACCCGAGATTCTAAACCCTGCGCCTACAATGGTTCTGGTGTACGGTTACCCCGTAACGACACGCGTGCGTACTGATCGCAGAGCAAAGCTGAACGCTGTGCGATCTCCCCTGAGTAAACACCGTCAAATATGTACACATAAAACACCTGTCCAAGGACACTGTGGCTGCCTACTCCCTGCTATTCGGAATTTGCCCCTGTGGCTCTCTGACGACCTGAGACGCACCCAGGGTCGCGTACGCCCCGAGAATGCCCTGAGAACGCCGCAGGGAGCCTAGAATCGAGGCCATTTAGTATGGCCACTGATCCAAGATCTCCAGCATTTATCTCTTCTCAATCCAAACACAGGGCAATGTATACATATAGGCCTTGCCAGCTTCTTTTAAACTGAAGCCCGGCAAGGCTCTGGAAATCACTCTCAACGCCTGTCAAATCCCCTTTGCCACCTCCCGAAACACGCCCCTTTTTAGTCGATAATTATCCAGACATATCCCCTTTCTGATAGATAAAAAAATGTCTAAGAGATAAACGAAAATGAACTGCTCGATATGCCCTGCCTGCCCTCATCTGGATCAAACCAAAATGAGGGCAGCACAGGGCTGCGCGCGTTATCGCCTAGGGCGATGATCTGGTATTCGGATCTCACCGGTCAGCAGTGATGTACCGACCAGCAAAATACTCATTACGAGGAATACTACCCAGCTCCCTGTCAGCAGACCTAGCAGTGTGGAAACACCCACACTGCCTGTTAAGTGGAACGCGTTCAATTTGTCTTTACTGTTGTAGGTCATGAAATCTCCCACGGGGTTATGTTAACCAACCTGTCCCTGTCAGGGACGGCTTTTCTCAGAAACACTCAGAATGTGATACTCAGGTGCCGACCCTCTGATCAGAAGTCAGACCGCGTCTCCAGCCCTGGCTCTGTGTATGAAGTTGCGCCATCAGGTCCCGGATATGCGACACGGTTTCAGTCAGGCCACCACACAGAGACTTCATTTGCGTCAGAACCTGCTCCGCTTCGACGGCCTGCTTCTGCTCTGACTGGACCCGCTCAGTCACACGTTTCTGCTTCGTCCGAGATCGAGTTTTCGGAGGAGCAACAGACGTGGACTCAATCCGGACGGCATCAGGCTGGGACTGCAAGGTTTCTGCCTGAGTAAGCAGTGCCCAGACATAGATCCTGTACTCATCCCTGCAGCAGGCCGGCGTATCCGATCCACTCAGACTGATTTCCCGGAAGCCCAACTGCAAAGCACGCCTGAAATAATCCCGACTCGTATTTGCCCGCAGACTTTCCCCGGATCGCTCCGAGCGACACAAAACATAATTCCGCTGCTGCCCCTGCCCTGCTTCACGGGCACACACCGTGACCTCCCCGTTCAAGTCCAAGGTCACTTTTCCGGCATCATCCTGGTGAAACGGCTTGGGCTTCAGGGCCGCACAGATAAACTCAGCATCTTCATCCGGGATCTGTAGGGAAGCAACTGCTTCCGGACTCTGATTGACCAGTTCCATCACATCGGGAAAACGGGCCTTCTCATTGATCCGCAGCCAAATCGTCCACGGTCCCGATCGGAGTGTCACCCATTCCGCTGTCCTGCCGATCTCAACCGACTTTCCACGTCGTAATTCCCGACAGCATAGCAGGCGATTGACAGGGATCAGGAGCTCCCCCTCCCAGGGGAACTGGAAATCCTCCTGAACCAACAGCTGCCTGCCATCTGTGCTGATCACCTGACCTTCTACCCCTCTAAGCTGCAGGTGATCCAGGGCGTAACGTGCGGAATCATCGGTTGCCGTTTCGCAGGCATCACGTAAGGCTTCCATCAGCCGGGACTCGTTACGGTCCAGCTCGTCAGGCAGAGCCGGGAATTCTCTGCATTCCGCTGTAGGGTATTCCATCGACTGCGGGATACCAGCCTCCTGCCATTCGACTTGAATGGCTTTCTCCTGCCGCTGAATCTGGACCGGATCGGCCTTGGGACCATGGCAACAACGCAGCAGCCCGAAGGGGGCGGAAATCTGCTGAATCTCCAGTCCCTCAACGGGAGTTCGGTATTCCAGTGCCACCTGCTGATTGCGGGTCCGAATCCGCAGTTGACGCTGGTCGACCAGAAACTCGACTGGCGGACCGGTCTGGCGACTGGTAATTCCCAGTCCACGACTGAAGACGGTTTTCAACTCACGTATTAAAGAGCGAGATACTTGTATCATTGTTTCTCCTACTGCGATCAGAAAAAAAATGCCCACCCGGTAACAGGCACCAGGAGGGCATGAAAAAACGGCTATACGAGCGTGTTCACAAAACCGGCTGTTTTATCAGAGCGACATTCCGCTCCAGATCCACCTGATCCCAGTCCAGAATCTGTGGCGGGAGGTCACAGGGCTCGGGATCAAAACAGACGGTCAGCGGGTCTGCCAGACTGAAACCACGAAACCGGACTTCCCCTAAGTCTTCTCCCGTTGCCTGAGCGACCTGCTGGTCGAGTTGAGCTTGCATCATTTGCGTTGACTCCTGGTAAAAAATGAGAAAACGCTGCCCCCTCGGAGCAGCGTGAATCCACACTGCCCCGCAGGGCACATTGAGGATGTTGCTACCGCGAATTGATCAGCCAGTTCGTTTCCAGCCACACCCGTTCCGCGTGCAGAGCATCACTTCGGTTCCGATAGGGGCCCAGTAACGGGCCCCCGACTGGTGACAAATCCGCCGTCCAGTTTCCCTGCTGATCCGGTTCGACATGCGAACCACGTTCAATCTGCAGCTGTCCTATGTCGTGCAGATCCAGCGTTTCGTCATACAGGCACCGCACGGCACCATCGGTTTGAATGAGTATTTGCATGGGGCCTCCCGCTTATTTGGGTCGACGCTGGATATTGCGGCGAGGCCGATCCACCAGCAACTGGTCCAGGTTGTGCTGCACCGCCGACATCTGGGAAGCCACCCGCTCACGTACATCCTGGCTGTCACGCAATTGCTGGGGGTTCACGCCGGTAATGATCTGCTGGGCGTTCGCCACCAGCTCATCCAGCTGCTCGTTCGAGCGGATATTAAGCTGACGAAACCGGTCGAAGAAATCGGTCAGGTTCGTGACCGCGGTATCTCGAAAGACCTTGGGCTTCCCATCCTGTCGGCCCGTCAGCCGTTCTGTCAGATGATCCACCATCTGCGTCAGCTCACTTAAAAACGCCTGCTCGGCCAGCTGCACAGCTTCGTCAAACCGGGACTGCACCCGCTGACACTCCTGCTCATACAGCTCCGGATTCAGCTGCCGGAGGTAATTCGGAGGCTCTACGGAGGGATAGTCGTGCTCAATCTCGAACATGCCGATCAGCGACGGTGGATAGTCATCGGGATTGAATAAATCCCCCAGACGATCCCGGGCCGCAGTACGCAGTTCTTCATAGTGCCGATCCAGTTCGTCGACCGCCTCGTCCAGTTCCCGACGGAAATCCGCGATCGACTGATCGAAGGCCGTAATCTCATCCTGGCGGATCAGCCGAATCCCCGGTTCCGGAAAGGGGAGCGACACACCTTTCCAGTAGGCGATCGCACGCCCCCGGATCGCCGTAACGGCTTTGAAGGCGGCATGACGGGTATCCAGCAGTTTCTTGCCGGCAGAAAGGTATTTCCCTTCGGCACCGAAGGAATCGGCGGCCTGGTTCTTCTGCTGGGCCGTAAGCGACTTTCTCACTCCCAGCCAGGTAAAGCTCAGCCGGGCTGCCGCCATGGAAGATCGCAGTCGCTCACTGGGAGTGATGGTTGTCTCAGACGGAGCCTCTTCGAGTAATGTTGACATATCAAAATCTCCAGAAACAAAACAAGCCCGTGAATGACGCTAGTTCGTCACGCACCGGCTTTCGTGGATTGAATTTAAAAAGTGGTTTTTAGTTCTTGGATGCATCGCGATTCACGCTGCGACGCGAGCGGGCTCGTTGCTGCGGCTTACGGTAAATGCCCGGTTGATTCGCAGAGAGACAGCGACCACCGGCCCAGGTCCGTAACTGACTGACCGATTCCGCTGCAGTCACCGCGACGGGAACCACGTTTTGAGCGGCCTGACGCAGAGGCAGATCAAGCAAGGCTGCCAGGCGGCAACAGGACTTGATCTCTGCACCGGTCCAGTCGGTGTCGTCGGGAGCGGCCTGGTCCGCGCCGATCTCGAACAGATCCCGGTAGAGTGCCCAGATCGCGTCTTTCTCCTCACGATCGGGGAGGTCCAGGAAAAACACACCATCAAAACGTTCACTCCGACTGAACTCCGGAGGCAATCTGGAAACGTCATTCGCGGTACACACTACGAACACGTCGGACTGGTGATCGTTGAGCCACGACAAAAACACCCCAAACATTCTTGATGCGACTCCGGAGTCTCCACTGCCGTTCATGCCAGCAAAAGCCTTCTCGACTTCGTCGATCATGGCGATACAGGGAGCCATCGCATCAATGACTTTCAGGGCTTCCCGTGTGCGCTCCTCCGACTGTCCTACCAGCGAACCCATCAGGCTACCAATATCGAGATTGAGTACAGGACGACCGACCTCCCTGCCGAGTGCCTTACAGAACTGTGACTTGCCACAACCAGGAGGGGATAACAGCAAAACCCCACGCGGGCGTTTCAACGGATTCCCACGTTGGGGATGCAGCATGGCCCGTTTACAGAACGCCTTGAGTGCCGCCAGGCCTCCCAGGCTGCTGAAATCATCGTCGCTGCGGTACAGCGAGAGCAGACCGCTTTTTTTTAGCGTTTGGGTCTTTAATTCCCAGACGGCATCTGCAGTGATTCTCCCGTCCCGAACCAGTGACAGGCTGAACGCATTCTCCGCTTCCATACGCGTGAGTCCGGCTGCCGCATCGAGAATCACCTGTAACTCACCTTCTGCAGGCAGTTCTCCCTCCTCCGTGGCAATCCCGCGAGCGATTTCTTCCAGCTCCTGCCGGTGAGGCAGATCATGCTCCATCACGACAAACATCCGTTCCAGCTCGGTGGGGATTTGCACCACGGGTGAAAGCACGATCACAATCGTCCGGTTCTGCTTGCCGGTGTTGATCTGCTGGCACAACGCCTGGACAACCTCTGCGGACTGCAGGAACCGGTGGAAGTTCTGCAGCACGAGAATGGCTGTTCCTTCAGGTGTGGCCAGGGCATTGATGGCCTTGATGGCGGTCAGCGGGTCATTGCTGCTTCCCCCCTGCTCTGTCTGGTCGGGGACACTGAGCCCCGTGTCGATGTCCCAGGTGGCCAGCTGCCACTCTGAATCATGGCAGAGCTGAGCAATCTCTGTCAGAGCATCCTGATGCTCGTGGGACTGAATCCATAGCCCCGGGAAACAGGCGGCGACATGTTCAGCCAGTTTCTGGGTTAATGAAGTGGTGGTCGGCATGACGACTCCTTATTAAGTGTTCAAATAAAAAGCCCCAGCTGAAGCCGGGGCATTGATAAAACAAATGGTTATTGAATGTGCAGAGCCTGACTGTCAGCCACGATCCTCCAGGTCCGCCAACTGGCGTTCCATACGGGCGATCCGCTCCTGAAGCTTCTCCACCTTGTGAAATGCACGTTTCAGGCGTGTCATCCAGCGACTGAGGGCCTCCTGCTCTTTGATCAGGTCTGCATGCTTCTTACGAATGCGGGCAATGCGGCGTGCTTCGACAGCCGGATCTTCGCGTTGCTGCCGTTGGATCTGTCGACGGACCCTGGTCATCAACCACCTCCTTCCTGAAGGCGTTGCCGTTCATCAGCGACCTGAAAGAACTCCGGCGTAGTCCGTTCGCTGGTCCGTTTTCCCAGGGCTTCCTCAATGAACCGGCTGGCTTCGCGGCACCCGGCTCCTGAAAAGCCCTTGGTTTCCACACGCGTCTGTCCGTCCGGGGTGACTGTGATCTCGATCGTCTGGTTCATACAGCACCTCCTACCTGGACCGTCAACTTGATCGAGCCATCAGCCTGAGCCTGCTCGGTCACCGTGTGTCCCTTACGACGCGCTTCGATACGTGTCTTCTCAACGGCATACCCCTGCAGGAAGCGATCCAGTTGCCCCTGCTCGCCCCAGCGACCTTCGAAGTTGTCGAAGCGGGCCTGGCCGGATTGTGTGTCGAACACAGCCGGATATCGCCAGCCAGGTAGCTTGACGATCGTACCGGTGGCAGAGTCGCTGAAAAGCTTTACTGTCCCCTGCGTTGGTGCCTCCAGCTTGAGACGCTGACAGGCAGCACTGATGGCTGCCTCGTCCCGGACTTCGGTTTTGATTTCCACAATATGACTCATGAATTGGTTCTCCTTTTGTTAAATCACTGGCAAGAAATCTAGAAAGTACTTTTTAAATCTGGGTTACCTCAGAACCGCCGCTGGTTGGTTTGCTGCTGGTCTGCCTGTTGATGATATGCTGCAGTCAGCTGTTCCCCGGTTCGCTTACCAACAGCTTGAAAACAAAACGCCCTGAAACTGTCTTCGGGGAGACTATTCCAGGGCGTACGAAACTGTCTGATGTGACTATGTAGAATTCAGGACTAATCCTGTGACTTTTAGGCTGCTTCTGCTCGCGGTGGCTACGCGATCGGCCGAAATATTTGCCCAAGTCTCAGGTGTACTCTCACCACTGATTATGCGAAGCTGTCAAAACAAGCTCCCGAAGGTTCCCACTGAAAAGTGTGATCAGCGACTACAGGCATCAAAATAGATCTTTAGTTCCTGCAATCAGGAATAAAATGCCCAGGTAAATCACGATCACGGCACCAACTCTGTAAAAGACAGGACGGTACTTAGGTATCCCCCGGAAGTTGTGAGCAATCCCAGTCAAACCGGTATAACAGCCGATTAAAACCATCGCTAAACCACCAATGGTCAACGAGAACGGTAGCACGCCGTGAAACCAATGATCTTCAGGAACCCTCTGGGCCACTTTCATTGTAACCAGAGTCAGTGCGACCACTCCCGCCAGAACATTCCAGCCCGGTAAAGGAGCGATCGCGTTTTCGTTCTCGTCGGCAGAGACATTTTTTGCAGGGACAAACCCGGGAAACAAGCCGATCTCATACGCCTGGAATTTCCGGCCGTCCTCGTGAATGATCTCGGTTTCTGGCTGGATGTAGTCCAGCTCTACATAGTCCATGAGTTCGTGATAAGAGTAAGGGCCTGCAAGCAGGCCCTGGTCATCAAAACGCCACGCTGTGGCTTCCCGGTTTTCGGGGACTGGATATTCGGTCATGAAGCTCGGTCTCTTTCATAGTCAGGTTAATCAATACGGGACTTAATGAACTAATGCCTTAAGAGAGGGGCAAAAAACGGGCATTACGCCTCAGCCAGAAAAGCGAGGTGAGCAGAAACGCCCCTTCGCACAGTGCGACAATGAGAACGAAATAGTCAATCAACTCGACTGCCACGGTTTTTGAGGTGAAGCCGTTTTGATCGGTCATCGCAATGATCACCATCACCCCGAGAGACAACAGTAAATGGGCCGCAGTTGCGACTACGATACTGAGGATAATGATATTCGGACCTGAACGGCTTAACGCTTTGAGACGAATCCCACCGATGAAGAGTGAAATTGTTACCCCCAGTGAAACGAGCATGCTGATTATCATCGCCAGGACCTCCACGCCCATGAGCGGAGCCTTTTCTTTTAGCGCGGTCCCGCTGATCATTTCTGAAACGGCATAGAGGCACCAGAGCCAGGGAGAAATCTGGAGCGTGTAGATACAGATCCAGTTTGCCATGGCGGGCAGCCTGGGATTGGTGAGCAAGGGCTCGATAGGATAACTGTCAACAGGGGGAGCCGGTGGAGTTTGCAGAGCAGATTCTGCAGTTCCAGATTCGAACTCGCTCCAGGCAGCCAGAGGCTTCCATTCCTTCTGATCAGACGAGTATGCATAATCTGACGATCTGATGCGGCTTGACTTCAAGCCATCACAGATTTCCTGGTGAGACAGAGGTCCTTCCGCCTCGCCATTCTTCGCCAGCCACCACTGACTCGGGGGACTTTCAATCGTTTGGTTACTTTCTTCGTGCATGGAATATACCAACCTTCTCTATTGGGTTTGGGGTTGAATATGCGTTTCTCTGAGGGGCTGAGGCCTCTATTGAGACGAGTTCTGCAAATACCCAGTTCTTCGTGGCCCAGCCAGCCTCGCAAAAACTCTCAATGCAACTGACTGCCTGTCAGCAGGCGGCTTAAGACCATTCCATCTGGACATATTTACAGACACGGAATTATTCTTATAGTCCGTGGTTTTATCGTCGCTGTCAAGTGTTAAATGCCTGCATGGCAAAACGAGCAGACATACTGGTGAGATTTGGACAGCGGGTCCGGGAACTGCGCAAAGAGCAAGGTTACTCGCAGGAGAATTTTGCCTACGCTTGTGAGCTGGATCGGACCTACGTCGGCGGGATCGAACGGGGGGAGAGGAATCTTTCCCTGCGGAATATCGAGCGGATCGCCGAGACACTCGACATCAGCCTGGCAGAGCTTATGGAGGGGGTTTGAGGGTACTCAGACTGCTGGAGCATCAACCAGAACCACGCCCAGTCGATCAGAGCCGTCAGCCATCGCCTGATTGGCTGCTGCGGGAGTGTCAAACAGGTGGGGAATCTTGACCCTGGTTGCGTCGCTGTGACAGACAGCATACCGCAGCCGTGCCTCGTTCAACTGCTGACGCAACCGTTGAATGTCTTCTACCCGCCAAGAGGGCTTGATTCTGGGGCCACCAGAATAGATCGCGAACAGATCTGCATCGTCGAGATCCATTTCTTCATACCAGAACTGCAGGGCAGCTCTGATCAACATGATTTCCTGTTTCGATAGCATACCGCTCCTTTCTTGGGACCAGGAACATAGACTGTTTGAAACAACGGCCAGGTAAGAAAAACCGCCCTGAAACAGTCCTCGGAGGGACGATTTCAGGGCGGTTGAAACCATTAGTGACGATCACTGATAATTAAAGGCCGTGTCTACATGTATTCTGACGCAGAAACTGGGATAATTTAGCGCCGAAACCGGTGAGAACCGCTACCATCTTCCGTTCAACGTGGTAATGAATAGTTCGTCCGCTGCAAGGTTGTCTCGCGCCATATCGACAAGGTGCTGGTGATGCGTGAAAAAGACTACCTGCGTTTGTTTTGACAATTCTGCAAGTACCTGTAGGCTGGCAATAGCCCGATCATCATCGAAATTCAAAAGAACATCATCAATTATAAAGGGCATGGGTTCTTGGCGACTCAACCGGTTTTCAAGGCTGGCCAAGAGTCGGTGTGTCGAGGAGAGCAAAACTCTGTTTGTCTCGGTCTATCTTCAACATGATTGTTCTCGTGTGTGTTGTGCAGGCATTACCGTCGCCAATGCCGCAGTTTTCTCATGACCTGCTCAAGTTGCCGTCGTTCAGTTTTCTTATCCGTGTTCAACGCAATTTGAGCCAGCAGCGGAAGCACTTTTTTGAACTCATCAAAATCCAAGTCGGATTTCATGTCATTAATTAAGGCCGCTACGACCCAAAAACCTTCGCTGCGTTTTCCTGGGGCTACATGCTCCGCTGTCGCATAGAACGGCGATTTGTGATTGGTAAGTTCTAAGGGCACACGACTAATTCTGCACCTGAAACAACCGCTTGTTTCGTCCCAGGCATCAGCCAATGCATCGATCCAGTCCTGGCGAGTTGGTATATCGACGATTCGGTCCCGCTTCCTACCACGGAATTTGTTGAACCGGCGTTTTGCAACTGCATGGCAACGAGCACAAAGACATGGCGGCGTGGCCACTTTAAAGTTGCGGACCTTGACGTTCGTGGGCGAACCACATAGTTCACATGCTTCTTCGTTCATAGTAATTCCATCTCCATACCATTTAGCCTTGGCCGGTTCCTTCGCTTCCGATAATCGGGAATCACCGTGCCCATTTACAGTCCCTTTCCATCGTAGTAAAGTGAGTCGAGGAAGGCTGCTCGTGCGAGCCACACGTCCCTTTCTTGGTCTGCTTGAGGACAGGGAACATTCCACCAGCTAGATTCCACAATGCGCTCGATCACCGAATCCCAATAGACTTCGTAGCCTACATTGCGGCTGATTCCAAAAGCATCGCACAGCCCTTCTTCATTACGTGCGTCGAAGCACACAAAGTAATCGGGGCGTTTCATGGCCAACAACCGTGTGGCGGTCGCAATCCCATGCCGTCCCTCTGGAAACGCCCGACGATACTCATCGATGTAAGCTAGATATACATCCCTCGTGATCACACCTGTAGCCGGAATCAGATCGATCGCCGATGAGAGATGTGGATCGTTATCGTTAATCGCCTTCCAGAACTTTCCAGCGCCTTTCATACTGCCAAACCATAGATAATTCACGCCGGCGTCTGCATCGTCGATCAGCCCTGCAATCTTCCGCCGCCCGATCTGGTCGATGTCTTGGAATTGATGGTACTCGGCGAATAACGCCCTCGTGCCTCGGATCACATCTAAGCGACCGGGAAGCGTGTGGTGATCTTTCTCGGACTTAACTTCGTTGAAGAACTGCTCCCAGGTCTTCGTGAGAATGGGCACATCCAACGGTGGCTTGCCAGAGTCATCCGAATCGTCATCGGGGATGCCAAACTTTCCTCGAAGTCGCTTCAGCACTGGCTTCTTTCTGCGCCACGCCTGCCGGTATGCTTCCAACTGCTTATCAGTGATTGGTGAGGCAAGCTGCCAATACCGACTGATCGCCGATGTGATCTGCGCCAGAGCTTCGTCTGCTCCATCATCAGCGTCGGTAATCAACGTGGCCACTTCTTCGTTGCCGCCAAGTCCGCCCGCAGTGAAGTTTGGGCTACCGACAACACATGCCCAGGATTCACCTTGGAGCCAGAAGAAGTACATCTTGGGATGAAAAACGCCATCGGTTGTTCGCACGAACCGGACGTTGGCGTGCTGCATGAACGCCTCGATGAACGACGGATCGGTCTGATAGAAATGCGTACCGACGACCATCCGCTCGATCTTGTCTTGATGGTCACGAAGTCGCTCGAAGGGCTTGGTTCCAGTTGACGCCCAGGCAACGGCGATCTGACACGACTGGCACTGCTTAACCAGTCTGTAAAGGGTGTCATTGATCTCGTTGGCCGTCGTAAGAAGTTTCATTTAAATGTGTTTTCTAAATGTCGCATTTCAATAGATGGAATCCCATCCGGTTTTTGGTTCACCCTCACTGACATCTTCTTCGTAGTCATCTTCCTCATCGAAGGGCCGATGTGCGTATTTGGCGTCGATCAACGCCTCTTTGTGAGTAGCGGAGATAGAGCGAATCATAATACAGCCCCCCAGTTCAAAATATAGATCAACGCAGCAATAAAAATGCCGACGATAATCAACAGGACAAAACTGAACTCAAATTGCTGTGCCTGCTGATTAGCGTAAACATGAAGCTGCTGTAATTCAGGATGCAGGTTGGCAATTTTTTCAGTTTCCTGTCGTCTGAGTTCTTTTTCCCGTTTTGCTTCCCTGCTCCCCAGAAAAACAGAACCACAATCGTGACAAGCGCCACGAATTCCCATAACAGGATGTTAAGGAGCTCTTTTCCGGTCATGATTAATCATTCATCGTTTCCAACGGAGCTACTCTTCCTGCTCTCTGTCAATCGCATTCTCAGGTTTCGAGTTCACAAATTACGATTCTAAATCGAAGATACGAGAGGACTGTGTGGTTTACTTCTGCGGAACCGTTCCTTTTGCCGCCCTACTATTCTCTTGCTTTTTGTCCGTTGCTCCCCATGCGAGTCGCTGTTTCTGTTGTCATTCCACCTCAAACCCCTGATTATCAAACTTCAATGTGCGGCAGTTTTCGGTGACGGTGCGGACGACGTTGTCGGGGACGCCGTCCGGAATTCGAACTTCGATATCGAGGGTGACTTCGGCTCTGGCCCCCTGAAGGCTGGCCAGATGGCTGAGAACTTCCTCGGAGATGCGTCCGGCGTCACGGCCAAGGCGAGTCGCATCAAGCGTGACACTTCCATAAAAGCGTGTTGGCTTGACTTGAACTGGTTCAATGGACGTTGTGTCACCGCCTGAAGTTGTCGTAGTGGCTGAATCCGGATCGCCGACTGACCGGCCTGTAGTTGCCGGACCGGTGCCGCCAGCGGTTGTCGCTGTGGCAAGCTGCGCCGCCGCAACTTCAGCTTTGACCACCAGGCTCGTGTGATCTGCAGAGACCTGCGTGCTTCGACCTGCACAGAGACCAACGTATCGGTTTCTGTCGGCGTCAAAGTCCTGAGCGTAGGCGAAGCCGTCGTCTTCCCACAGTAACATCGAGATTCCCTGCTGTATTGAAGCCAGTAGCACACGATCGTTTCTGAGACGCGGAAGGTAGAGGTACTGAGCGAAGTCTTCACAAAGCTGCTTCACGAGAACGTGGTTTCCACGCCACAATGGGATGCCGTCAAGAACCATCTTCAGCAGGTTGCTACCGTAGACGGTAACCAATGCTCCCTGGTCGGCGAGCTTCTTCGATGCGCGTTCTGCTATGGAATCCGATCCCCGTAGTCGAAATGCCTCGTGGCTGACTGGCTCGCTGGACTTCAATTGCGTTGGCACGATCAGCCAGCAATACGTTTCGCTGATTCGCTGTCCGACGACGCCTTCCCACTCCTTGCGTTTCGCGTCCGCTGTCCGAATCTGCGATTGGTTCAGGTCCAGTTCTTCGCGCTTAGAATAGATGGCCTCCCAAGCCATGCTCCATCTCACAGCATCTTCCAGCTCGGTGATCCGCGTGTGATCCGGTGCGACGAACACCAGCATATTCCGGTAGATTCGCGGCCCTGAGCCACGAGAGTTGAGGAAGGCATCTGCCTGTTTGATGGCTGCTGAGTCCGTGCTGTTCGACGTGTGTGTCTCACTGGGCTGGAAAATCACCAAACGAGCGGACGGTTCGTCAACAACTTCAGAAGGAGACGAGGGGCATGGATGCAGTTTCTCAAATTCGGCTTTGTCTCGTTCGGTGTTTTTGATGAGTTTTGAAATCCGCTCGTGAACTGATTCGATGCTGAAATCGTCTTTACGCGACTCCGCGTCACGGCTGATGTTCTGAGCGGGATCATAATAGGTTCGCTCACCATCAGTGTGCAGGTAACGAGCCTTGTTCTGCAGCCGCCGCAGGGCGTCTCCGAAGGTGGCGGTACTTTCGCCAGGTTGAACGCAGCCGAGATTGATCTGACGAATATCCTTCCCCCGATTCGCCGTGCCGCGCATGGGCGCCGTGCCGAGAAACACCGTGCGGGCCACTCGTCGTGCCGCCGAGAACCGGCCGAGATTCGAGTTCTCGCGGTCGATCGTCAGCGGAGTTGAATCAGGGCCATCAACGTCCGTTTCCACAATCACTGGCCATGATGGTTCAAGGTATCGAACCAGCTCCTTCGTGACAGCAGGCTGATGCAGTGGCAGCATGCCCGGTAGGATCATTAAGTTCTGGTCACCTTGCTCCCACAATTCGTGAATCACCGCAGCCATCAACCGCAGCACACCTCGGGTTCGCTGAAAACGGTCGAGTGTTGACCATTCGGTGTAGAGCCGATCGAACAGATCAGGATGAATTGGATAAGCTGCTTTCATACGCTTTTCGTAGTCAGCGGTACTTGCTTCTGAGGGGAAATCTTTACCTCCAGCCCGGTATGTTTCGATGAAAGCCCGCACGACAGTGTCCCGCTGGCGGAACAGATCGTCCGAACCAATCGGTTTGAACAATCGGCGGCGGACAATTTCGAAACCCTCTTCGCTACTGGCTGGCTGCCAGGTGGCTTCCTTACGTGCCACGACGTTCTCCATGCGGGTCAGGGCTTCTTTACCCGCTGTGCCGCCGAGCTCAATGTCTGATGAAGGGATACTCACGACAACGAACGTGTTCTTGGAATCAGCTGCCGCTTCTGTCAATGCCTGGGCGAACGTAAATTGCGTGTCGAAGCTACCGGCGGGAAGGTCGTGCTTTTCGTAAAGTTGCCGCGCGTAGGCGATCCATTCGTCGATGAGGATCAGGCACGGTCCAGCCATGTCAAAGAGTTTTATCAGCGACCGGCCGGGATTTGTGCCGCTTTCGTCGGCCTGTTTGACGAGCTTATAGCCTTCCTTGCCAGCAAGTTGCCACGCCATTTCACCCCACAGCGTGTGGACTTTGGTACCGTCCGGCATCTTGTGGACTTCACCCGGCGACAGATATTGGCCAACGAGCACACTCCGTTTAACCGTCGGCAGTTCTTCGATGCCGAGTGCCGAAATCAGTTCGTCGACGTTGGGTAGCTGACTGGCAGGAGTGCCGGAAAACAGATGGTACAGCGCGAGCATCGAGTGTGTCTTGCCGCCACCGAAGTTCGTTTGCAGTGCAACCACCGGATCACCCTTGCCTTGAACCAGTCGCTTCAGCGAATTCGTCAGCAGGTCACGTAGCCCCTGAGTGATGTAGGTGCGGCGGAAGAACTCGATCGGGTCGCCGTATTCGTCGGTTGCACGGTTGGTGAAAACCTGATGCAGGTCGGCGGCAAACTCGGCCTGCTGATAGTTGCCCGAAGCAACATCGACGTGCGGTTCGATGACGTCTCTCCACGATGGCAGGCCGCTGGCGGGATTACCTTCGGTGGCACCGGCAGCGCGTCGCTTGGCGTCGTGGCGTGTCTGCTCGGCCAGCTTTAGACGCATGACTTCCATTTTCTGCTGGTTGACGGCCAAAGCAACATCGCCTGCGGAGACAGCTTCCAGCAGTCGTTCCATACTGTCCATCGCTCGGTATGTGTCGTCGGACGAGAACGGCTTCTCGTGAGCCCACCTGTTTCGGACATCACGTAGTTCTGACACAATGCTACGTTCGACGTGACCGAGCGTGTTGCGGAAAACCTGATTCCAATTCTCCCACATCGCCGACAGATAGGCCCACGTATCCCAGTCGTTGCCCGGATCAAAGCGCAGGGACTCTGTAACCTGTTTTTTCCAGTCGTCGCCGTAATGGGCTTGTAGTTCCCGTTCCACGAACGGTTTAATGCCGCTCTTGAACAGTATGATCGCATCGCCGATCTTTTCTCGATTGCTTTTCGCCATCGTTTCGTTCTTTGCCTTTTATGATTCTTCGCCGAACATCGTTCGCTGTTCGGCTTTAGGAGCATTATTCTTCAGGTCGCGCGCCATCCGGCTGATTTCCGGCCAACTCACGACGAGTCCATTGTAACTGCGAGCCTCGGCGGCCCGACTCTTGCGTTCGCAAGTGCTGTAGAGACGGTAGGAAAGCTCGCGGGCCACTTCGCCGGCTTCGCTCCCTTTCGCCTGCTGGATATCTGCCAGCAACTGAGCGGCGGCAGACTCACCCTCTTCTTCCAGACGGCGAATCAGATGCTGGGTGCATTCCCAGATCGTCGAGCGTTTGTCGGTAGCCGGATTCCAGTTTGCATCGAGCTGGTCGCGTTTGAGCAACCGGACTTTACCCCCTTTGCTGGCGAGGATACCGGCTTCGACAACACCACTGACGGCCACAGCCATCGCCTTGGCCAATGTCTCCGCATCACCAAAGGGGCCGTCATTCTCACCATACTGTTCGAACCAGCGGACGGCGAAACGCGTTTCCGAATCAAAGTCTGCTTCCTGCTCATTGAGCGATTCATCCAGCACCTGATTGATCATCTGAAGAGCCTCGCGGACGGACATCGGCAAACCGTCGGCATTGACCACCTGCTGGTAGCGGCTGAACACCGCCATCCCCGGCCCGATCGAAGCCTGAGCTAGGTCCACTGGAGCCACGTTCGATGATTGCAGATACTTAATCGCATCGGGCAGTTCGGATCGTAGGGCATTCGCGAAGTCCCGACGAGTCACAATCGACAACTCGTCGGAACGAGGACGACAAACCAACACGACGGATGATGCCAGCACGTTCTTCTGTGCTTTGCGCCCGGAAGTTTGCTCAGTCCGCATCGGCCACGTATGAACCACTCCCAACCCGTTGTCTAACACGACACGAAGAATACTCTCCCACGCAGTCACTAGGCCGTCTTCCGACTCCAACTCTGTTTGTTTGAAGGCATAGTAGATCGTAACCGGCGTGTCTGGGACTGTTAGACCTTGAATTCGACGGAAGCACGATCCGAGCTTCTGAGTAAAGTGTCGCGATGCTGCTTCGCGGTCTCCATCGAAGCGATGCCAAGCTGCAACAGCTTCTTCGGCCTTAGGAGTCAGCATTGTGGCAAATAGATCTGGATATTGTTCGCGCAGAGCATGTCGAAGAATCGGATAAAAAAAGTCAGAGAAATCAGCGTACGTAATACTTGAGTAATAAGGCGGATCAGTCGAAACCATGCAGGTCCCTTCAAAGCGTGGCGGTGACGCTGCATCGGATTGATAGGCAATTCCGACTCCGTTTGGTGAGTTTTCCAAACAACGAGGAATCCATTCCAACGAGCCATCCCAACTTCCGGTTGCACCGCTGAAAGGATTTGCTTCTGCGAAGTCCCACGCCATTGGTACGCCTTGTTCGGAAAAGATCTGCTCGACTTTCTGCCCTCCCGTGTGCCAGATGCTACAGGACGTTAAACGATTCGCCATACGACTGACACCGAGTGCAAGGCAGGTAGCAACGGCTCTTGCATAGTCAACGTCAGCTCCATCTGCCAGAACTTGTTCGGTTGCGTCCGAGACAAGGTCTCCAAACGTCTTGAGCGCAAACCGCTGACGAGGGGAAAACAGAGAACCAATCGTCTTGAGCCCGTAGATTGGGGGATTGAAATATCCAGAAATCTCTGGACAGGGTGAATCGCATAGGAAGTCGCACACTGGGATATCGATTTTGCCAGCGAATTCGGGTGAAAGATATAGGCGTCGGCGATTTCCAGCGAGAACGATCGCCAGGAGGCGATGCTTCAAATTACCTTTGTTACCTTCCTCTTTCACGTAACTAGGCGCAAATGGCTGTCCACTCAACAGGCAGCCGAATTTACCGCGCGCAACCTTGGTCCCACTTCGTAGCTCTCCCTCAGTTCCAGCAGGGGGCTTTCCGGCTTGTACCTCGAAGTGATACTCACGTGATTCACGATCCACCGTCGCCTTGACCCAAGCTTCATTTCCAGTTTTGCGGCAAATGTAGAACGAACTAACAAGCGGAACATGCGTTCGATCGAGCGACGGATCTTGCGTCGCGATTGTTCGACACCATAGCCACGCGATGACGGTCAACTCCTTGCCGACATACGGCTTCAAATCGGATCGGTCGGTAGCCATTTCCTCCGTGACTTTTACCTTAGGATACAGATGCCCGATTCGTTTCTCCGCCTCATCGCGCATCCACTGGCCGTAATATCGTACATCGTCTGCGAGCCCCTCTGCACCGCGCCAGACTTTGGTCTTCAGCTTTCCCTCTTGAGACTTGGGATTTACCGGCGGCATCCCGGCGAATTTCGGCGGGATCTCAATGAGGGCCTTGTTGATCAGGACGGGGACCGGGTTCAGATCGCTGGCGTAGGCCCGCAGCCCCAGTCGCTGGGCTTCCAGCGGGATCGAACCGCCGCCGGCAAATGGATCGAGTACCGGCGGAGCGTAATAAGCCAGAAAGTGGTTGACCTGCTCCGGCTTCAGCGACGGCATCTTCCAGCGAATGTCGTGGGCCGTGTACTCGGCAGGCGGCTCTGGAAGATACTTCGCCTGTTCCTCCGGCAGTTGCGGCGCATTGGCCACCAGCGGGGTGTCGTCCTTCAATTCCTTGTCGGCCACCTTGTTGGCGGCGATGCTGCGGGCGATCTCCAACCTCGCCGCGTTGATGACTCGCGGATCGTTGCTGTTCTCCCATTTGACCAGTTCCTCGATCAGGTCAAACAGCTTGGCCCGTTCTGTAGCCTCGATCTCTGGATCGATGCTGTACATCGGATCGTCGCCTGGGTCGTTGACCAGCGACGAAAACAGCACCGCCCGGCAAGCCGCCAGCGGCCGCCGCGCCCACCACAGATGCAGTGTCGACGGATGCCCATGCCGAATCGACTTCTCTCGAGCCGATTCCTTATTGATAGCATCCAGCGGCAGAGCCACTTCGATCAGTTTCTTTCGATACTTTCCTGTCATTTCACTCTTTCAGCTTCGTTTGGCCCCATAGAACCCCATAGAACGCACAACGTAAGTCTTATTATTACAGTATGTTCTGGATTCGCCCCTCCCCTAGATTGGCGACAGAATCGCGGAAGTTCCCTATAGAACCCCATAGATGCGATGATTCTCAGCCCAGTCATATTCCCTCCCCATCGTCTGGTGCCGGACCAGGATGCCAACGTGCCCAGCGGCGGCTGCCTCTGAGATGGACACGTTCCTCACCACGGAGTTCATCCAGCAGCGCCCGCACTTGATCTCGGGTCAAACCCGGCAGGAGATCAACAAGCTCACCAACAGAACAACCGTCCACTGCGTGCTCTGAAATGTGTGCCTCCAGCCGTTCCTTGAGTACTTCGTTCTCACGCAACCGTCTAAACGTGTCTTCTCGACCGATGGACCTGTAATACGATTCAGCCAGAATGAAGCTGCCACGTGCTGCCCGGACGATCATTCCCAGTTCAATCAGTCGATCCGTGCATACCAACAACTCATCGGGTAGAGGCTGTTCTCTGCTGAGTTGGTCCAGCACGAGCCATTCATCGGTGCTGAGTGAGTCCTTGACATCATCATCGAACTCTCGCAGGAAACGAACAAACTCCGGATTCTGCATCACACCATGCAAAGTAATGGAAACCTGATAGTTATCCGTGCCGGTGAAGTCAGGCAGCGACTTGCTGTGCTGAATCGCTGACTCGAACATCAGGTTCATTCCCTGACCGGACCTCTCGACTAACCCGCACTTCGTAAAGATGTCAGCAATACGCCGATTGCGCGGTGACTGTCGATAAAGAATCGTCTCAAGCCGGACTTCCACGGGAAGGCTACCGGGACTGACGACTTCGATCCGGTTCGGATACTGCCGCACGAAAACATTGCCACCGAGCTGATAGTTTCGGTGGCTGACTGCGTTAAGGATCGCTTCGCGAATACCGCGCTCGTGGAACGTAGGAACATCCAGCACAAACGGACCGACCTGGAAGTGCTGCAGGTCATTGCGTTCGTTGATCTGTTCCCAGAGCTGGTCGTACCACTGAAAGAACCCCTCTCGGAACTCCAGTCGCTTCTGAGCCGGGCCAGAGGCATTGCTGGAACGATATTCGTAAGTGACTTCGGCGTTGGCCAGATACCGACCGAACGCTGCCTGCGAACCGAACAGGATCAGCGCTGCGTATGTGGGGCTCCCGTCGACGGTGGCTTCGATGTCCGATAAAAGCTGTTCTCTCGACAGGCTCTGAAGGTTACCGTTGCCACTCTTGTCGATCCAGCGCTGCCGGAATTCCTCGATTGCCGAATCTTCCAGATCGTCGATCGTCAGACCTTCGCACACGTCTGCTGAGAAATCATGTCCCGATTCAGCAATGATGTCCCGCAGTCGCTCGCCTGACATACCGACCAGACTGTCACCGTCACGAACCAGATATCGACCGTCGTATTGAATGGCGATTCCGACCGGACGGCTTGGAATATCAAAAACGAGAACTCGACCATCTGGGTGCAAGATTTCGTCAAACCTGATGCCCAGATGCAATCGCTGATTCAGCCCAGCACGCGTGCGCTCAGGCTGATTGAATGCATTTGAGCCAACGACCTGGCGAGGCCGATCATCGGATACGCCGAGAATGATCTTGCCACCACCTTCGTTTGCAAGGGCCACGCAATACTTCGTCAGTTCTTCGAAGTCGTAGCGGTTGCGTGCCTCCTTGAATTCGAGGTTCTCACCTTCGGTGTCCTGCATCCACTGCTCAAGCATTTGCACATCAGTCATGCTGTCCGCTCTCCTCTACTCCGGAAGTGTCGTCGTGCTGATAAACAAGGCGGTAGTTGGCGGGGTGCAAGGTCAGCCGATTCTGCGAACGAAGCCGCAAAAGCTCCGCACCGGAATACACGACGGCTTTATCGTTGGGATCGCGCAATACGATCGAAAAGGCGTTGGGCTGACGTTCGCAGAGATTCCAGACAACGGCGTCCAACTGCAGTGGCTCTCGCTCGATGCAGCAATCTTTTACCCAGTAACTTTGCACCAGGCGGCCCTCAGCAGTATAACGCTCCCATGGGAATGTGCTGCCGCTAGCCTTTTGCAGACAGCTGCCATTGGGATGAAGGTAACGATCCGTTCCATCCTTTGAGAAACCCTCTTCTGCGGCCATCAGCTCGATCAAACTCGACTTGGGCGACTTTCGTGGCGGCGACGACTTTTGCTGCTGCGTGTCTTGTGCTTCATCGTCGTCGATGTTGCTATTATCGCCATTAGATTCATCGGCAACATCGCTAGTGTCATCGTCCATCATATCGTCGACATCTTCATCACCGTCGTCGACAGGATCGTCAGACTCACTATCGGCATCAGCGGCACCATCCATATCATCGACGCCCGATTCTTGATCGGTGTCCTCTTCTATGTTGCGGGAATCCTCCAAATCGGAATCTGCGAGCTGCTCACCGGATGAGGCATGATCGGCGGCGTCCTCAACCTCGGTATTTTCGTCGGCGTCCGGAGGCGACAACCGAAAGTTTTCCACGAGATAGTCCTGGATAAAATCGGGGCTTCGTTCCACGCACGCTCGGATTGCGTCACCGATGTCCCCGCGGTCAAATACGCGAGACAGTTCCTGAGTGATTGCCTTGAATAACTGAGCAACGGGACAATCGTCGACATACAGACGGTCATCCTTCCACAGGGCTTGAATTGGGCGAGCGGTACCGGCAGGAGTGCCATCAATGTATGGCACTGATTCGAGTCCGGATGTGACCTGCCAGAACGAACTGGCCAACCGACATCCAAGCCGGCGGAGAGAGTCCTGATCGTCAGGCTCATCCAGTTCAATCCGGGCGATCCCTTTTCCCAGAGACTGCATCCATCGTTTTGTGATGGGTGTTTCCAGATCAAACAAGCCTTCAGAACACCAGTCTTCAATTCGACTGGACAAAGTGGGCAACTCGCTGAATGGCGGCTGCTGGCACGTTTCTGCATCCAGCCGTTGCAGGTCGGCCGTCTGTTGTTTGACTGATTGAAACAGGTGGCTCCACGCAATGAGCGACTGCATCGTCAGCGAGTATTTCAGAGACTCGACGTCTGTCCAAACTCCGTCAAGGCTCAACCAGTGCCCGCACTCTTCCCATATTTTCAGCGGGAAACGTGGCAATAAGGCGCGAACTCGTCGAAGCTCATCCGCACTCAGTCTGTTTCCAGAGCGGAGTTCCTTGAGCCATTCCATGGCGAGATCGGCGGTTGGTCGCTCGGCCACGCCGATCTTCTGCCACAGCGTCAAGTGTCGAACTGATGGATGTACCAGTGGCGCGTCCGGCACATCGTCTTCTGAGGCGTTCAGAAACACTTCGGCTTTGCTGTACCAGTTCCCGTCCAGTGAAAGAATCAGAGGCTCGTCGGTAAAAGCATCGCGAACTGTGATCGATTCGGCCGTCGAGCACTTCTGAAAAAGCTGGTCGAGCCGGTGATACCACTTTTCGAGTTCGTAGACGGGAGCATCCTTCACGCCTGCCATCGCACGCAGTCGGTCTAAAAGCCGCTCAGGGCCGGTCGGCGAGTCTCCGACACCCAGCAGCTTTAACAGTGGGCGAGTGTGCTCGTTGTCATCTTCCGCTCTTACGAACAACTCGACGTCGAGTAACGCTTCCGTATCCGGAGTACGACGCAGTAACTCTGCAGGCTTACGGCACTGGCCACGAGTATCAATCAAGCACGGCAGGTCTCTGAAACGCGTCAGCCAGGCCGAGGGGACAGGCTCGTGGATGATGGATCGCCGTTTACCCGTGGTAGCAATCTGCTGCACCTTGGCTGAAGTCGCTTTACCCGTGTATAAGTCGGGATTCCTGAGAATCCGCAATAGCAGTTTTGACCAGAATGTCGAATCCTGACTGGCTGACTGCTCCCATCCATTCCAGTGAGACGCGTCGAAATCCCAATCGTCAACTACGAAGTCATGCGTAACGTAGTTGTACCCAGGTTTAGTTGTGATTCCTTGCTGCCTAAGGAACGCTTCAATCCTGCTGCGGCCATAGATTTTCTGCTCAGAATTCTTGAGTGGAACAAAGCCAAGCAGTTTACTTTTGCTGCTTGCAACCCACTGCTCCCATTCAAGCTTGGAGCAAGAGACAAAGTCCTGACTATAATCGTCATGTAGGACGTACCACTCATACCACTGCTCACCAACAAACAGATCAAGCTGCCCGTCAAGATCGACTAAGATGGTCGTATCGACCGTTGTTCGCAGCCCATCCTGAGTAACAAACTGAAACTGATCCGTGACCGTCGCACCGAGCTTCGCAGCAATCTGCGCGATTCGAACGCAATCTTCGATCGGGTATTCGTCGCTGGCGAACGCCTTTTCGGATACAGCCGCGACGACTCGACTCACGTCACTGGAGTCGTCGAGATCGAGAGCTTCAAGAACACGCTGTGCTTCTTCCAAGGCAGTTAGCAGACTTTCGTTTTTTTCTTCGTCAGCCTTGCGTCTTTGGTCCGCAAGATAACGAGGCCAGTACTGATGGACGACAAGCAAATACTGCGATAGAAATTCCCAGTCCTTTTCCGACTTCAAAAGCCTCTTCTCGCCCAGTCGCACAACTTCATCAGCCGAGTATAGGGCATCTTTGCTTTGAACGGGGACTATGCGTACGTCCTGTCGGGAGTTTGCCCTATAATAGAACGTCTCGCAGACGTCATCGGAGACGTATTCCCAAAGCAACAGTAATCGCCGCCAGGATTCCGGACGAGGAAGATGCTTCTCTTCAAGCACATCCAAAATGTGATCTTTGTCGATCTGGCTGACGAGATTCCAATTATTCAGTTTCTCGCGTTCAACTGCTGCAATGTGGCGTGATAGTAGCGGCCGCGAAGCCTGGTCAAAGAACGCAGACACCTGCTCTACCGACCAAATCGAAAGCAGCTGGCTGGGAACGGCGACGCATTGATCGCGTGGGACGACCGTTTCATTCTCGGTTAACAAGATGTCTCGGTCCTCAATCGCATCTTCGAGGGCCTCTTCCACGATTGTCCCACAACAGCCCTCAATTGTGCTATCTTCACGGTTCACGTCTGGAAGAAGCGAATACGCCTGGCAGCGATCCGTCGCTGGAAGATCACTCCGACTCAGCCACTCCAGCATTGCTCTAGCAGCGAGTTCGCCGGCACGCATCAACAGCCAGCGGTTTGTCGGCGATGTCTCAGGGTCTTTGATCTTGACGCGTGCTGGATCTTGAATAAAGGGCGCATTACATGCGAACGGCAATTCGGTTTTCACACCGGTCGGCAGAATCACGAACAGCCGTCCTTCCATACCGAGTACAATCTCAATACGGCAGGGCGGAAACGCTGCATCATCATCCGAGGAAATCATCCTCTCCTGTCGGATTTCATCGACAGCCTCGGGAGGAAATGGTTCGTTCTGGGAACGAATGAGAAGGTACTTCCTATCCGGTTCTGCCGAACACGTCATCCATATCGAATCCTGCACCGGTCCGTCACCGCCAGAATCCCAGCGAACTTCATGGTTACCAACGCGCAGCCGCCTAATGGAATCAAAGAACAGCAGCGACGTCGGACTTGCCAGCCATTCAGAGAGATTTTTTTCTATTTCCTTTTGACGAAATTGATCTTTGATCGTGACGCTGACCTGAGTGTCAGGGGTAGTGTCGCCATCGATCCATACAGGTTCGGAGAACCGTTCACGAAAAAAAGAAACCGAAAGCGTTGGTGTGCGAAGCCGAACTTCGTCTCCCAGACTGAATATGCTTTTGAAGCCAATTCCCCGAAAACCAATCGTGTGGAGACTCCGCTTATTGGAGTAGCCAAAGCGACAGAGCGAAGCGAATTCGTCTTTTGTGAAGTCGCTTCCATTGTGGGAAAAGACAAACTCTCCATCGACGATTTTGACATCGGCTTCCGTTGCCCCGGCATCACCAGCGTTCTGAAGCAATTCTGAGACAATGTGGCGTGGACTCTGCACTTGTTTGAAAAGCTGGTGCCAAGGAGCGGCCAGCTCCGGGTCAGCTTCCAGCTGTTCCCAACGACCGCGTGCTTTGTCACGGATGTCGTAGAAGTAATCCGGTGGTGGCCCGCTTTTGGCTTCGTGCGTCATTTGTTGGACTCCACTCATGCGGGCGGGGCTCCTCGCTGAAGCATCTCGTTCAGCTTATAGTTAACGCTTGTAACATCAAAGTCAGGTTCGCGTTCAAACGGAGTTCGCACATAGACAGGGGGTAACGCCTTCTCACCATCAACCTGGACGATTGCCAGAATGAAACTCGTTGGGGAGTTAATTCCGGTGACAATCTCGTTACGCGTGATCGTCACTGTGTCGGCCCCAACAACACGCCCCTTCACTTCTATGAACCGCAATCGCCCGGTTTGCCCGTCGACGGATTCGATGTCATAACCGCGTTTTTCCTCGCAGATATCATGCGGAGAGTGACCCAATGCTGTTTCGGCATCCATGACCGCATTCATCGCGATCCCCTCGACTCGTTTCGTTTCGCGGGCTTGAGTCGTTTCCGGAGTCTCTTGAAGGCCGCTAAGCTTTCGCAGCTTTCCAGCCGAAACGACAAGAGCTCCGCCCACGGCAATTGGAGCTTTGGGAGATAGTTGTTTTTCTTGATCCAGTTCTTCCAGTCGTTTTTTCAACCGTGCCTGCAAGTCATCGGCTCGTTGCTCGGCCTTTCGAGAATTCAGCTTGGGTGTCTTGCCCGCTTCTTCTTGAGCCTTTAGTTGCTGCGCCCGGTTATCCCAGTGCATATACTCCTTAGTGAGTCGTTCAGTGACAGCCTGCTTTGTTTTGTCGATCAGCGCGTCTTTTTGTCCGCGTATTTCCTGGACGTGGCGAGGGACAAGTTCAGAGATGGCGTACTCAATCGCCCGCTCCTCCAGATCTCGCGTCAGCCATTCCTCGTCGAGAAGCGTCTGGATCGCGTTGCTCTCCTCTTCTGTCGCCGGTCGGTAATCAAGGTATGGAGCATATCCGGCAGAATGGACATTGTCTTCGTGATCGATTGCCACGAACTGCAACTGGCGGCTGACGGCACGACGAACACCGCTTTCTGTTGTCCGACCATCCTGAATCGTGTGCTCAAGGTAGAACAAGGCGTGAACATCCTCGGATGAATCAGTATCATCGATGAGTATAGCACCCTGCTTAAGCAGATCGCGGTATCTCTCCAGGATCAGGTCGATGCAGGTGTCGAGTAACGGATGTCCTGGACAGACGAAGGCGGCCTGCCGCTGACCTTCGACATTGATAAGTGACTTGTCGAAGGTGATCCGTTCGTACTTTCGCTGCACTTTGTTGCGAGTTCCAATTTGCCGGTCCCGGTTGCGAATATCCGCCGGCACGTGCGAGATTTCAAACCTCTTGCTCTCTCGCTCCTTTAACTTTCCGCCGAGCTGCGCGAACGCATCACGGAAAAAGGAAGCGATGAAGTAAGGCTGCAATCGCCTTGCATTCGCGCGCTCCATCTTGGCTCGAATTTCACGCACTCGCGAAGTATCCATCGACTCATGTTCCAGTGTGCGGTCCTCAATCAGTTCCCGCAAACGAGTGTGATCGAGTGCGCCTTCGACCTTTTCCTTCAGCTTGGCCCTGACTTCCGGCTGGTTGCCATACAAAATTGCTTCCTGAAGGAGGTCGCGTAGCCGACGGCCCTCGATAGCCTTTCCTAGTACATCAAAGACAGCTCCACCTAACGCGTCGCGCTCTACTTCGAGCTTTTCAAGTAGCCTACGAAAGACATCACCTTCGCGCGTCTCGCCGGCAACAAGATTCCATAGATGGCAAACATTGGTTTGTCCGATACGGTGGATTCGTCCGAATCGCTGCTCCAGCCGGTTCGGATTCCACGGCAGGTCGTAGTTGACCATTAAGTGTGCTTGCTGCAGGTTGATACCTTCCCCTGCAGCATCCGTGGCGATCATGACCAGTGTTTCTTTGTCGTGTGTGAATCGATCCTGAGCGTCCTTGCGATACTCGCGCAGCATTCCGCCGCTGATCGTTACCACAGCTTCCGGCATCCCCAACAAAGTCGTGATTCGATCGTGCAAATAGTTTAGAGTGTCGCGATGTTCAGTAAAAATAACTAACTTACGCCGATTTCCATGCTCATCGAACATGTGCTCATTTTCCTGAAGCAACGAGGACAATTGCTCCCACTTCTTGTCTTTCCCGCTGCTGCGAACGGTACCTGCTAATTTTTCCAACTCTTTGAGTCGTTCAATTTCCAATTCGAGTTCAGCGATAGTTTGCGCTGCAGTTGCCTGATCGAGGATGTTCTCCTCTGCATCCTCAAATTCTTCTCCTGGCCGATCCTCGAAATCTTCGACATCATCATCTGATTCGAGTAATGGTAGACTCTTATCAAATTCGATCTGTGCCGCCCCCCCGCGTTTCAGCAACTTGACTTCCTCTCGACGACTTTCGAGACGCTCGCGCCGCCGCCGCAGAGACTGGAAGATTGCTTCAGGTGACGATGCCAGACGCCTTTGAAGAATCGTCAACGCAAAACCGACCGTTCCTTTTCGCCCATCGTTTTCAAGAGCCTTCGCACGGTCAAACTCTTTTCGAACATAGTCTGTCACTTCCGCATACAGCGATGCTTCGGTATCGCTCAACTTGTAGTCGACCGTATAAGCCCTTCGTTCCGGGAATAGTCGTGTTTCGTCGAACTTCAGCAGGTCTTCCTTCACCATCCTCCGCATCATGTCACCGGCATCACAATTGTGTCGTGCCGGATCGTAGGCACCTTCGAATCGGTCACTGTCGAGCAGCCGCATAAACAACTGAAAATCTTCTTCCTTGCCGTTGTGAGGCGTGGCGGACATCAGCAGGAAGTGCCTTGTCAATTCTCGTAGGAGTAACCCTAGCTTGTGCCGTTTGGTTTCCTTGACCTCACCACCGAAAAGCGAGGCCGACATCTTATGAGCTTCGTCAACGACAACCAGATCCCAGTCCGTAACTTTTAGTTTGTCCTGAATTGACTCATTTCGGCTAAGCTTGTCGAGGCGACAAATAACCAAGTCGTTTTCCAAAAACCAGTTGCCGCTGTAGGCCGACTCGAACTTGTCGTTCGTCATGATTTCGAAGGGTAGCTGGAACTTGTCGCTGAGTTCGTCCTGCCATTGCTCGACCAAATTCCCCGGTGCAACTATCATACAGCGTTTGAGGTCGCCGCGAATGATCAGCTCTTTGATCAGCAGGCCAGCCATGATTGTCTTTCCGGCTCCAGGATCGTCGGCAAGCAAGAAACGCAGAGGTTGCCGCGTTAGCATTTCTTCGTAAACGGCGGTAATTTGATGCGGCAACGGTTCGACCAGCGACGTGTGAACTGCTAACACCGGGTCAAAAAGATACGCAAGCTGGATACGCAATGCCTCGGAGACGAGACGAAAGAGATTGCCATCCCCGGTGAAGCTCCACGGTCGACCGGATTCAACAAGTTCCAGTGTTGGCTCGCGATCACGGTACAGGATCTCTTGATCGGTCGCACCATCGGGTGCTTCGTAGACAACCTTCAACGCATTTGAGCCGATCGGCTTCGCGTCTATGATCTTCACAGCCGCATTGGCGAGGATACCTTTGACAGTTGCGTTCTTCGTGATGTCTTCCAATCGGACCATATGGCTACTTTGCTTTTCGTGCTTGTGACCTGACTGGTTGAGGATTGGTGATCTGAGTCACCAGTTCTTCAATATCTGTCTTCTTGAAGAGTCGATAGTTGTTGACAGGATGGCGATATTCCTGCAGTTTTTCGGTAGCAGACCACGCCCGTATGGTATTCGCCGAAACCCCAAGTAGTTCGGCAGCCTGTTTCACCAACAGGTACTCATCTGTCGCTGTCATTGAACTAAGTCACTTTTAAATGGTAGAGATCATGCGTCTAGGACTGCATAACCTTACCAAACATGATAAGGCGTTACAACCAACCAGCCCTTGACGATTCAGACCATCTGACTCCGAAAATCATACGCAACTGCGATCACGTAGAGTGCGCTCAGCAACGGAGGACAGGCGAGCAGAACAGCTTCGCTTCGGGCACCGGAGCTCTATTACCCGGTGAACCGTGCGGCCTGGTTCAGAACATGAGGTACACAGAACTTCAAGTAACCAATTTGGATGATTCCAAAAGTACTTTTTAAAAGTTCTATTTAACCGAGTGATCCTAAGATTTAAAAACGTCTTTTATACGAAGCTCATCCCCGAACCACAGTACTGCTTCATTAAGCAGGTCCTGTGGGACCGTGTTATCGTGTCGATCTGCCATGTTGACTGACGCGTGGTTCATCGGGAGGTATTGTTATTATTATCGAGAAGGTTGCCAGTTTGGATCAGTTCCAGGCTCAATCCATATGGGCAATCTTGGATAAAAAATGTCGGCAAGGGCTAACTTTTGATATCATTAACGATGCCTAAAATGATATGGTGAAAATGGCCACTGATTTAGTGTAGAGGCCAAACTTTGACCGGCTCCAAACTCAATCTCCAAGAGAGTACTCCGATATGCAAAATAAAAATCTCCCCCCTGAGAATAAGAGCAGCAAGCTGACACGACGTGACTTCATTGCGGCTGCCAGTACTGCTTTTATGGTGCCGACCATCGTTCCCAGTTCTGTCTTTGGTGCGAATGCCCCCAGTAACCGCATCAACATTGCCCAGATTGGTTGTGGAAATCAGAGTCGTGCCGACCTGCCCGGTATGTTGCGACTCGCTGATGCTCAAGTGGTTGCCGTCTGCGACGTCAACAAGGCCAGTGGTGGATATGCTCGTAAGGAACATTTTCTGGGACGCGACCCCGCTCAGAAAAAAGTGAATGAGTACTATGCCAAAAAGGCGCGTTCGGGAAAGTACCAGGGATGTGATGCCTACAGTGACTTTCGCGATGTTCTGGCACGCGAAGACATCGATGCCGTCATGATCACTTTGCCCGATCATTGGCATGCTTTGGCGACTGTAAAATCCTGTGAAGCCGGCAAAGACGTCTATTGCCAGAAACCCATGTCACTCACCGTTCACGATGGTCAACAGATGGTCAACAGATGATCAAAGCAGTTCGCAAGCACAATCGCATTTTACAGACCGGCTCTCAGTATCGCTCGAATAAAGTCGTGCGCCGCATGTGTGAACTGGTACGCAATGGTCGAATCGGCGAGGTCAAACGCGTGGTTTCTATTATTAATAGCAGCGGTGCAGGACCGGGCCCAGGTTGGAAGGAAATGCCGGTCCCCGCTGGATTTGATTATAACATGTGGTTAGGCCCCGCACCGATGGCCCCCTATCACAGCGATCGCTGCTTCTACCGTTTCCGTTTCCATCTCGATTATTCAGGGGGACAGGTCACCAACACCGGTGCTCATTCAACCGATATCATCCAGTGGGCGCTGGACATGGACGGCACTGGCCCGGTGGAATTCGAGAACCAACCAGGGGTCGTTTGGCCGCCCAAAGGGCATCTATACACCACCGCGATGAAAACCGACTTCCGCGCACGTTACGCCAACGGTATCGAGTTTATCTGCCGTACACAGGAACCCGGTTTTGGAGCCCGCATCGAGGGCACCGAAGGCTGGGTTCAATTCAGTGTTAATAACATGCGCGAGGTGGAAGCATCCTCAGATGCCATCAAAAATTCGGTGATCGCAGCCGATGAGATTCACCTGCCCGTCAGCGAGAATCATTACCAGAACTTCATTGACTCCGTCAAGTCGCGGAAAGACCCCATCGAACCCGTTGAGGCCGGACATTCTACCGCCAGTATTTGCCACCTGGGTAATATCGCCATGCGGCTGAAACGAAAACTAAAGTGGGACCCGGATAAAGAACAGTTCATCGGTGATGACGAAGCCAATCAGATGCTGCAACGTCCCTATCGCGCTCCCTGGCAAATCTGAAACGGAGACTGCCCACTCAACCGCATCCAGAACGTGATATACTAATCAGGATTCTGGACCAATCGAGGAGGACGAGGAGGCAACATGCCCACCTTCGAGTCCTACTTGGGGCAGGAAAAAGACCCGAGCCTGTTTGGGACCGTACTGTCCGCCACAGCCAGAACCCTTTGGCAAATTCAGACTGCAATTTGTTACCGGTCTCTCATGGAGCCATCAAGATGATTTTCGATTGGATCATCAATATTCTCTTCATCGTTCTTATAATTCATCAAATCCACAGATGTATGACTGCACAAAACGGACGACGGGATGATGATATTGAAATTCGCTGAAAGGCAGCGATCCGCTGCATTACACCCTGCTGTTTATCACGACATTCCCTACAAATTCGCGAGAGTTCTCGCCCTTGGGAAAAGTCCAGTCCTTCAGGCAAGGAAACGCAGACCATCATCGCCGCACCAAATGGGACTTACAAGGTGTGGGTAAAACGCCTCGTCAATCGGCCAGCAACCAGTTGATCGCATTGTTGTAGAGCCGAATCACATCAGGCTGTTTGACATCCTCGGGTGCACCCAGGCTTGTGTAAAAGACCTTAGCCTGTTTGGGGCCGTAGGTGCGGTACCAGGCTAACGGCTGAGCCGGCGTATCCGTCTCCGCTTTACCAAGCAGCAGCGGGGTAGCATCTTCGGCGAGTGGCAAGACCAAGTATAGCGACTGGTAACCGTGGATGCTGGACGGGTCGATCCCTTTCAAGAACGGCGTTTTCGCGGGAGCATCTGGGTGGCGTGTGACCCGATAAGGCAACCCCTGCGTCTCATAGCCGGTGTTTTGTCCGCCGAGGACAGCTGGTGTGAATTCCGGCCAGGCCGCTCCTCCTTCAGGAGGTTTGGCATCCTTACCCTGAGGCAAAAAGGCGTGGTTGGCCGTTCGAATCCCCAGCAGCGGTTTACCCGCATTGAGATGTTTTTTGATCGCTTCGAGCTGTTCGGCTGGCAGTGTTGCCCGTCGTATAAATACAATCAACAGGTCGGCTCGTGGAACCGCTTTGAGCAGCCCAGGAATATCTGTTGGCAACGGCTGATTGCCTTCCAGAATCGTGACACTATGGCCAGCCGGCCGAAGCTCCTGCGTCGCGTAGCGATTGAGAAACGTGACCGCTTCGTAATTGTTCGGATCATCCACCGTCAAACAAACGATCTCGGCTCCTGGTGCCTGTTGAGCAGCCATAGTGTTGATCATCATGAGTAAAAACAGGAAGATCGAAAACGTGCAGAATCGGTCGAGAAGTCGACCGTGGTGACTGATCGAGATGGTTGCATATCGGGTTGGCATTGGACGTCTTTCGTGGTGGAGACAGGCAGTGAATAAGACTACCGTCTCGCTGGGTATTCAATGGTTGGACTACTATTTCAGAAAACAGGTTACCCCGTTGTTTCCAGATCAGAACGGCCGCAACATTGAGTGCTTGGCCTGAAATCAAAGCATAGCGTCAACCGGTTGAAAAATATAACGCTGCCTGTGCTGAATAGGTACCTTGAATTTCGCCAACTGTGCCCAAACAGTCAAATCTTTTCTGGTTTCAGAGGTTCTTAGCACTAATGTGCATCCTGAGAGGCTCTCAGGAGCGATTGAGGGGCAGAATGCCAGAGAATGCCCATGTTTTTGATCGAGGGGCTAGAGAAGCGATTCTGGGCGTCTCAGAGAGTGTAATCTTACACAGAAAATTACAGAATAACGGACCACGTACTGGACCACTACCATTTGGTAGATAGTGGACCATTTTCCGTTTCCATAAACCCTGTATCAGCAAGGGTTTAAAAGTCGGGGCGACACGATTCGAACGTGCGACCTCTTGCTCCCAAAGCAAGCGCTCTAGCCAAGCTGAGCTACGCCCCGTGATTGGATCAGTGGCACAGTTTAGAGAGACACGGAGAAGCCGTCAATGGTTCTCACTATCGTCTTCATAAAATAGGCCGGCTGAATCGGTTGGATGGATTCCAACGGAAATGACAGGAATATTTAAGACTAGATCAGCATTCGGCAGGCAGATCTTTAATGAAATTTCGATGAACGCTGCTCGATGACGGGTTTCCGGCTGAAATGGGAACCGAACGAGTTGATTCAGTCCGTGGTTTCGTGTTCGAACAGGTCGCGGACCAGGCCGATGGGGGTCTGGGCGAGATGGTCGTTCATGGCCTGGGCGGCTGCTTCCGGGTCCCCGGAGGCGAGGGCCTGGACGATCCGCAGGTGCTCCGCGTTTTCTTCCATGCGGTCGTAATCTTTGACATTCTGCCGCTTGTTGTGGCGGACCTGTCTGAGTGTCCGATGCAGGGCTTTGTAGCGGCTGATCTCAAGCACGAGTCGTTCGCTGCCACAGGCGCGATAAATCAGCTCGTGCAGGTAGTCGTCCCATTCCTGTGTCTTTTCTGACCATTCCACGGTCCGTTTCGCGGTGGAAAGTTCGGTGAAGATCTTTTCAAGCTGCGAAAGTTCGTGAGGCGTAATATGACCACAGGCACAGCGGGCCGCTTCGCTCTCAAGGAGCCGGCGAACCTGACAGATCTCGCGAAGTTCTTTCGCACCGAAGTTCCGCAGGACAGCGCCCCGGTTGGGGAAGATTTCGACGATGCCGATGCCTTCCAGTTCGACGAGGGCCTCGCGAACCGGGGTGGCACTGACGTTCCACTCCTTGGCGAGGGCCTGGACGGTCATCCGCTGATTAGGCTGGTATTCGCCCTGAAAAAATTTGAGCAGGACCTCCTGGACCAGGGTCTGGCGGCGGGACCCGTGCATTAACTCTTTTGAAACAACTGCAGCCATTAACGATTACCCATTGATATTAAACAGCTTGCGTGCAGGCCCAGACTCAAATCACATCAACGATAAACGCTTAAACGTAACTTGTACCAGTACCGAACCCCTTCCTAACTAGTATTAGGGCTTTACCCGTCAATTCTAATCAATTATTTCAGAATTTTTCAGGGATCTTTGCAAGCTCTCTCTCAGAAAGTCTTAATCAAACCAGAATTTCTTTAATAACGGTCCCTTCGACATTGGTGAGCCGGCGTTCGAGGCCGTTGTGATAGAAGGTCAGCCGCTCATGATTCAGTCCGAGCAGGTGCAGAATCGTGGCGTGGAAATCGTGGACGGTGACCACATTGTCGACGGCCTTGTAGCCGAACTCATCCGTGGCACCATAGGTGAAGGGAGCTTTGACGCCGGCCCCCGCAAGCCAGCAGGTGAAGCCTTCGGGGTTATGATCGCGCCCACTGGCCCCTTTCTGGAAGGTGGGCATGCGGCCGAATTCAGTACACCAGACAACCAGCGTGTCTTCGAGCAGGCCGCGCTGTTTGAGGTCTTTGATGAGAGCCGCTGTGGGCTGGTCGAGAACCGGACCGTGGATGCTGTACTGATCCTTGATCTTCTTGTGCCCATCCCAGTTACTGACCCCTTCCCCGCCCGTCTGGTAAGCACCATTGAAGAGCTGTACGAAGCGAACGCCTTTCTCGATCAGGCGGCGGGCGAGCAGGCAATTTTTCGCGTAGGCCGCTTTGAGCTGGTTCTCGCTGTCATCGATGCCGTACATGTGGAGCGTGCTGGCGGATTCCTGCGAGAGATCGCTGATCTCGGGAACGCTGAGCTGCATGCGGGCGGCCAGTTCATAGCTGGAGATACGGGCCGCCAGTTCCGAATCGCCGGGGAAACGGGCCAGATGCTGTTCGTTAAGCCGCTGCAGAAAGCCGCGCGTCGCGCGGTCGGTTTTCGCATCGATGGAGGCGGGGCGATCCAGGTTGCGAATGGGCTGGGCAGCGTTGAAGTCGGTTCCCTGGAAAGCGGCGGGGAGGAAGCCGGGCCCCCAGTTATTGACGGAGGCCTGCGGTGTGCCGCGGGGATCGGGAATCGCGACGTAGGCGGGCAAGTCCTGGTTTTCGCTGCCCAGGGCATAGCTGGTCCAGGCCCCCATGCTGGGGAAGCCATCGAGTGTGAAGCCGGTCGACATGTAATTTTCGCCCGGGCCGTGCGTATTCGTTTTGCCTTTGATGGAATGCAGGAAGCAGATGTCGTCGGCCAGTTCTCCGAGGTGCGGCACCAGGTCGGAAATCATCTTCCCCGATTCGCCCCGCGGTTTGAATTTCCAGGGGCTCTGGGTGAGGTTGCCCTGCTGTCCCTGGAAGGTGACCAGTTTGTCGCCGCCGGGCATCGGCTTGCCGTGCATTTTGACGAGCGACGGTTTGTAGTCAAAGGTATCCAGGTGGCTGCAGGCACCGGAGCAGAAAATGACGAGGACATTTTTCGCGGCCGCGGGGAAATGGGAATCGCGGGGGGCGAAGGGCTTACCGGGATCGATCTCGGGCCGGATCGGGGCTTTGCCGCCGACGGTCAGCCGGGGTTCGCTTCCCGCGGCGAGCAGATGCTGTTCGGCGAGCATCGCAGAGAGAGCGATGCTGCTCAGTCCACTGACGGTCTGACCAAGGAAGTTTCTGCGGTTGAGCAGATGACGATTCGCGGGAAACGGGTTATGAGAAGCGCTCATGTGTGACTCTCAATATCTGGTTCTGACTGACTTATTGAATAAACAGAAGTTCGTTGCTGTTGAGCAGTGCCCGGCAGAAGGCGGGCAGCTGTTCTGCTTTGATAAACTGGACCGATTCTGCCAGCTCGGTTTCCGTGGGGGGACGGGCGTAACAGAGTTCGAAGGCCCGTTTGACCTGGGCACCCAGATCGCCGGGATGTTCGTTTTCCAGACGCTGGGCAAACAGATCGGCCTGCTGGAGCAGGAACCGGCTGTTGAAGAGGTTCAATGCCTGCAGCGGCGTCGTGGAACGGCTGCGTTTGGCGACAGAGGTCGCGGCGTCGGGGCAGTCGAACAGTCCGAAGACGGAGTCCTGCTCCATACGGACTTTGGTCATGTAGATCATGCGGCGCCAGTCTGCGGGGCCGTAGGTTTTCTTGGGGTGATAGTGCCGCACATTTTCGGCTTCCACTTCGAAGGCACTGAAGCCAGGGCCGCCCATTTTGGGGTCGAGAACGCCGGTGATGGCAAGGATCGAATCCCGGATCGGCTCGGCTTCGAGACGGCGGGGCGGGAACCGCCACCAGAGCTGGGAAGCGGCGTCGACTTTGAGTGCCTGGGGATTCGGCTGACCGGACTGCTGATACGTGGCTGAGGTGAGGATCAGACGATGAACGTGCTTGAGCGACCAGTTGTGCGCGATCAGTTCCTGCGCGAGCCAGTCGAGCAGTTCAGGGTGCGTGGGAGGGACACCGCCGGCACCGAAGTCGCTGGGCGTCGTCACCAGACCTTTTCCGAAATGGAACTGCCAGAGGCGGTTTACAATGACACGGGCGGTGAGCGGATTTTCCGAGGAAGCAATCCACTCTGCCAGGAGTGTTCGACGTTCCTTTTCGGGAGCGCTGGTTTTGAGATCCAGATCGGTGAAGATGGCGGGGGCGTTCGGGCTGACCTGCTCCCGCTTCGCTAAAGGCTCGCCGCGATAGAGACGGTGGGTCGGACCGGGCTGCTTAAACTGTCCGGCGTAAACGGTGTCTGTTTTCTGCAGACTTTCGAGTGCACTCTGTTCCTGCTTCAGGTCCGCGAGCAACTGTCTTCCAGCCCGGGCCTGTTTGGGGGAGAGGTGATCGAAGCGGTAAGCGAGATTGGCTGCTTTGAGTGTATTCGCAGGCAGGGAGAGCGGAAGCCGATCGCTGGAACCGGCGATGGTCTGCCAGTCCTGTCCCGTATTGGAGACTTCGATGACATAATCGACGGGCAGTCGGTCGCTGTATTTGCCTTCACGGTCGCGAGCCCATTCGATCCGGTCGATGGTCGTGGTTTGCGGGAGCTCGATCTGGATCCAGCCGCCACCGTTTTCATGGGAAATCCAGCTGTGGCTGTTGCCGTACTTGCCGTCGTTAATGTGCTCCAGTTTGTGAATCGGGTGCCCGGGCAGCGCGCTGGAACAGGTGGCTTTGCTACCTGCCGAGGCGAGCGCAACATTCTGCCCGCCGGAGAAGATTTCCAGTTCATCCAGACAGGGCGCGCTCTGATTGGTGGCATGAATGGTAAAGCGAACAAAGCGGGTGGCGACAGGGCTGAAGCGTTCAACATTGTGGGTGGCCTGTACCGATTTGCGGAACCCTGGTTTCGCCAGACTCTGTTCTGACTGAGACGGAGAGACGGCTTCCCAGATGACCCGGTCAGCGGTGACGGCGGTTCCGTTGGTGCCGCCGACCAGGAGCAGTGCGTTCTGCGGTTCGAGTGAGACGACGCCAGCTTGATAGAAGCCGCTCCAGAGGGCTGCGCGACGTTCCGGTTTCGTACCATCCGCGAAGCGTTTCTGGTCGACCTGGGCGATCTCCTGCCAGTCGTCGGTAGTGGCCGGGTCTCCGTCACGGTCCAGAACGTAACGGGCATCCGAGCTGTGCGTCTCAAAACCACAGCCCCAGGAGAGCCAGAGACGATAATCGCCAGCAAGATCGGGTTTCCAGGCGACAAGCGGTTTACCCGGCTGGTTTTTCCACCAGCTGTATTTGCCGCCACTCAGGTTGGGGGAACGGGTGGCACTGCCGGGATCGTTCTGAGCGCCGCGTTCGGTTCCCCCCGGATTAGCGCCATAGCCGGCCCGGGGCTGTAGCACTTCCAGTTGTGAAGCAGCCTCCGTCGGCGGAAGCTGATCGTCGATGGAGACAAAGCGACGGGACTCGGGGCGTTTGCGATACTGTTCGAGTTCTGATTTCAATTCTGCGATGCGGGTCTGTTTCTGGCGGATTTCTTTTTCCCGTGAGGATGGAACCGGCAGTCTGCGGTCGCCGTGCTGGACGCCGGCGAAAATGGCCTGCATCGAATAGTAGTCAGTCTGGGTAATGGGATCGAATTTGTGGTTGTGACAGCGGGCACAACCGAGCGTGAGGCCCAGGAAGACGGTGCCGGTGGTGTTGATCATGTCGTCGAGTTCGTTCTGACGCTGCATGAGGGTCAGGTTGATATCGGGGCTTTTGACCTGATCGTAGGGGCCTGCGACGAGGTAGGCGGTGCCTGCGGGATTGCCGAAGCTGTCGCCGGCGATCTGTTCTTTAACGAACTGATCGTAGGGTTTATCTGAGTTGAGTGCCTGAATCACGTAGTCGCGGTAAGGCCAGGCATGGGGACGCTCGCGGTTGGTCTCGAAGCCATGCGTTTCTGCAAAGCGGACGAGGTCGAGCCAGTAGCGAGCCCAGCGTTCCCCGTAGTGCGGGTTGTCGAGCGTGGCGCTGACCAGTTTCTGCCAGGCATCCGGTGCATCGTCTTTTACAAACCGTTCGACTTCAGCGGGAGTCGGCGGGATACCAAGCAGGTCCAGATACAGTCTGCGAATGAGGGTCCTGCGGTCGGCCCGGGGGTTATGCGTCAGCTGTTTCTGCTGGAGTTTCTCCAGAATAAAGGCATCAATTCCATTTCGGATCCAGGAGTCTTTGATTTCGGGAGGCGTGACTTTGGCCAGGGGCTGGAAGGACCAGTGATCGGTGGTCTGTTTTTCCTGTTTGACGACACCGTTCGGTCCGGGCCAGTTCGCTCCCTGATCGATCCAGTTGGCAAGGAGCTGGATCTGTTTTTGTGAGAGACGTTCGGATTCGTCGGGAGGCATCAGCAGGCCGGCCTCTTCGCCCCGGACCAGTTTGATCAGATGACTTTGGGCACTGCTGCCGGGGATGATGGCGGGTTCGCCCGAATCGCCTCCGCGGAGCAGTGCTGCTTTGCGGTCGAGGCGGAATTTACTTTCCTGGGTGTCTGCGTTGTGGCAGTCGAAACATTTCGCCTGCAGCAGGGGGAGGACCTGTTTTTCAAAGTCGATGTTCTGTTTTGCGGATTCCTGTGGTTCTTTCGCGGTTGCAGTCAGACACAACGAAATCAGAAATACAAGTGTGGATGCGCGACTCAACATAGTTGATACTTTTATTCTCATTTGATGAACTGTTTGTTTCAGGTATCTAAACCCGTTGGGGAATTCTGACAGTTTATTTCTTCAATTCAAAGCTGAATTTATTTTCTCCATCAGTTTTGACGGTTGCAGTCAAACCTGAATTTTTAAGATCGCCATACTTTTCCGGGATGACTGATTTCTGTTTCGCGTAGATGTCATCTCCACTGTTCGAATCTGCTGCGACCTTGGTGACAATGACGGTATGCTCACCGGGAATGGCACCATCGCCGGGTTCGAACGTTTTCAGGACGAAATGCCCGCCGGCATCAGTAAAACCTGAGGCAGGACGGCCGTCCTGGGGGATAAAGGAGATACTGGCCCCTTCCAACGGTTGATTATCAAAAGTCACCGTACCTTCCACCTGTACCGTGGATGGTCGGTCGACTCCTGAACCACAGCCGGCCAACAGCAGCAGGCCACTACAGAGTATAACAGAAGCATAAACTGATTTGATCATTTTTTTCTCCACCTGGTATAAAACCAACCAGCGGTTGTGACAATTATCGAACAACCGCGGGTGGCAACTGAGAGGGTTCAGAAGAATCTGATCAATGGCATTTTCGGCAACCTGCCATTTTCATTCCATTGATCAGATCTGAGACGAACACGCATCGAATTGGAGGGATCAAAATTCACCCAGCACCTGTCCATCACGGCGATCTCCCAGTCGCTGGTAGTTAACCATATCAATATTTTCACTTACGAAACGGACCGATCCGTCACTCAACAGCAGGTGAGCCCCCCCCTCATGAATGGACTTAAAGCCCTGACTGTTCCCCCACTGACCGGTGAACCAGTTCGGGGTCCCACTGGCAGCGTTGGGGCTGTCTTCACAGGTATCGAAGTTGATGGCGACCCCTGTTCCGGTATACATCGTATTGACGTGCATCCAACCATTACGGACATGGTCGGAACATGCCGGTCGGACTTCACCCAGAATGATGGTGTTGGTAGTTCCATCGGTGATATCACGAATTCGGGCGGCCCAGGACATGTGGCCGATGACCCCTGAAATCTGCATGGGATTCAATGTATCAGCCCGGGTAACCGGCCCGTGGTTGAAATAATTGTTATGCGTCCCCCCTGGTCCGTTCGCCTGACTCCCCATGCTGGCCGAATAGTTAGAAACGGCCCGGTTCTGTCCGTTGGTCGAGGCATCGACACTCATCCCATTGGTCCAGACACCAGTATGCGTGTCCGAAGGACAAATGAAGGACTTGATCTCCACTGTATATGCGGGGGTGCCATCCGGAGTGACTCCCTGATGTGCCGGGTCTTGAGTGAAATTTAACGAATTGTAGAGTGGAGCCTGATCAATATAAGGCAACAGGTGCACCAGCCAGCTACCACCATGATTGGGATTGACCGCCGACCAGGTAAAGTTCGTGTGAATGGTGCAGGGAAACTGACCAAACGCATCGTGATAGTTGTGCAGCGCCAGTCCCAGCTGCTTCAGATTGTTTTTACAGGTGCTGCGACGGGCAGCTTCCCGTGCCTGCTGGACTGCTGGTAAAAGCAGTGCAATCAGAATCGCGATGATGGCGATCACCACCAGTAGTTCAATTAACGTAAAGCCAGCTCTCATTCGTTTGAACATCATTTTCTCCGAGCGCTAAGACATGAATAATTAACATGAGATACAAACCAAAATGGACTTTTCAGGCTGAACAAGGAAGTGGTCAATTAAAATATCTCTTATGTATGATGTCAACGATAATCGACAATTTACAATAATTATATATAATTTTACAACATTTAATAATCTCTCTTCTTCCCATAATCATAGTTTCACTTCAGAACACTGCCTGCCTTCGACGGAAATTTTTGAATTTTCTCCCAAACTCAGGAATACCTGCAGACCCCTGTGGGGTTTGTTTAATTATCGTTTTTCACTTTCAAAATCACTTTCACAAGATGTGTTGAGGCGCGAGATGCCGACTTTCGTATCACGTGTTTTTTCTGTAATCGTGTTGCTGGCGATCGTCTGTTACCTGATCCCGGACATGGAAGAGCAGCAAAAGAAACAAGATCCGCCCCGCCGGTTTACATCCATTTATCAGTCCAATATTGTCTCCCTGCCGAGAGATTTAAAAATCATCGACGATTTTCCCTATCAGAAGGGCAAAAACAGTCGCTGGCGCATGGATCTGACGCTGCCTTTAGAGGCCAGCTCTCAGCCGCGTCCGGCATTGATCTTCGTCTATGCCGGCGGCTGGTCGGGGGGCAACAGCACTTCCAGTTACACCAAAGCGGGTCCCCTGCATTATGCCCGCAAGGGGTATGTCTGTGTCAGTCTGTTCCATCGCCTGTCGGATGACACTTCCTTTGATGACTGCCTGGAAGATTTGAAATGCGCGATCCGCTGGATGAGAGCGCATGCCGACAAATACCAGATTGACCCGCGGCGGATTGGCGCGTTCGGTAATGCGAACGGCGGTTCCCTGGTCTGCCTGGTCGGGTTGATGGGCCAGGAGCAGCAGGTAGAGCCGGGCCGTGACTGGCAGGACCAGTCCAGTGAACTCAATGCGATCTGTATCTCCGCGGCACCGACCGATTACCAGAGCTGGCCTGATGGCATCGAGCATCTACCCCGTATGATTCAACTGGCCTGGAACAACAGAGCCGAGCTGGAAGAAAAGGTCGCCAGGGTCTCTCCGATCAACTATGTCCGCGCGGATGCTCCTCCGATGCTGGTGATGCACGGCGTGCTGGATCCTTCCGTCGATGTCAGTCAATCCGACCATTTCGTGGAAGCGTTAAAAGCCGCGGGTGCCAAAGATGTGACTTATTTTCGCAGTGAAGATTCCGGACATGCGGTATTCCTGCGGGATCGGACCCAGACCTTTCCCATGATGGAAGAGTTCTTTGCACGGACCCTGGGATATCCCCAGGGCATCAAAGTCGCGCAAAGATAACCGTTTCAGCAGTAGACAGGCAGAGCAGCTCCGCTCTGCCTGACTCATCACTGGACAGCCATGTCTGAGATCTTTTCGCCGGTAATCGGGTTCAGTCGCTGGGCTTCCGTAACTTTCCATTCGCCCCCCATTTTCTGCCAGGTCAGTAACCAGCGCGTGGGAGAACGTCCGGAAATGCCCCGAAAAGTAGCGGCCCCATTGGCGCGAAAATGAGTCTTGGCGATCGAATCATCGGCCAGGAGTTCCGTTTCCACGTCAGTGATGCGCAGTTCTCCGTCGATGGTCACCAGGGTCAGCGCCATCGTAACCTTCCCCCGTAAGGCTGCGGCACGCGGGCTGATGTATTCCAGGGTGGCGTCGGCCTCTTTGTGCTCAAAGGCATCGACCAGGCCGTAGAGATCGGCTTCCACGCGTTCGCGGGGAGTAATGATGCTCAATTCGATGAAATACGAAGCGACCATCATCACCAGCGCAATCGCCATTCCCACCAGGTATTTCGACTGACGCCTGAGATACCACTGGATAAACAGGATGACCGCGATCACGGAGCAGATCGCGATCGGGGGAATGGCTGTTTCGGTGAACCACATTGAGCACTCTCTCCTAAACTGCAGGATGATTTTCCAGGACGGCCAGGTTATCGCGATGAATCACTTCGGAATACGGAACGGACCCCAGAATGGAGGCGATCTGATCGGTACGGTGCATGATGATTTTCGACAGATCGCCGGAACTGTAGTTGGTCAGTCCCCGGGCAAACTCTTCTCCACTCGGACTGACCAGGGTGACTGCTTCGCCACTTTCGAACGTGCCATCAATGGAACGGATGCCGATCGCCAGCAGTGATTTGCCCCCTTGACGGATGGCGCGGGTGGCCCCTTCATCCAGATGGAATTTACCTTTCGGGCGGATAGTATAACCGATCCAGCGTTTCCAGGCGGAAACCGAAGCGCCCTGCGCCAAGAAGAGCGTCCCGACATCTTCCCCCTGCAGGATGCGGTCCAGAACCCCTTCCTGCGTGCCGTTGGCAATGATGACATTCTCGCCGACCGCGGTCGCCGAGCGGACCGCCTGCAACTTGGATTTCATGCCCCCGGTCCCCCGCGAGCTGCTGTCGTCGGTAGCCAGTGCGAGTAATTCGGGTGTCCAGTCCTGCACTGTGGAGAGGCGGGTACTTTCGGGAGATTTGGGATCCCCATTATAGAGGCCGTCGACTACGGACAGGATCACCAGCAGCGGCTTTTTGACGAGGCTGGTCACCATGGCGGCAAGGTGATCGTTGTCGCCGAACTTGATTTCCTGAATGCTGACGGTGTCGTTTTCGTTGACGATGGGGACGGCACCGTATTCGAACAGGGTGTGTATCGTGTTGCGGACGTTGAGGTAGCGGGTGCGGTTTTTGAAGTCATTGGCGGTGACCAGCAGCTGGGCGGCGTGGTAGCCGTGTTTGCGTAAGTAGCGATCATAGCGGCGGATGAGGTGTGCCTGGCCGACCGCAGCCGAAGCCTGCAGATGTCCCAGGTCGCGGGGACGTTCTTTCAGACCTAACAGTCCCATCCCTGCGCCGATGGCTCCGCTGGAGACCACGACGACTTTGCGGCCGGTCTCTTTGACGCGGTGGATCTGTTCGGCCAGCGACTCAATCCGTGCCGGGTCGAGCGTATCGTCCTGGCAGGAGAGTACGTTTGTTCCAATTTTAATTACCAGCGTTTCGGCTGTTTCAACGACTTCGCGACGGGTTAGACTCACAGTCTGCACTTTTTCCGGGAATCACAAAAAAATTTCAAAGAGGTACTCGCCACCGGGTCCCTATTTCTTAATATTTATATAATATAGAAGTCCGGGGCCGGAGCATAGACAATCATCAACGCGAGCTTGCCGTAAATCAAAGGGATTTCCTGTAAAACGGCGTTTTTCTCTCTCCAACCGCTGATTATGTTTGACGCTCACTGCGGGCCACGGAACAATTTACCGCATAGTTCACCCGGTTCACACTGATTTTGAAACTCTATTTCACGAACTAAGGCAATTTATGTCGGAACTATACCACGAATGTGGAATTGCAGCCGTCTACCATCTTCCCAACCGAGATCCAAGTCCGCTGACTCCCCTGGGCGACCCTGAGAAGACATCGCAACTCATCTCCCGGTTACTGCTCGATATTCAGAATCGTGGCCAGCTGGCTGCGGGAATGACGACCTTCAATCCGGGGCGGAATCAGCTGATCGACACCCACAAAGACGTGGGGACCGTGACCGAAGTGTTCCAACTCAATCATCAGCAGGCATTTAACAGCCTGATGAAGAAATACGAGGGACCCGCGGCGATCGGTCATGTGCGGTATGCCACCTGTGGTAAAGATGACCGCAGCTACGCACAGCCGTTCGAACGACATCATATTCAGAAATCGAAATGGTTCAGTTTCGGCTTCAACGGCCAACTGGCCAACTACCAGGAGCTCTGTAAGGAAATCCTGACTGAGTCTGACTTCCATCTGGCCCGGGAAACCGACACCGAAATTCTGATGCACCTGATTTCGCAGGAACTCTCCAAGGAGAATCCGGCCGAACTGTTCGACATGCTGACCACGCTCAGCAAACGCCTGGACGGCGCTTACAATATTGTCTTCCTGGATGCCTTGGGGAATATGTTTGTTTCCCGCGATCCGGTTGGCATTCGCCCGCTGTGCTATGCTTTTGATGGCTCTCTGTTCGCAGCCGCCTCTGAAAGTGTGGCCCTGGCCAACATGGGCTTCGAAGCGGAGCAGATCAAGAGTCTGCCTCCCGGGTCGGCGATTGTGATCCAGGACGGGGAGCTGACCATCCGCGAATACGCCACTCCGACCAAGAAAGCCCACTGCTTCTTCGAATGGATTTACTTCGCGAACGTCTGCAGTACTCTGGATGACCAGAGCGTCTACATCACCCGCAAACGCCTGGGTGAAGAACTGGCTGAGCAGGAAACAGTACCGATCGATGACGATACGATTGTGGTGCCGGTACCGGACACGGCCAAAGCAGCCGCTGACAGTATGGCGTATACCCTGCGCGTGCCCTGTCTGGAAGGGTTAATCCGCAACCGCTATATCGGACGAACCTTTATTGAAGGGGCGAACCGCAAAGACAAGGTGCGAGCGAAATACACGCCGCTGCCCGAAGTTCTGGAAGGAAAACGGGTCCTGCTGGTGGAAGATACGATCGTCCGTTCCACCACGATGAAGGCCCTGATCAGCCAGCTGAAAGAACGGGGTCGGGCTAAGGAAGTGCATGTGCGCGTGGCCTGCCCGCCGATCATCGCCCCCTGTTTTTACGGCATCGACATGTCGACGATCAACGAACTGTTCGCGCCCAAGTTTCTGAACGGGGGCGAAATGAGTCCCGAGGTGGAAGAGGCGATGGCGGAGACCATTGGTGCCGATACGCTGAAGTACCTGCCGAAAGCCTCGATTGCCCGTGCCGTGGGTCTGTCCGGCAGTTCGCTGTGCCAGGCCTGTATCGATACGACTTATCCGACCGAATCGGGTCGTCAGTTGTATCAGATCGCGGTGGAGAATTCGCTCAAGGATAACGGCGAAGATCCTCACCGGACGTATGATGTCTCGCTCTCCAGTCCGGTTCGCTCCTGAGACGCTCTCTGAATTCGACAAAGGATAGCTTTGACCGATGTCTAACTCGCATGAGATCGAAATCCGTGTCCGTTATAACGAAACGGACGCGATGGGATTTCTGCATCACGGCAACTACTTCACGTATTTTGAAATGGGCCGCACCGAACTCTTTCGTGCTCAGGGGGGCAACTACCGTGAGATGGAAGAGAAAGGCTACCTGCTGGTGGTGGCGAAGATCGAATGCAAATACCGGCTGCCAGCCCGCTATGATGACGTGCTCACGTTGCGGACCACGCTGGCGAAAGTAACCGGTGCCAAGCTGGAACACGACTATGAGCTGATGCGGGACGGCAAGACCATTGCGGTTGCGCATTCAGTGATTGCGTGCGTGGATCGGGACGGGAATATCCAACGGATGCCGGCGGCGATGGAGCAGCTGGGAACGGAGTGAAGTTTCGCCCGTTATCAAGTCCCCGCGGGTGCCCCCGGATGTAATCCGGGGTTGTCGGAGACAACAGGAGGTTGTGGAGCACGCGTTCTGTTGTGGGTCGCCGAACCTCACCTTTTGAATGAGTGATATCGGCTGCTTCGTTCTGATCTGATCGATTTCACTGGGACTTCCTGCTCGCTGCGCTCGGCCCGGATTGCATCCGGGCTCACCCATTTCAGATGGGCTTGATCCGTTTTCACGATCACTGTTGGCGAGCCAACAGTGAAACTATGTAGGAAGCCTCCGTCGGATCGAATAACGTGTAACAAGTTCGTTCACAATTTGTTTCACGAAATCTCACCGCCGGAGGCAACGATGTTGTATGTTGGTTTAGATGTGCATGTCAAGCATATTACGATTTGTGTACTTAATAAGGATGGTAAGCTGCTGCAGCGGTGCCAGCTGCCATGCCTGGATGATGTGATTCAATTTCTGATGAACCTGCCGGGACGATACGAAGTCTGTTTTGAAGCCAGTACCGGTTATGGCATCTACTTTGAAGCTCTGAGTAAGATTGCTTCTCGTGTTGCCGTGGCTCATCCAGGACTGTTGAAATTGATTTTTCGTTCCAAGCAAAAGAATGATCGTGCGGACGCAGAGAAGCTGGCCAAGCTATTGTTTCTCGATGAAGTTCCGACCGTTCATGTCCCGACTGCAGACGTGCGGGCCTGGAGAGAGTTGATTACATTCCGAGGCAAACTGATTCAGAAACGGACCCGGGCTAAAAATGGAATTCGCTCGCTTCTGAGAAGTGTTGGTTGCAGGGTTCCCAAAGAGTTTGGTCTCTGGACCATACGGGGGATGGAATGGCTAAAACAGAAAGATCTGAAACAGCCGATGCAAAATCTGAAACGGGACATGCTGGTAGAAGAGATCGAAACACTGACGAGGCAAACCAGGCTGGTTGAAACGGAACTGGCCCGCTATTCGAAAGATAACATTGCCGTGCAGCAATTGCAGAGTATCCCCGGCATCGGCTTACGCACTGCTGAGGCATTCGTGGCCTTTGTGGATGACCCGCATCGATTTGCCAACAGTAAGAAAGTGGGGGCCTACTTCGGTCTGATCCCGATCCAGGATCAGTCAGGGAGTACCAATCGACTGGGGCATATCACACGGGAAGGGTGTGCAGAGGTCCGACATCTGGTTACCGAAGCGGTTTGGCAGGGGATTCGATATTCACCGACGATTAAAGCCTATTATGAACGGATTCATCGCCAGGAAAAAGACAGGAAAAAAATTGCGATTGTAGCCACATCGCATTACCTGGTGCGTGTGATGTGGTCCATGTTGAAAAATGGAACCTTGTGGAAAGAACGGAACCTGGCAGTCTGAGCGACTGCAGTTTAGATAAGTAATTCAAAGAGTTGTGTGGGAATTAAGTTTCACGTTGAGATCGAAAGTGGGATTCAGGTGACATCCCGACGGGTGCCATGGCGCATTGCGATGCCGTAGCAGTGAATGGGAGTCACCGTAATTTGTCTAGTGGCGCCTCGCCAAGGTGAGTGATGCCGGATGGATGGTTGGATAATTCCGCGTTCTTCTCACTACGGTCTTGACAGAAGCTTCCTCATGGATGGCACCCCTTCGGATTGTGATTGTTTCTGATAAGCTTAGTTTTGAACCGTCTGTTGCTGTTTTGCAAAGTGGGGCTGATTGACGGCGGTCTCTTTATCATTGGGAGGAATCGTCTTGACGACTTTCCAGGCGAGGCCCAGTTTTTCGAGGACGAGGATCGCGGCGTAGGTCATGTCGAGTTCCCACCATTTGTGGCCGTTCTTTGCCATCCGCTGGTACTTGTGATGGTTGTTGTGCCAGCCTTCACCGTAAGTGAGTAATGCGACCCACCAGAGGTTACGGCTGTCGTCGGTGGTTTCGTAGTTGCGATAACCCCAGATGTGCGTGGCGGAGTTCACGAACCAGGTGGCATGCAGAACGTAGAACAGACGCACGAACATGCCGTAGACGACCAGGCTGAGTCCCAGTTCCGAACCGCCGGCCCAGTAGCCAATGCCGTAGAGCAGTGCGCCGAGGCCCAGGTGCCAGAATACAAAGGTTCGCTGCAGAAGTCGCATAAAGGGATCTTTGAGCAGATCGGGGGCGAACCGCTGATGAGTCGCCTGAATTTCTTCTGAGCTGTGGTGCGGGACAAGCCAGAGAATGTGGCTCCACCAGCGTCCCTCGCGTGGTGAATGCGGATCGCCGGGCTGGTCGCTGTGCAGATGATGTTTGCGGTGATTGGCGACCCACTGGATGGGAGGCCCCTGCCCTGCCAGCACGCCGATCAGACCGATCAGACGGTTCATGAACTGATGGGTCTGGAAGCTGCCATGGGTGAGCAGGCGATGATAGCCCAGGCAGATGCCGATGCCACCGGTGAGCCAGCCCAGGAAGATGCAGGTAAACAGACCGGTCCAGGTGAAGCAGAAAGGTGCCGCCAGGACGCCCAGGTGAATAGCGGCGACCCAGATGATATTCGCCCAGTCGGGTGTTGCATATCTGCCCGGTTCGGGCGTTTCAGCAGGCGTGTTTTCAGGAAGAAGATGATCCGTTTCCGGAGGCGGCACGAGTGCCTGCTGCGAGTTCATTCAATAGGACCGATTCTGTCAGAGTGTGGAGTACCAATAAAAACCGGCCGATTTTAGGGGGATTGGGGAATCGTGTCTAGGGAGATGGGCTTCGTGGGCAAGAATGTGGTGTTTCCATAACGGGTGTACATATTTTTGAGACCACTTTTCTCAAATCCGGCTTACCGAGATGCGGTTTTTTAGGGTTAACACAAGAACTGAAATCCCCGGCAGACGCTTGTTTCCTGCTCTGACTCCCAGAGTGTTTTTACCGTCTTTCTGACAGGACGAACTGTTGAGGGAATTTCTGGCAGCGGCGTTGAAGCCAGTTCAAATATGCGTGTATCCGGATGATCTTCACCTTCATTATAGTTGGGATAGCTGGGCCAACATCTGGAGTAGATCAGCATTTTCACCAGCGACGCATGCGAAACCCGGTTGAGCCCGAGGGGATGTCCCCGGCTTTCGTCTTCCTCGAACGCCTGCTCAACGACCGAATCAGGAATAATCAACTTGCCTTTCGCAGCGGTGTGCAGGGCCTCTCTACGACGTTCATTTCGCTCCAGCCAGCGTTGTAGACCTTGTTTCAGAAAACGACAGTAGCCCGTTCCCTGATGCGTTTTCCCCTTCCAGAATTTCCAGGTCATATTGTTTTTAATCTGAAAATCGAGTGTTTTGAGAGCCTGCTCACAGAGCTGTTTAATTTCCCGATGCAGACTGGTTTCTCGCCAGACGGGCACGCAGCAGGTACAGGAATTGAGGCATACTGTCAAAACCGCGGGAGCCCTTTGCAGCTGATTCAACAGATCTGCTGTTTTCTGCACAAAATTACTCGGCGGCCCATCTGAATATTCCGACAGATTCGTCAGTAACGTTTCAATCTTCAGACGTTCGTCGTCTTCTCCGGAAGCAATGAACAGTTCCAGCAGGTGCTGAAATGCCGAATCGCCCCATTGCATACAGATGAGCTCAGGGTATTCGAAGACATACGCTTCATCACCGACTTCTTCCGGAGCATTTTGAACCAGATCTGCCAGTTCACGATTCATCTGTCAGTTGTTCCTGAAAATTCTCTAACGCTTCCAGCCATTCCGGTGGCAGTTGCTCTTTCGGCAAGCGCAGTTCCGGCAGGCAGGGCAGCTGGAGGTGGAAACCAGTCTCGTTTTCGGTGATAGATTCGACCTGTTGCCACTTGTAAGTCTGTTCGATATCGACGGGATCCTGGATACCAGTAGCGTTCAGGATGAGATGTTCGCGGGTTAAGCTGACTTTGATTTCTCCGGGGGCATGCTGCAACAGTCGTTGAATCAGGTTGAGGCATTTCGACATCAGACGGGATCGATTACAGCGTAACAGAGTGGAGATTCCGGCCAGGATCAGGAGACTGATCAACAGCACGGGTGAGAGATCACTACTGACGATACGAGAGTGATCCCCGGAGAATAGATAGAGCAGCACAAAGATCACAATCACAAAGAAATTCGAAACGATCCAGTAGAGAGAAATCAACCCATTGACGATGAATTCCGCCAGGATCAGCGACTGGGTGCTGGAGAGCGCCTGATGTGGTCCATCTGGTAGATTCAGTCGACACACTGGAAAATAAGGAGGCAGTTGCATCCGCTTTCATCCTTTGTGAATTTGTCTCAGGTTTCAGAGCACCCGAATTTGTGAATCGACGTTCATTATACACAACGGTCAGTTCTATCTCTGTTCTGATTTGTTTTCTCGCAGGAATTTCGGGAATCCCAGACCGGATCACCTGTGGAAGGAATCGAAGGAATTCGGTGTTCTCCATTTGTGGTTAGGTTCTGAATCTTTCTTTGGCAGGGGAGATGATCTCTCTTTTTGTATCATTCGTGAGTTTTGCGGGAACCCCTGTTGCGCTGGAAATGGTTTGAACCTCGCCAGGCGGGCGGGCACATGGGCCCGCGCCCTGCATCTTCTGGTGAGGTGCGTCGTTGCTGGAATGTCTGTTTTCATTGAGACTTCCTGCTCGCTGCGCTCGGCCCGAATTGCATTCGGGCTCACCCATGAATTTTTAAAATGGGCGAGCCAACATTCCCCCATTTTTTACTGAGAGGATGAGATGAGTGGCGGAGTGTATTATAATTGATAGATGAATTGTGAACCAAATCGATCCTGCAGAACATGAGGTGCTCCGATGTTGTGGATTTGTCGCGTTGCTGTATTCAGTCTGATATTGGGCTCGGTTGCTGTTCCCGTGCGTGCCGAAGATACGTTTCCGAATGCGCGCCAGCCGTCTGATGATGTGGAACTGAAATACTGGCTGGAGAACATGTCGCTGTATCATCACTACACGCTGGATGAAATGCAGCGCGCGACCGGGTTGCCAAAATCGGAAATCAAGGCAGCACTCAAACGCTTTGAACTGCAGGAACGGCTCACTCCGGAACGTAAGCCCGGTGATGTATTAACGGTGAAGCCCTATCCGGGCGGCCGGCATCCGCGGATCGGTTTTCTGGAAGGGGCCATCGATCCGCAACGGGAGACGAAGATATCGGTGTTCGCCCCCTGGGATCCGGCGAGCTATGTCGTGCTGGATCTTCCCGAAGCGATCTGGTCGAACCTGGGGCTGACCTACCTGGCACACACGCATGTGCCGACGATCTGGACGAAGCAGAACCTGGAACTGGATCCGCTGGAATGGTCGCGGCATCAGAATGGCAATCTGTCTCTGTCGCGCACGCTGCCGAACGGGATTGCATTTGGTACGCAGGTGGTTCCCCGCACTGACTCGGTACTGATGGAGATGTGGTTGAAAAACGGCACCGACAAACCGCTTTCGAAACTGCGGGTGCAGAACTGTGCGATGCTGAAAAAGATGGACGGATTTACGCAGCAGGATAATGAGAACAAACTGTTCCGCGCTCCGTATGCTGCCTGCCGGTCCGTGAAGGGAGATCACTGGGTGATCATGGCGTGGACGCCCTGCTTCAAAGCCTGGGGGAATACGAAGTGTCCCTGCCTGCACTCCGATCCGATCTTTCCGGACTGTCCGCCCGGAGAAACCAGGCGCGTGCGCGGCTGGTTCTCGTTCTATACGGGGACGGACATTGAAGGAGAGCTTAAGCGGATTGATGCTTCAGGCTGGCAGACGGCTTCTCTGAAACAGCAGGATTAGGGACCGATTCGCGTTCCGATTTCGGATTTCGCAGTGAGAGCAGTTTTTTCAGACGCACAATCAGGTTCTCCGGAGCCAGTTGATCGGTGTCTACTTCAATGGTCTCCATCACCGCATCATGCTCATGCGTCTCGACCAGTAGAACGACTCCCAACGGAGGGGAGTACGAATGGAAGTAACCTTTCCAGGCAGAGTATTGTGCTTCCGGAATCTTAGCGAGGTCAATTCGATAGCAGGCCACCGGATGCGTTTTGATAAAGTTCAACATCGCGGGGTCATGAGAGTACCAGTGTTCGTGTATCACAAAGGGGAGATCCCAGCTGGCGTAGGTGCTAATCAGAATAACTTTGCCGGCTTCCATGTCGTGGTGAATGTCCGGAATCGAATATTCCTGCCAGGCAATTTCCGTCTGTTGAGGTGGAGGAACCAGTAAAAACAGGGCTGCAATCGCGCTCAGACACGCCAGAGCACAGACCCCCATGTTTTTGTGATAAAAAAACTGACCCCCGCCCGGCATTTTGTAAGTTTCCCGAATTAAATCATTTTATTCCGAACCTGTTGTTGTCATCATACTTGTGATCAGGGTGTCATGAACTTCCTATTTTGACAAGCAAATCCGCTTTCGGATAATCACAGGAAATTCATCGAACCTTGTATGAAGACTCGTGGTCTCTCCGTTATAATATAGTAATACCAAATCTCAAGCCCCAATTTCAGTGGGGCATGTCAGGTCCACTGTTCTGCGACCCGCCGTACCTTCTTTTCGAACATGGGGGCTCTTATGAAGTATCAACTCGTTCTGCAATTCACGGGAACAGTCATTCCAGATTATGATTCGCTGGTTGATTTGGAGTCGGTGCTGATTGATGAAATCCAGGAAGATGGTAAGACGACTGTAGACGGCCATGATTTCGGCAGTTCTCAGATGAATCTGTTCCTGACCGTTGAAGATCCTCAGAATGTTCTGAGTCGCATCCGCGGACAGATTGAGCACCCCCTGATGGACCGCGTTCGCGCCGGCTATCGTGCCGTGAGCGATAAAACGTTTCGTGCCATCTGGCCGGAATCGCTGCATGAATTTACGGTGAAGTCGATCCACGTTTGAGCCTGCTTGCTGGCTGCCCGGCAAATTTACTGGAAGCGCCCTGGGCATCCCTGCCATTATTATGGCAGGTCAATGGATCGGTTAAATCGCTGGCTTTATTTGCCGCAGACGCTGTATTTAATAAACGGATACCGGGCTTTGACTTCGTCCGTGAGGTTATCCGTTTTGTTCGTGGCGATGTTACACCATTTCAGCTCACGTAATTCCGGCATCGTGGCTAACAGAACCAGTCGTCGATTGCACAGTGTCTGCGGGTTCTCGATTTCGATGGATTCCACATGGGATAACCAGGGCAGAAGATGCGCCGACTCATCTGAGAACGAGAGGGAGCGAATCGACAGACTCTTCAGAGAAGGCATTTGAGCCAGATAAAACAGAGTCGACTGATTGAGGTTCAGATTTTTGCAGTAAAAATGTTCGAGTTGACTGAGCCGCGTGAGTGGTTCGAGCGCATTCACATCGGGGAGCACGATGGGAACGTGCACCTGCTGGAGTTGCGGGAACGCAGAGAACAATTGCAGCGCCTGTCGAGCCTGTTTGCCTTTCAGGTGTTCTCCCGAGTCCCAGCCGATCGTGAGGTTGCGCAGTTGGGTATGATGTTTGGCCAGGCGCTGGAGCAGATATTCCATCTCTTCCGGTGAGCCTGAGGGAACTTTAAGTACTTCCAGATTGGGTGCCAGTACCAGCGCGTCAGCCAGTTTCTTACGAGGGATACGTTCGCGGATCGTCCAGCTTTTCAGCCGCTGATGATCGCCGTGCTTCAGGAACTGATACATCATATCCTGGCTGACTTTCCCACAGTCAACTTCCAGTGAAACCAGTGAGGAACAGCCGGACATTTTTTTCCAGAAACGGCCGACCTCTTTGGTTTCGAGTCGAATCTGTAATTTGAAGTCTTCCAGTTCAGAGAGATCCAGCAATTCTTCTGCTGCCGCTGCTGAGATTTTTTCGTCGCCAAAACTGAGGTGCAGGCGACGCAGCTGTTTGATCTGTGCGATGTGTTTGAGGGCAGTTTCATCCAGATGCGAGTGCAGAATCTCCAGATCAGTCAACTGTGGAAGTCCGCGGAGTGCTGCGTACCCGCGCGGACTGATGCGACAATAGGAAAACTTGACACTGTGCAGCTCCTCAATTCCGGTCAGGGTTTCAATGCACTTTCCCAGTTCGGGATTCGACTGATCCCGGGTTCCATAGAACCAGATGCGTACCGGGAAGGGAAGCTGGTTAATGTAAGGAATCGCGGCCTTCAGGGCCTGCGTATGCTGATAGACTTTTTCTCCTTCCACCATTTTTTCCGGGTTGCCCACCCAGATCGAAAGGGGTTCCCCGTTGCGGGGATACCAGATCGTCAGTCGCTGACTGCGAATCTGCTGATAGATCCGTTCGACTTCAGGGTCCTGCCAGGATTCTTTTTCACGGGAGTCCGTGGTATTGGGAACCGCTGAGATGTGCGGTACACGGCTGGCCAGGATCTGATTGATTTCTTCCAGCCGCCGGGTCCGTTCCGGAACGCGCGGGTCGGTCTGAAATTTTAATTCCGGTTCGGGTGCCACAGGCTGTTTATCAGCAACTGCATTTTGAGTCGAGTCGGAGGTCAGCAGAAAACAACCGATGCCTGCCATTGCAATCAATAAAACTGTCGCCACAAATGTCAATTGTCGAAACATAGCCCACTCCCCTCCGCCTGTTTCAGGAACCTGTCTCAGAAAAATAAAGTAAGAGATGACATCAAAATTTATGCTTTTTTAAGTGCCTGCCTGGAACCAGGGGCTCCAAAATGGTCTACAACTAAGTGATTGTACAGAACAAAACAGTTGTTGTCCGCCCAGAGTTGAAAGATTTTTAAATCCAAGCAACGCTGGACTGCCAGTGTTTACATATCCTGTTTCAAAACAATGCCTTACAAACATTCTACCCCCCTGCCCTGAATGAGGTTTTTTCCTCCTCAAACGCTGCTTCTGAAACTTTTCAAAAAAACTGTAACAGTCTCCCTGCTTTTGCGCCTGGTATGGCAACGAGGAACACGCAACTTCATTTTCATCGAGGGGGACTTTGAATGACGACCAGTTTTGCTGAATTGACAATTTCGCCGGAACGGACCGCCGCCTTCGAAAACCAGTTACAACAGAAAATCAACCAGGGGAGCCTGGCGCTGATGATCGCGCTGGGGTATCGAATGGGTTTATGGAAGGTCTTAAGTCAGCTGGACCATGCCACGTGCCAGGAAATTGCCGCTGAGTCTGGTTTGAATGCCGTGTATGTCGCTGACTGGCTGTCGGCCATGCTGGGAGGCGGGCTGATCGATTACGACCCGATCTTTCAGACGTATCGTCTCCCACGGGAACATGCAGAGATCCTCACCGGTTCAACGCAATACGAAGAGGCCCTCCGCTGGCTGCCCCTGCTGGGAAAACTGGAAGACGAACTCGCCGCCTGTCTGTCAGAGGGAACCGCGTTGCCTGAAGCTACAGGCGACCGCCTGCTGACCGCACACAAATCAGAGCAGTCAGCCTCATTCACAAACCAGCTCTTCCAGTCGATTCTGCCACTGGTCCCCGGTCTGATCATGCGGCTCTGTGAAGGTCTGGATGTGCTGGACCTGGGGTGCGGTGATGGCGCGGCACTCCTGGAACTGGCGGCCGCGTTTCCGGAAAGTCGCTTTGTCGGCTATGATCCCTCTGCGGAGCTGATTGAACAGGCGCGACAAAGTGCCGTCTCGCGGAAGCTCGAAAATGTGTCGTTCTTCCAGCGTGACCTGACAGCCATTCACGCCATCGATGCCTTTGACCTGATTACCGCCTTTGATGTGAATCTGGATGGAAACGATCAGGACCAGATGCTGCGGGAAGTGCAGTCGGCTCTCAGATCCGATGGCCTCCTGCTGCTGCGGGAGCTCGCATTGTCGCGCAACAGGGACGAGAACCTGCAGCATCCGCTGTCGGCCCTGCTGCTGTCGATCTGCGGTGTGCGGAGTCTGGCTGGTCATGCTCAGAGCGGCAAGCGTCGTGGTAAAGAAGCACTCTGCCTTTGTCTGGAAGCAGCCGGTCTGGGAGTTCTGGAATGCCATCAGTTGTCGCAGGACGTTTTGCATGAATATTACATCGCGCGACAGAGCTGACTTCCAAAACCAGCTTTCAAGGCTGAAACAGTTTTCTGGCCAGGTCTTCGTAATAACGGGCATCGGTCCCGCCATCGGTGGCGTAATGGTGCAGTATGCCGGGATCGACAAACACGAGTGCGGGCTGTTCCTGCGCATGCTCATCGGTGGCTTTGAGCAGGTAAGTGATATCGGTGCGGCTCAAGCGATGTGTTTTACACAAATCGTAAAACAGGCCGAGTGGTGTATCGGCACTGGCTTTGCGCTGGATCTGAAGATTTTCCCAGAGATACAGGCCCAGCCAGACGGAGCCGATGGCGATGGTCGCTGAGATCAGTAACCAGTTCTCCTGCAGGATGCCTCGATTGCGAAAGGCACGTGAGACTTCATCCGTGTGACCGGCGAGGATCAGCCAGAAATCGAAATTCATGCGTTACTCTTCCTTTTCACTCTCAGGACTGACAGCAGTCGAATCGGTTTTCTCAGGGACACGCAGAATTTTGACGGCGACTTCACGAACGCGCGTGTTTTCATCGGTCAACAAAGGCATCAACGCCTGTCGGGCTGCGGGCACAGACAGTGTTCCCAGAATTTCAGCACTGGTCCTGCGAACCAGATCGTCCGAATCTTCGGTCAACGCAGCCAGGGCCGGGATCAGTTCTCCATGCAGCTCCAGTACCTGCGCACAGCGAGCTGCTTTGATACGACGTTTTTTGAGGGGATGTGCCATCGCACGACTTAATTCGAGCAGACAACGGGGATCGAGTTTCAGCAACAGTTTACCAACGGAAGGGCAAACCTGCGGATTGAATCCCTCAAAGTGTTCCAGTACGAAGTCGACATCAAAACTGGCGAGTTCCTTGCGGGCCGCTTCCCTGACCTCTTCAATGGGGCTGTCGATTTTTTCAATCAGCAGATTCATGGCATCGGGTACATGCTGCGCACGGAGCTGACAGGTCGCCCAGGCCTGCTGTACCGGATCTTCGGAATCCAGGTTTTCCAGGACCATCTCAGCGACTTCGGTCGGATCGGGATTGCGCAGGATCGAGATGGCCGCTTCTTTAGCGGCAGGCGTCCCGTGCTGCAGCATCCAGCGTTGCGCGTGTTTCTTGCTGGGCAGATCCAGTTCGAGCAGGCTGATCAGTCGAATGACGGCGGTCTGCAGGACAGGTGGAATCTTTGTAAAATCCTGCTGTTCCACATCCAGCCAGACGATTTTGCCGATCTGTCTGAAATTGGTCTGCTGCAGTTCAGAAGGATGTTCCGGCAGCCAGCGGAGCAGGTGTGCGATGAACTCGGGATCCTGACGTTCTGCGAGTGCTTCGAGCGCCTTGGTGTTCGGATAGCTGACGCCGGTGAAATCACAGATGAGCTGCATGACGCCGACATGCTTGCTTTCCCGGAGCACCTGTTCGGCCAGTCGTCTCGTTTCCGGGTCGGAGTGCCAGAGTATTTTGCGGATCGCAGCGTCATCGACGTTTCCAAGGATCAGCAGGCTTTCCATAATTTCTTCAGGCCGATCGAATTCCTGCAGGTGTTCGGACGCCTTCATCAGGGAACTCAGGATCTCGCGGCGGATCGCCTTGGCATTCTTCAGAAACGAGCGCGAGTAGACCGAGTCGACCGAGCGATCCAGGAAATGTTCATACAACTGTCCGATCAGATGCCGGAGTGTCTGTGTTGCCAGGTCGGGCTGATGGTTGACCAGTCTTTTGTTCTCGAAGAGATCAATCAGGGCGGGGATCTGTCTGAAATCGTGGTTTAAGCGGACAAACTCAAGGCCGCAGTATTGCAATTCGCGGTTGCCATGCAGCAGGCATTGCCGGATGGCGGCATCGAGGGCTTTGGAATGCGTTTCCAGCAGTTTGCGAATGGCGGGGGAATGCGTCGCGTACCGCCGGATGACTTCCACCAGCCCCCGGGCGCTCTGCTGCTGCAGCAGTGCAAAGACGGCCTGCTCTCGAATCAGATCATCGTCGACGTCCAAAGCCAGAATCAATGCGTTGATGGCATTGGAATTTCTGCTTTGCGCTAACAGATCAAAGGTTTTCGTAATGGAAGAGGCCATGCTGACTTGAGATCGAAAAAAGTGCCTGGATCTACAAACGCAGCGCGGACCGGGAATCGACGAACCGAGACTGTCCTCCCTGCCCGTCGCCCTCATGCCAACTGCGCGTTCCTGCCCGCTCTATATTTATATCGAGAACCAGAGGCGGGAGGCTGCAACGTGCCTGATCTAATCATTGCAGGCAGCATAACCGGCACAACCGGGACAGGAGGAAATCTTCAAATGGAACGAAAGTACATCCGGGCTGGCGAGACTTTCAGGCTGATTTCAGGCAGGACTCAAGAAAAGACCAGGATTCGCGGAGGACTTCAGGTGCCATGTGGCTGTGCCGACTGAGTTCGACGTGCAGGCCTCCCTGGTAGTCGATCTGCCTCAGTCCCGCGAACACATCGTTAAAGTCGATCTCCCCCTCACCGAAGCGGAGATGATCGTGCACGCCCTGCTGCATATCTTCGATGTGAATATTGAAGATGCGCTCGCGCCAGGGAAGCAGATGCTGACTGATGGGAAGTTCTCCCATACACTGCAGATGTCCGATATCGACAGTCAGACCAAAGCAGGGATGATCGACCAGGGTGAGCAGTTCTGTGAAATCGGACAGGGTTTCGATGAGCATCCCCGGTTCCGGTTCAAAGGCAAGCTTCACATTCTGTGCCGCAGCGTGGTCGATGACCTCGCGACAGCCGGCCGCCAGTCTCTGCAGAGCTTCCTCTCGCTGCAGGTCTTCCTTGAGTTGACCGGCCCAGAAAGAGACAGCATCCGAATTGAGGGTCGCTGCCAGGTCGACACAGCGTTTGAGAAAGTCGATACGGCGGCTGCGTTCTTCCGGGTTAGGACTGACCAGGGTCGGTTCATGTTTCACCCGGGGATCGAGCAGAAAGCGGGCCCCGGTTTCGATGACCGAGGAGAGCTGGAATTCGGCGAGCATCTCCTGCATAGCGACAATCTGTCGAGGCAGATCGGGAGCATACGGATTGAGGCAATAGTGATCGACGGTGATCGCGACAGAGGTATAACCGGTCTCGGCGATCAGGCGGATGGCATCATCCCAGCGATGGAAGGCCAGGCCGTTGGTATTGTATCCCGGTTTCACGAAGGGTTCTCCGGATCAGATTCGACTTGAATGCAAACGGCCCTCGTTTTGCAACGAGGGCCGGTATCAGACTGTTAATATAACGCGCTCAGGCTCAGTCAGCCAGTGGCTTTACTTTGATGTTCTTGTAGTAAACCACACTCTTGGGATCGTGGGCCTGCAGAGCGAAGCTGCCCTTTTCTCCCAGGGAAGGATAACCGGTGGCACCTTCGGGCTCGGTGTAATCGATGACGGTTTCGTCATTGATTTTGACGATGACGTGACGACCATTAACGATAATGTGCTGGGTCCACCATTCGTTGTCTTTGGCAGGTGTCTTGAAGAGTTTCACACGATTGTAGAGACTGCCGGTTTTGACCGGATCTTTGTGGGTCACGTTGACCTGTGATTCGTAGCCCTGCTTTGGCCAGCCTTCTTCCTGGAATTTGGTGTGGAAGAAGATCCCGGAGTTACTGCCGGGGGTGGTCATGACGTCGGCTTTGAATTCAAAGTTCTTGAACTCGTCTTTGGTAAACAGGTGCGAACGTTTGCCCGTCACGACGATCGTCCCATCTTTGACTTCGAAGGGTCCCCCTTCTGCGATCTGCCAGCCGGTAAGATCTTTGCCGTTGAACAGATCGATCCAGCCTTCTGCGGACTCCGTATTTTTTTCTCCGGAGTAAACAGCCGTGGTCCCCAGAACGGAGGAAATCACGAGCGCTGCCATCAGGCCGGTGAATGCATTGAAATAAGTGTTCGAGCGGTACTTCTTCATCGTGTGAAAAACTCCTGGAAGCGAGTATGGGAAAATCAGAGGTTCTTTCTCAGTCTCTAGAGCGCGTCGCATTTAAACATAGCGTTTCTCAATTTAATATACTCGGTCCAAATGGCCCTGGAGACGCTACAGTAAAACTGGACACAGTCTATATGCTACGCAGGGTTCGTACCCGTTAAAAGGAAACAGGGCACTTCCCGGAGATTTTTCCGGAAAGTGCCCTGTTCTGTAAAGAGTCTTTAGTAATTCCAGCCGGTTTACAGCTTGGGAACTTTGATTTCCTTGCCGATCTTTTTGTATCGCGGATCGTGGAATCCTTCGGCGAAGTACATGCCGAATCCCAGATTCAGTTCATATTGTGCCCGTTGTGCCCAGGGGGTTCCGGGATGCTCTTTGATGACGAACTTATACTGGGCTTCCGATTTTTTCAACTGCTTATCCAGTTCTTCGGGGCTGACTTTGGTCAGCTTGACCTGGACTGGATCGGGAGGCAGCATTTCTTTGCGGCGACGGACATTCCAGACGTTGCTGATCTTCTTCTTGGGGGCAGGCATGTTTTTGGCATGCTGGTCCATCGCCAGACAGTACTGGAAGAGTCGCACGCGGTAAGCCAGACATTGCGCCAGCGTCAGGTCGTAAGCAGCTCTCCAGCGAGAGGATTTCTCCTGCGCCCGCAGAGGCTCGATTTCTTCCAGAATATCGACGGCTTTCTGCAGCAGCCCCATGGCACGAATGGCCTTGGGAACTTCTTTGCTGCCGGTTTCATAGAACTCTTTCTTTTCGATCGGGTAATACAGTTCCCGTACATTCAACTGCTTGTCCAGATGTGGATTGAGGGTGACGATGACTTTCCAGATCGAAGAACGGAACTTGCTGGCACTCCGGGTCGCATCGTATTCACGACGTGAAAGCAGCAGAGGCTGATATTCTTTCATATCCTGGAAGCGGAACTGCCGATCCTGATTGCTGCCGGCCCCGGCCAGGCGCTGTTCCTTGCCGGGCAGAACGAAGAAGATTCCCCCGGTCTCGCGGGCGATACGAACCTGTTCGTAAGGTCCGAATCCGGCGGAGAAGGCATCCCAGCGACCGTGCAGTCCATCGTATTGCAGGGCTTCCGGAAATGCAGTTTCCGGCCCACGATTAATCTGGATCCAGTGGGGCAGATTATATACGGGATCGTGCCAGATCTGGCGGGCGTACGGATAACCGAAGACCGATTCTCGTCCCAGGATGTAGATCGGGGACTTGGACCGTTTGGCCCGGGTAATGACTTCTTCGACTGCGGCACCATCATCGCCGGACTCATCGGTCACACAGACAATACAGAGTCGACGATCGGTTTTACGGGCCATCGTGTTGTATTTATCGATGGTCGCTGCCACGGTCTGGCACATATTTTCCAGACCTGTTTCATCGATTGGAATTTTGCCGATCGCGTCCTGGACCTCTTTCACATCCACAGTCGGTTTCGGGGTATGCACGTGAACGGTGGCACCGTAACTGAGAATGGAGGTCAGCAGGGTCTGATCCCGATCACGGGTGTTCTTTTCCTTTTTGGCAGCGATCCCGAGTTCGCTGTAGATCTTGTTGAAGTTATCGGCGATTTCTTTCTGGTCGTCTTTCATACTTCCGGATTCATCGAAGAGCCAGACGACGAGAATTTTTTCTTCCCGCATGATACGAATCAGCTCTTTGGAAATCCGGCTCATGGCGGTGCCGTATCCATCGACAACTGCACCGACTTCACCGGTGACTTCGCCGACTCCCAGGTCTTCGCCGAGGATGTCTTCGCCGGGGGCGGTGATTTCGCCCGCGTTGATTTTGATTTCGGGTTCTTTGAGACTCTCGGAGGTTTCGATCTTCTGCGAAGAGACCGCGGGAGCAGTCGAGGCACCGACGTTGGTGGAGACCATACCGCCGGATGTCACGCTCAGATTTTCCGAGACTTCGAGATTGGTTTCGAGCACCTGTTCGAATTCGGCCTGATCGCGTTCGTCATCGAAAATGGTTTCGATGGCGACTTCGGGCTCGTTGCTCGTAAGCTGATGATGGATCAGTCCCATCCCGAGAAGGATCACGGCATGAACGATCAACGAAGTGAAAAAAGCTGAATAGTCTCGCGCTTGAGCCATCAGTAATAATCCCCCCGGCACTTTCTCAGCGAACTGCTGACGAAGTGTTGTGCCTGCTTTGTTCCAGCGACAAATGTGCTGAAACGAGTCTTGAAAAATCAGTTGAAATGATATTGTAGAAAACCAGCATCCCCTGCAATCTCAGGGGAAGCTGTATGATACTCAAATGGAATCTATGTAATCAGTTAACAATGGTCAGATCTTCAGTGGCTGGTTTCCGTTGACCCCCCGTTTTTTGAGAGCTTCTCTCTTCTTACGTTGCTCTTCTTCAAAACGTGGGTTTGGTTTGCGGACCCGGTTCCCGCTGCCGTCGAGGTTCATTTTCATTTCCTGCCACTTCCAGCCCAGCGGTTTTTCCAGCTCTTTGGCTGCCAGGTAGGCCCAGGGGGTTCCGGGATGTTCGTCGATGACACCGTTTAACAGTTCCATCGCCTGTTTTTCCAGTTTTCGTACTGACGGGCTGGAGCGGACATCCTTGGCTGCCACCAGTCTCCAGGCGTTGTTCCCTTTCGTCTCGAAGACTTTGGGATTGCTTTTCATTTCCGCCAGGACGGTATTGTAACCGTAGGCCCGCACGCGATTGGCGAGTACGCGGCCCAGAGCCAGATCGTAGTTGGCCCGCCAGCGGGGTTCTTTGATTTTCTTGCGATCCTTCAGTCCCTGTTCCAACATCATCTGCAGTTCATTGAGACCGTAGTCGAGTTCCGAGACCGGCTTTTGCGCGGCAGTGACGGCCTGCCGCAGGACGTTGTCCGTGTTGGCAGCGAATTCCAGTGTCGGCTGCGGCAACCGCCGTTTGGAGAGGCGGGTTGCCGTAGCTGTCTGGACGAGCGCCCGTTTAGCCATATTCTTATCGAGCATCATTTTGTAATCGCGAATGGAAATGTAATCGGGATGGTAAGCCCGCATGTCGGCTGCTTCGAAGGTGGGAGTGGTATCTTCGGTGATGAAGTAAATCCCGTTGGTTTCCGCACAAAGACGAGTCAGGGCGTAGGGACCATAGCCCGAACTGATCTGGCGAATGTCATAATCCGACTGTCCCCAGAAGGGCAGTTTAATGCGTTCAGCCATGACCGTTTCCGGACCGGTTTCAGAGACAGCATCGACTTTCACACCCGGTTCGATTTCGAACTTGGTAATCACTTCCTGCTGACCGAAGGGGGAGGCGTTGCCGACTACGTAGCATTTAATCCCGTTACGTTTGGTGAGCAGGATGGTTTCTTCCAGATTCGCGACCGCATCGGTGCCTGCTTCGTCAGTCACGACAATCACCATCATGTTGCGGCGGCTGGAGCGTTTATACGAGAGCCAGCGTTTGGAGACCTGGGTCACGGCTGAGAATACGTTTTCATCGCCCGAGGTGTCTTCTTTGATCGAACGAATCTGCGAGACGACTTCCTTCACATCGCTGACGGGGTCTTTGGTCACGAACTGGGTCGTTGCCCCGAAGGCAGCGACAGCGGTTTTCAGTGAATCTTCACTCTCGGCCGCTTCCAGAATACCGAGCTGCTTGTAGACGTTTTCAAAGCGGTCGGCGATTTCGTTACGCCGCTGGCTGACTGAAGGAGAGACATCGAACAGCCAGACGACGAGCATTTTTTTCTCTTTGACGGCGGCTGCGATTTCGAGTGTCAGGCGATCGATGGCGCCGGCGACTCCACCAGGCCGGTCGGTTTCTCCGGTGACTTCGACTGCAGCCGTCAGCTCTTCCTGCGCGGGCTGAGTCACGTTGTCATCGAAGATTGGCTCTGGCGCTTCAATATCGTTTTCCAGCTGATCCTGCAGCGCTTCCTGCTGCTCTTTCGCAGAGACCGGGGCGGCTGCCATGGAAGGGGCCAGAATTTCGGTATCGCCGGCGGAACCGACAACGTCCTGAATCGTGGGATCGAGTTTGAAAACATTATCGTCCAGTTCTTCGATGGACGAGATAATCGCATTTTCGGAATCGAGGAGCGTAATCCGGGTGATGCTTGCCAGTACAAACAGAATCAGCAGGTGGACCCCCAGGCTGATAAACCAGGCGGGGACTTCCTTCATATTAAGCCAGCTGCGATGCTCTACGTCGACAATTTCTTCGACATGAACTTCTCTGGTAGAATTGGCAATACTCACGGTCTGCTCCTTAGGATGAGACTGTAATTCAAGCACACGCTCCGGACTTCAACGCGGGAAATACGGAACGCCGTCAGTGATGGACCAGGTAAATACAACCCGACTATTACTGACATCGGTCATCATTGATGATTATAAGAAGATCCGTCCATCAATGGTGGGTCAAATATCAGATTTTACCCCTGAAGGGAGACAATTACAATCATTGTCCCTTCAGCCGGCACAGACATGTATTCACACGAACACCAATGAGTGCTTTATACCCACCTCGCACTACTAATTAACCTCAAAAAGCGGCTTTACGTTCGTCTTTATTTTTCCATTCTGTAATAATTTATGGCGATTGACGAACAGCAGTCAGGCCCTGCTGTTCCCGGTGGGGGACGGCCTGCAGGGCTGCAATCAGGAAACATTCTCCAATCAGGTATCAAATAATGTCCTTTGAGTGGCTGAACGACTGGCTCCCTTTCACTTTTTATTACCTGATGGCGCTGTTGCTGTTTCTCGTGAACCTGACCTCCTGGGCCTCGATTCTGTTCCTGATTCCCGGCAACTGGATCATGGTATTTGTGTCGGCCCTGTTTTACCTGTTCATGCCGGAGCACGACGGAACAGGGTTATCACAGACCGTGATCGTGATCGCCATCGTCCTGGCGGGACTGGGCGAAGTAGTCGAAGCGCTGGGCAGTTCTGCGGGCGCAGCGAAGAAAGGGGCGAGCCGTCGCGCCATGATTCTGGCGCTGGTGGGGACCTTTCTGCTGAGTATCGTCGGAGCCACAGTCGGGACTCCCGTGTTCCCCCCCGTGGGCACGGTTCTGGGAGCGATCGTCGGTGGTTCGGTTGGTGCGTACCTGGGTGCGTACGTGGGAGAAATCTGGAAAGGGAACCTCGAAGTGGACCGGATGGAAATCGGCCGAGCCGCGTTTGTCGGTCGACTGCTGGGCGTGGTCGGCAAGCTGGCGATCGGCGTTGTGATCCTGGTGATGATCACCATCGATTCACTGATCTGAGGCCGGCTGCCCTTGCCAGTAAAAAAAGAAGGCGATCTCCCTCTGCAGAAAGAGATCGCCTCTCGCCTTCAATCTGTTCTGGAACTGTCAACTATGGTCTGATCAGCGCCCGAATGACTCGTCGCCCGCAATGGTCCACGCACGAAGGCGTACTCACCCGGCAACGATTGCCTGTCAATTCAGAGTTGATAGAACATCACTCCAGATCAAAATTGATTTCATTGTCGCCCGCTTTGACTTCGGCCGTCAGCCCCGAGGTCTTGGGACTCATGCTGTACTTCTCGGGAATCAGCGACAGATCCACATTCGCTTCCGCGGATTCAGCAGGAAGTTCTGAGGTATCCCTTTCCGAGATGACCATCACCCCGTGCTTGCCGATGGTGGCCCCATCCCCTTTGGAGTAGGTGGTCAGGGTGTAGGTACCATCTTCCCGAATTTCGCCTGCAGCTGCTTTTCCCGGCCCCTCCGGGATAAAAGTGACGGAGCCCATGGTAAGGGGCTCACCTTTGTAGGTAATTTTGCCGTGTACCTCGGCGGTCTCCAACTGGTCTGAACCGCCGAAACAGCCAGTCAGCAGCACCAGCAGCAGGCAGACGGAGACCGGCATCAATTTGACATTAAATAAACGAATCATACTTTCCTGTCCTCTTCAAGCCTGAGTCATTGTTGTTGATGAAATCTCTCTCGTGAGCTGCACTTTAAAACTCGCCCACAACTTCACCGGTGCCGCGTGTGGCCAGTGATTTCAACAGGTCCAGACTCAAACTTTCGGACAGGAAGCGGACACTGCCGTCACAGAGCAGCATGTGCGTACCGCCGACATGCGGACTGCGCCAACCCACACCGTACTGACTGTGCAGTCCGGAACCGATGGGATACTGTACCAGTTTGGTGTCGATCATCAGATAACCGGAGGTCGAGCCGTAGTAGTAGGTAGCCCAGGTCCAGGTCACCATGTCATCCCAGCCGGTATTTCCGCCCCAGCCATTCGCAGCGGAAGAGAGTTCCCCCAGCAGGAAGGTGTTAGAAGTGCCGTCCGTAATATCTCTGAGGCGCGTCTTGCACTTCGGATACATCACACCGGAGGTTGTGTAGTTATGAGACGAAGTTGAGAAGCCGGACTTGAGTCCGACGTCAACCGATCCGCCGTTCCCCCGGTAATGCAGCCCCCCGTGATCTCCGGAAACGGACGAGTGCGTCGGTGCAGTGGATCCCAGTTCGGAAGAGGGGCAGAGGATCACCTTGATCGGCGTTGTGAATTCCTGACGCGAACCGATCGACGAACTGCGCCAGGGAGTGATTTCGTTGATCTCGCCGGTAATCGAGGAGATGCTGTTATACAGCGGTGCCTGGTCGATGTAGGGTAAAATCCGAGCGACCCAGCCTGACTGATATCCGCTCTTCTGGAAATACCCCGTAGGCAGCATCAGGAAATTATCGTGGTAATTATGGAAGGCCAGTCCCAGCTGTTTCAGGTTGTTCCGACACTGGGAACGGCGGGCCGCTTCCCGGGCCTGCTGGACGGCGGGTAATAACAGAGCAATCAGAATAGCAATAATGGCGATCACCACCAGAAGTTCGATGAGCGTGAAGCCACGATTACGACGTACAGATACTTGCATGAAACTCTCTCGTTGAATTAGGAAAAAGATATAAGAAAAGAGCGACCTAAATGTGCGCCAGAGCTACATTCCCGCGAGCAGGGGAAGCGGCCAGAGAACCCGGTCGAGGCACCGGGATTTAGAATGTAATATTTATTAAAATATACACACTAATATTAATAACGTTTTTTAACAATTCAATCATTATTTGATCAAAAACTGAAATTCAAACCGCGTTTTTTCACCAGTCCCTCAGATCGCAACATGTTTATGCGTTGATATTTAGCACCGTAACACCAGTTGTGACTGCACCTTGATTCCGCTCCCCAGAGACCAGTATTTACGCTGACTGACGAGATATATACATAACCACCCCATCGTTAATTAGACCACCTCATCAATAAACATAATGCCAGTTTCGCTGTCTGGATTGAAAAGGAATCATGCAAAGCGGGCGACCTCTGCGAAACTGTTCCCAGGGAACTGTGTTACATGACGAACAGCGCCTTGAATCTATGAAACTGAGTACACCGCGCGTTGCAATCACCGCGCGGCTATGGGAGAACAACATGAGACCAGACCGACTGCCTTTCATCCTGCTGCTTTTCATCCCGGTAACCCTGCTGAGCGAAGCGGCACAAGCCCAGCAACCCCGCCGCGGCGCTCCCCGCTGGGTCCAGGAGCATGCGAACGTGCATCGAAACCTGGAATATGCGCGCGTGGATGACAAGCCTCTGCTGCTCGACCTGTATGTTCCCAGGGACGTCAAACACCCTCCCCTGCTCGTCTGGATTCACGGGGGCGGCTGGCGGAGCGGTGACAAGGGCCGCGGTGGTATTCTGGTTCCCCTGGGATTGCAGAACGGCTATGCCTGCGCCAGCATCAATTATCGACTGAGTGGCGAGGCGACTTTCCCGGCCCAGATCCATGACTGCAAAGCCGCCATCCGCTGGCTGCGGGTGCATGCCAGAGAATACGGCTACGACGCGTCCCGGATCGGCGTAGGAGGTTCCTCAGCCGGCGGTCACCTGGTGGCGCTGCTGGGAACCAGTGGTGGTGACAAAGCACTGGAAGGCACGGTCGGCAAGCATGCGGATCAGTCGAGCCGCGTGCAGGCGGTCGTCGACATGTGGGGGCCTACCGATTTTCTGCAGATGGATGCACACGCACTCCCCAACGCCCGCTTCAAACACAACGATCCCCGCTCTCCCGAATCGCTGCTGCTGGGAGGGCCGGTTCTGGAAAACAAAGACAAAGTCGCACAGGCGAACCCGATCACCTACATCGATAAACAGGATCCGCCATTCCTGATTATACATGGTTCAAAAGACCCGCTGGTCCCCGTGCATCAGAGTCACCTCCTGGAAGCAGCGCTCAAGCAGGCAAACGTTCCCGTGCAGTTGAACGTGGTTGAAGGAGCCGGGCACGGCGGTCGGGAATTCAATACTCCGGCAACGAACGGACAGATTCTCAAATTCCTGGATCAGCATGTGAAACAGGCGGTCACTGAAAAACCGAAGCGCTGATCTTGCCTTTCACAGGAAAAGAGATTTGCGTCTGGCTTTACACTTTCCCGGCGATCGCTGAGAATAGAATCTGTTTTCAGCGGTCCGTTGTCAGACGGTTGTTGTCAGACGGTTTCGGACCCGCAGCTGAAGTTTCAAAAGAGCGCCCTTTTTAGACACAGGAACAAGATGCACTTATTATCTTTGAGGTCATTACACTGCACAGGATTCGTTTTTGCTGTTTGCACCCTGCTGGCAGGTTGTGCCCCGACACCAGAAGATCAGCCGGACATCGCGTCGGTAAAAGGTCTGGTGGTCATGGACGGTGAACCGGTGGAAGGAGCCGTGGTCACGTTTGCTCCCGCGAGCGGTCGGCCTTCGACGGGGATCACAGACAGCCAGGGAAAATTTGAACTGGCTTACAACCCGGAGAACAAGGGAGCCAAGATCGGCAAGCATACCGTCCGGATTTCGACACAACGCTACGTCGAAAACGCAGACGGAACCACCACCGAAATGAAAGAGACGATCCCTGCGAAATACAACAACGAATCGACGCTGACGGTGGAAGTCAAAGCGGGCGAGAACGATTTTCCGTTTGCCCTGGATAAGGAATAGACCGGCGTCCTGCGATTCGTTTCACAAAACAGTTAAATAAAAAAGCTCCCTGCCGATGATCAGCAGGGAGCTTTTTGTTTGAAGCAGTTTCAGGCAGATTCAGCTCTGTCTTACCACTCGCCGATCACCTGGCCATCATTGATCACGGCCAGTCTGAAGTAAGTGCTGGTAGCAGAGGAAATCGTACTCGGGTTGTTCGAAGCGTCCATGTTTTCGCTGGCAAAGCGGACGGCACCATCTGCCAGTAAAACGTGTACTCCGCCCACATGCAGACTGCTGGGGCCGAACTGATAACCAGTTCCGTTGATCATGGACCAGCCCACGCGTGCCTGTACCAGACCGTAGCGGATGTTTTCGAATTTGTTCGTTGTGGCTGCACAGGGAGTGACTCCTGCCCAGATCGAACCAATGTGATTTGTGCCGGCGGCGTCGTTCACGGTGGTTCTTTCGGTGAACGCAAACGTGTTGGACAGACCATCGGTAATATCACGAATTTTGGTGGCACTATTCATGTAGAACATCCCGTTCGGCTTCGAAGTAGTACAACGATAGTCACCATTTCCATTGAAGCCGAGGTAGTTGGACAGACCAATGGCCACGCCACTCACTTTATTATCCGCGTTCTGTGCCGGATTCGGATCGGCGCTGGACGGGCAGAGGTACGCGGGCAGAATGGTCCGCACCTGAGCCAGTACGGTGGCATTGGAAAGATTCATAGGCCCATTGGGACTTAACTGGTTATACAGCGGTGCCTGATCCATGAAGGGCAGGATAAACGTATTGCACAGCCAGCCGGTATCATTGATAAAGCCAGGGGGGAAGACACGATGTGTTTCGTTGTAGTTGTGCAGCGCCAAGCCAATCTGCTTGAGATTGTTTTTGCACTGACTGCGGCGGGCCGCTTCGCGTGCCTGCTGAACGGCGGGCAGTAAGAGGGCGATCAGAATGGCGATGATGGCAATCACGACCAGTAGTTCGATCAGGGTGAAGCCGCGTTTGCGGACGACGGGTGCAGATAGACGCATAGCGCTGTTCCATTCGAATGGAGTAATACGGGCGAGAAAATTACGACAGCAACATAAAAGGCAGGAAAATCAGGTGGGACTCTCAGCAACCTTACATCAAACATATGCTATATGTGACCTGAGGCAAGTGCAAGCCAGCAAAATGACACCGGTATTCAGAAGGGCACGCCTTATAATCGTACCCGGCGGGATGGACATATTGCTGAACGGAGGCGGTTGTTAATTAGGTTGAAACTGAAAACGTCGCGACTTCACCGCGAACGGTTTCGGCCAGATTTTGCATTTGACCTCGCCGGTAAAGGTGCGGGCCAGGAAAGCGGTCATGCCCATTTCGAAGAGTTGAGAACGATCGTCGCGACCGGAACAGACCACGATTGGCCACTTGTTGCGGGCGCCGCGGGTTAACCAGAAAAGATTGTTGCCGTTGTCATCATTGCCCCAGGGTAATAATCCTGGTGATTCAGGATAGAACTCGTAGGGAAAAGTGTCGGAGCGCATCTGATGAATTTCACAGACACTGACCACACTTTTCTGGAGAGACGTATATTCTCGCTTAGAAAAAGGGTTATAAACACGCAAGAAACTTCCCAAGACACCTGTGCCGAACTTTGTGACGTAGCGTTTGTAGTCATCGGGCAGCTGCAGGCCGAGTTTCTTTTCGACGGCGGCCCAGTTCGGTTTGGTGGGCACCTCTTTGGGTTTGTCCGGGGGTGTGACAATTTTTAACAGTTCGCCGAGTGCCATTTTGGTGGCCTTTGCTCTTATGAAATGATGCGATTGAGAACATTTGAATATTGTAATCTGGCTCCATTCAGAGCGGCAAGTAACTTTGCTTCTCTCCCGGCGGGCCACCACGCAGGGTGGCCCCTACAGCTGGTGCTGGTGAGGATTGATGAATCTATTTCGTTTCATTTCTCTGCGACCTCCTGCTGTCTGCGACAGCCCCGAATTACATTCGGGGTTACCCAGGGTACTTATGATTTCGTGCTTTTCGTGTCTTTCGTGGTTCTGAAAACACTACAGTTCCGCCGCTGATTCCTACAAAACCCGGCGGAAACCCTTTGCGCTGCCGAACTTTGGCTGCATAATGCGGGTCCTGATGCGTATAATCGTACGATTTCCCTTTTTTCCTCGTTGATGTGTGATGTCCCGCGGTGATTCGAATTCGGCTGCTGCTGACACTGGTGCTGCCAGTGAAGATCTGAATGCTGCGCTGGCGGAACTGCCCGGGCTGATCTCGCAGGCAATGGTCGTCGACCAGTTTCGGTTCTCACAACGGCTGCGGTCGATCCGGCAGGCGAAGAAGAACAGAAAGCCGTTCGATAAGAATCTGAAGCGGCTGCAGGAGGAACTCCAGAAGTCGCTGGCCCGGCGGGAAGAGCGGCTCAAGCTGCGACCCGAGGTCAAGTTTGACGGCAGCCTGCCGATCCATGAAGAACTGGATCACATCAAACAGACGATCGCCGACAACCAGGTGGTGATTGTCTGCGGGGAGACCGGCTCGGGGAAATCGACGCAGTTGCCCAAGCTGCTCCTGTCGATGGGACGGGGTATCACTGGCATCATCGGCCATACCCAGCCGCGTCGGATCGCAGCCCGATCGGTGGCGGCCCGCATCTCGGAAGAACTGGGACGCGAACAGGGAACCGCCTGCGGTTTTAAAATCCGCTTCACCGACACGACGAACCCGAACACCTATATCAAACTGATGACCGATGGGATCCTGCTGGCCGAAACGCAGAACGACCGCTTTCTGAATCAGTATGACACCATCATCGTCGACGAAGCACACGAACGCTCGCTGAATATCGACTTTCTATTAGGCTATCTCAAACGCCTGCTCTCGCAGCGGCCTGATCTGCGGGTGATCATCACGTCGGCCACGATCGACGCCGAACGTTTCAGCGAACACTTTGCATCAAGCGCAGGGCCGGCCCCGATTCTGAATGTTTCGGGGCGGACGTATCCGGTAGAGATTCGTTATCGTCCGTTTGATGCGGAGCCTGACGATAAGGGACAGGGCAAAGGCAAAAACAGTAACCGCGACGAACAGTCGCAGCTGGCGGACGCCGTCAATGAACTCGCGGCGATTGACGACGGGGACATCCTGATCTTTGTGCCGACCGAGTGGGACATTCGCGAGACGGCGAAGCTGTTGCGGGGCCGCTCGATCATCGGTGATGACGGCGGGAGGCAGACGGAGATTGTGCCGCTCTATGGTCGACTCTCGACGGCAGAGCAGAACAAGGTCTTTCGCCCGTCCTCGTATCGCCGGATTGTGATTGCGACGAACGTGGCCGAATCGTCGATTACGGTGCCGGGCATCCGCTATGTGGTTGATACGGGTCTGGCCCGCATCAGCCGGTATTCGAGTCGGTCGCAGGTCCAGCGGCTGCCGATCGAAGCGGTGTCGCAGGCGTCTGCCAATCAGCGGGCCGGTCGCTGCGGACGTGTCGCGCCGGGGATCTGTATCCGGCTTTACAGCGAAGCGGACTTCAACAGCCGCGATGAATTCACGTCGCCTGAAATCCAGCGAACCAACCTGGCCTCGGTGATTCTGCAGACACTGAATATGAAGCTGGGAGCGATTGAAGACTTCCCGTTCATCGATCCTCCGAAGCCCGCGGCGATCCGCGACGGTTACAGCACGCTGTTTGAACTGGGGGCGATTGACGAACAGAACCGGCTGACCGACATCGGGCGGCAGATCAGTCGACTGCCGGTCGACCCGCGGATTGCGCGGATGATTCTGGCCGCACACGATGAAAACTGCCTGCACGAGATTCTGGTGATCGCGTCAGCCCTGGAACTGCAGGATCCACGTGAGCGACCGATCGATAAACAGCAGGCGGCCGACGAAGCCCAGGAACAGTTTCGCGATCCCGATTCGGACTTCCTGAGCTTCCTCAAGCTGTGGGACTTTTATCACAAGCTTAAAGAGGACCTGTCACACGGCAAGTTGCGGCGGGCCTGCGTGCAGAATTTCCTGTCGTACAACCGGCTGCGGGAATGGGCGGACATCTTTCGGCAACTGCGTCAGCTGGTCGAAGAGACGGGGCTGAAACTGCATCCGCGAAAAGACGACTCGGCGGCGATTCACCGCGCATTGCTGCCCGGGTTGCTGTCGAACATCGCGATGCGGTCGGATTCGCACGAGTACACAGGCTCCGGCGGGCAGAAGTATTTCCTCTGGCCCGGGTCGGGGATTTTTGAGAAGAAACCGAAGTGGATCATCTCGGCGGAGCTGATCGAAACGAGCAAGCGATATGCCCGCACGGTCGCGAAGATTTCGCCGAACTGGATCGAACCCGCGGCACCGCACCTGGTGAAAAAGAGCTGGAGCAATCCCCGCTGGAACGGGGATGCGGCGTCCGCGATGGCCACGGAAAAGGTGACGCTGTTTGGTCTGACGATCGTGCCGGGACGCTCGGTGCATTACGGCAAGATCGATCCCGAACAGTCGCGGATGCTGATGCTGCAGTATGGGCTGGTCGAGGGGGACATCACGCTCAACGTCGACTTCCTGGCACACAATCAGAAGTTCATGAGCGACCTGGAACAGCAGCAGGCGAAGTCGCGGCGGTACGACCTGATCCCTTCGCAGGAGCAGCTGTTCGCCTTTTACGATGCGCGGATTCCGGAAGACGTGTATGACGGCGTGAGCCTGAAGAAGTGGTGGAAGGTCGCCAGACGAAAGACGCCGACGCTGCTCAACATGCGGCTGGAAGACTTCTTCGACGCACAGGCGGAGGAGATTGACGAGTCGGAATTCCCGAACGCCCTCAAGATGGGGAAGATGCAGTTTCCGCTCGAATATCACCTGGAGCCGGGGGCCGCGGAAGACGGGGTGACGGTTTCGATTCCGCAGGAGAGCCTCAATCAGCTTTCGCCGCAACGACTGGGCTGGCTGGTGCCGGGCCTGCTGGAAGAAAAGGTGGCGGCGATGATCAAGGCGCTGCCCAAGTCGGTCCGGCGGATGCTGGTGCCGGCACCGGAGACGGCAAAGCAGGTCGTCAAGCAACTGGAGTTCGGTAAGGGATCGTTTGAAGAAAAGGTCGCGGCGCTGCTGTCGCAGATCTCGGGAGAACGGATCACCGCAGATCAGTTTGAGACGGAACGGCTGCCGCAGCATCTGCAGATGAATATCCGCGTGCTGGATCAGGAGGGCGAGGCGATCACCGTCAACCGGAATCTGACGCAACTGCGACAGGAATACGGTTCGAAAGCGGCCAGCAGTTTTTCGGCACTCTCCGATGATCACTGGAGCCAGACCGGGTTGACCGACTGGACGTTCGGTGATTTTCCGGCCGAGGTGCAGATTCAGCACGATCAACTTTCGCTGACCGGTTTCCCCAGTTTAGTAGATGAGGGAAAGTCGGTCGCACTCTGTCTGCGTGATGCACCGGAGCGGGCCGCCTATGAAACACGGTTCGGCCTGCGGCGGCTGTTCGTACTGGCCGAGCATCGACGGCTGAAGGCACAGGTAGAAAATCTGCCGGGCCTGGAGCGGGTCTCGCTGTATGCGGCTTCGATTGGTGGCATCAATCTGCGGGAACAATTAATCGAACTGCTGGCGGAGCGGGTGTTGTGCGGGCAGAAAGAACGTCAACCGCGAACGGAGGCCGAGTATCGTCAGTTGCTTAAGGAATGGCGAAACCAGATTCCGGTCGCGGCACAGGACCTGGCGAGTCTGCTGCCGGTGCTGTTTGAGCAGTATCACAAAATCAAGATCACGCTGGATCAGACCAAGGTACCCGCCTGGAATCAGCCGCTGGCCGACATGCGGACGCAGTTGAACGCCTTGATCAATGCCCGCTTCCTGGTGAATACGCCTTACCCCTGGCTGCAGCAGTTCCCCCGCTATCTGCAGGGGATCGAACTGCGACTGAGCAAGCTGGGAGGCAGCGGATTGCAGCGGGACATCGCCAATATTCGCAGCATTTCGCGTTACATCGAAATGTATGCCCAGCGGGCCCGGCAGCATCATGAGCGGGAGATTATCGATCCGCAGTTGATCAAGTTCCGCTGGCTGCTGGAGGAATTTCGCGTGTCGCTGTTTGCGCAGAAACTGGGGACGGCCTTGAAGGTATCTCCGAAGATTCTGGATCAGCAATGGTCGCTGGTGCGGGATTGAGACTGCGAAATTTTTCTACCACGAAAATTTCTTTTGCTACCACGAAAGACACGAAAAGCACGAAAGGAATGTGCGCTGGTTCTGATTGTACATCGCGCAGATTCAGTAGTGCTTTCTTTTCATCTGCGTGTTTCTGGTGACGTTGCTTATAATTCGCAAGTCACGGACGGCATGAGTGGTCTGCCTGTTATTTTTTCTGAGCGGAACGGCGCTAGCCGCCGGTAATCTGGGTTGGTAACTGCTACTCAACCGGTGGCCGGGTAGTGTTTCTTAATTCGGATGTGATATACCAAAGTCGTTTCAACCGGGGCTAACGCCCTGCGGCTAATTTGGCTTTTCTGCTGTTGAAGATCTGAAAACCAGTTTTACAGCAGACCCTCGGCCACAATGTGATTCCCTCGGAAGTTGACACGCTTTGATTGTCGCCAGGCGGGCTGACACATGGGGCCCCTGCTTTTCCTTTGACTATTGGATATCTGAAAAAAAGAGTCAGTCATGTTTTGGTTGTTGATTTCTTCACTCTGGTTCAAGCACTGTCGGGCGAGCGGACAGTGGCACTCGCTCGTCACAATTGAGGATGTGATGAGGATGTGAATTTTGCTGAATGGCGGGTGGGTGTCAAGACAAAATTTTGTCCCAATGTGGCCAGATTTTGTCCAGTTCTGGCCGGGATTTTGTCCTGCTTTGTCCTGCATTTTGTCCTGATCTGGCCTGCTCCGAGGGAGAGAACAATGCGAACGGGTGCGAAATGTTCCGGTGCAAAGTTGGTGAAAATCGACGGCGATTCAGGTGCTGCTGAGTCACTGGTGCGACATGTTCCCGTGTACGCAGACCCGCCTCGCGCGCGAGCCACATTTGGAACAGGATACGAATCGGGAAGTGCGAATCAAGGGGAGTCTGTTCAGGCAGAGGTGCGGGAAGTTCATGTGCAAACACAACACAACAGGAGCAGCATCAAAATGCAGAAATCAGGCGGATGCTTCGGGAGACGTATTAAACTCTTCCATGAGGTGAGTGATCGCGTCCGAAGAACCGAGGGCGAAAATGCTGTCACCGGCGTTGAGGATCGACGAGCTGGAGGGGGGCATCTGGGGCTGATGACCGGGGCGACAGATGCCCACGACCATGATGCCCTTGGTGCTCAGGTCGGTTTCGCTCAGTTTCTTGCCGCAGTAAGGACTGGCATCCGAGATGTGCAGGTCGGCGACTTCGAAACCGCCTACGTGTTTGCTGGCAACTTCGACGAAATCTTCCACAGCGGGGTGAATCATAAAGCGGGCAATTTTGACGGCGCCGCTGCGGAAGGGACTGACAACGCGGTTGGCGCCGGCATGTTTGATTTTATCGCCGGCCTTGTCGTCGCTGGCGCGGGCGATGATCTGGAAATGAGGATTCAGCATCCGCGCGGTGAGGACGACATAGACATTGTCGGCGTCCCCCGGAAGAGCCGCTGCGAGGGAGGCCGCCTGTTCGATGCCGGCACTTTTGAGGACATGATCGTCGGTGGCGTCCCCATGAATGTAGAACCAGCCTTTGTCGCCGCAGGTCTGCTGCAGACGCTCTTCGTTGCTGTCGATGACCACGAAGGGTTTCTCGCGTTCGTGCAGGTACTCGCAGATGGACTGTCCCATGCGACCAACGCCACACACAATGTAGTGACCTTCAAACTTGGAAATTGCTTTCTGCATGCGTCGTTTCTCCAGAACCGAACTCATTTGCTGGCGAACGATCCACTGACCGAGCTGGGAGACACTGTAGGTAAAAATTCCCAGACCAAACATGAGATAGAAAATGATAAAGATTTTGCCGTTATCGGAAAGCGACACCGGGTCTTCATAGCCGACGGTGGTCGCGGTGATCACGATCATGAACAGGCTGTCGAGCCAGGAGGCCCCTTCAATGACCCGAATGCCGACCGTCCCGAAAATCGTAAAGCCGACCAGCAGCGCCATGATGCGAAAGAAGTGCGCAAGCGACTGCTTCTGAGAACGGTTCGGATCCAGAGTTGAAGTAAGCTGCTGAAACATGCGTGAAAGTTTACAGTCTGAATAGCATTTTGGATAGAAAAGCTGTTTTTTCGGGAGGTAATAAAAGTGACTCAGGTTGTCCCAGATCGTCGAGCACTGCCTCGGCTGCCAGTAATCCGCTGCGGACGGCCCCTTCCATCGTGGCGGGCCAGCCGGTCGAAGTCCAGTCTCCGGCGAGGTACAGGCCGCCGACCTGTGTCCGCTGGGCAGGTCGCAGCTGATCCACTCCCGGCTGTACGGAGAAGACCGCATGATGTTCGGTGAGCATGCGGCTGTGCAGCAGTTGGGCCTCGGTGGTCGCGGGCCAGATCCGGGTGAGTTCGGAAATGACATCCTGGATGATCTCGTCCTGCGAGCGTCCCTGACGACCGGCTGCAGTCAGCTGATGGCTGGCGGAGATGACGATCTGATAATACCAGCGTCCGTCAGGCTCCTGTTGCATGAGCTGCGTGCGGTTGAACATCCACTGGGACAGACAGTCGACGAAGACGGCATGCGGGAGCGGGGTGATCTCACGATCGAACCAGAGATGGACGCTGGTGATCGGAGCGGCCTCGAGCTGTTCGATGCGCGACAGTTCTGCGCAGCCGGGAAACTCGGCAGGGAGCAGATCGAGGACACGCTGGTGGGGCACTGCAAGGACAACCCGGTCGGCGTCCAGCTGCGTGCCATCCCGGAGTTCGATGCCGGTCACCTGGCCGTCGCTGATCTGGATCTGCTTGACGCCGGTCTTGAGCCGGATCTCTGCACCGCGGTGAATCAACCAGTTGCTGATTGTGGTGCCGTACAACTGTTCGAGGGGTGTGGTCGGAATCAGGACCTGCCAGCTGTTGCGGGCGCGGAGGAAGCCGTCGACGAACACCTTGCGGGCGTGCGAAAGGCTGATGCGTTCCAGATCTTCGCTGAGCGCACTGACGAGAACCACGTTCCAGAAACGGTCGATGACGGTCTGCGACTGACCGTGTGCCTTGAGCCAGTCGGCCATCGTCGGTTCATCTTCCGGATTGACGCGGGTGCGTGCCAGCTGTTTGAGTCCGTGTGCGAGTTCCCGTTTCTCGCAGAAGCTGAGATAAGAGAGTCGCGCAAAGGCAGGGAACAGATGCAGGGGCGTGGGGAGCAGCGGACTGGCGGCGAAGCGATTGATTTTGAAGCGGCTCCCTGTCCGGTCCGGTCCGATAAAGAACAGTTGCTCTGCCCGCTCGAAAGAGTCTGCGATGCCAACGGTCTGACAGAAGCGGTTGAATTCATGACAGCAGCCCATGCTGACGTGCTGGCAGTTGTCGATCAGGGTCTGGGACTGCTGGTCCTCAAAGGAACTGGCGCGGCCTCCGAGGCGGGGACGCGACTCGAGCAGGGTGACGGGTTTGCCCCGTTCCACGAGTGCCGCAGCGCAGGCCAGCCCGGCAAGACCGCCTCCGACGATGACTGTTGCTGCGCTGCTGTCTTCCAAGACTTTCCCTGCCCGGCCTGTAGTATCTTCAAAATTGCCCCGGCCTGTACATTGGATCTGTATTTCCCGGCGCTGCTGGCTTATGATCAGAGGATATCGAAATTCAGCCGAGATCCCAGTGGTGACTTTGGTGAAATCATGAAATATTCGGGGATTCCACCGTTCGAAACGCTCTCCCGCAGCTGGCAGCAGGCGGGGCGGAATTTTGTCTATCCTCCCCGCTGTGTGTTATGTGGCGAGAACCGAAGGTGCACAGGAACGAACTGCGGCCCCCGGATCGAACAGATTGCTCCTGTGCTGAATCAGGCCTGTCTGCGGTGTGGCGCGCCGGCGGGTCCGCATGTGGAGACTTCCGCAGGCTGCAGTTACTGCAGAAAAGATCGCTTTTTTTTCACAAGGGCGATCGCGCTGGGCAAATATCAGGGTGCGTTACGCGAATTAATCTTAAAACTGAAGCAAAACCAGGGAGCCCCTCTGGGTGGGGGTCTGGGAAGCCTGTTATACTACCGTCATCAGGAAACGCTGGAGAAAATGGACCCGGATCTGATTATACCGGTCCCATTGCACTGGACATCGCGACTGTACCGGTCTCATAATCCGGCGGGACTGATCGGTGAGGCGTTGTCGAGCCGCTTGCAAGCCAAATACGACGTGCATATACTCGCGAAACGAAAAAGGACCCCTGCGCAGACCAGTTTGACTCCGTCTGAGCGAAGAACCAATTTACGAGATGCGTTTCGAGTGCGCCGATCCAGACGAATCCGGGATCTGCGCATTTTACTGGTCGATGATGTCATGACAACGGGATCAACCGCCAATGCTGCTACCCGTGCCCTGCTGGAGGCAGGTGCCCGCGAGATCAACGTGGCTGTGATAGCCAGAGCCCCTGGCGTTTAAAGATTTTAGATCGATACTCCACGAAAATGGCTGCTGTTTTTGTGGATACAATACAAGAGATAAGGTAAGTCATCTCGATGGATCCGAGTACCACACCGCCCTCCCCTGATAAGAATTCGCCTGAGAAGAAGGAGAAAAAAAAGATCGGCAGAACCCATCACTTTTTTCTGCGGGGACTGGCAATCAGTCTGCCGCCGATTCTGACACTGGTAATTGTGATCTGGGTCGCGGGGATCGTGAACGATTATATCATCACGCCGACGACGACCACGGTCCGTTACTGTATCGCCTACTTTACGGACGACTCCCAGCCACGTGATAATTTCGTGCAGCTGGAAAGCCTGCCCCCCCTGGAATACTGTCGCAACGATTACCTGGTCAGCAGGGATTATGCCCGGGAACTGGAAGCGATGAACCAGCAGGCGTTGAGTAAAATCCCACGTAATCTGTTCACGGATAAGGCCTGGGTCCCGTTTGGAGACCGGGCGGTGCCCTATCGAGACTATCGGGAGGTGGCGAAACGGATTCGCGCTTCCGATATGCCGACGACTGCGATGGGGTTGTACATGGAACTGGCGACGACCCGCTGGTTCAAGAGTCTGTTCAACCTGAGTGCGGTCGCGGTGGTGTTGACGATCGTGGCGCTGTACTTCCTGGGACGTTTCGTTACGGCCCGGATCGGGGCCTGGATGGTCTACAAATTCGAGCAGGGCGTGCTGGCACGCCTGCCTGTGGTGAGCAACGTCTATTCCTCGGTGAAACAGGTGACCGACTTTTTCTTCAGCGAACGGACCGTCGATTACAGTCGTGTCGTCGCGGTTGAATATCCCCGGCGGGGCATCTGGTCGCTCGGCTTTGTGACGGGCGACAGCATGCTGGAGATGACGGTCACCGCGGGTGAGCCGCTCGTGGCGATCCTCGTACCAACCTCGCCGATGCCGGTAACCGGATATACGATGAGTGTTCCGAAAAGTGAGATCGTGGATTTGAATATCACCGTCGATCAGGCGTTTCAGTTCTGTCTGTCGTGCGGCGTGCTGGTACCTCCGCAACAGAAAGTGACCGATGAACTGCTGAGGGAAGAACTGGGCAAGCGGTTGCTGGGGGATCGGAATCTGGCCGGGTTCAAAGTTCAGATCGCACCGCCCGAACCGACGACGCAGACTTCCACCATCGAAAGCGAACATACGGAGACTGACGAGAACACGAACACGCCAGCCCCGGCGAAATCAGATCAACCTGAGAAATCAGATCAAAATGGAGCCCCCCCCGAAGAGAAGGCTCCTTAGTCTGATTCCGAATCAAAGTCGATCATCCGGATCGAAGTCGATCAGCAGAGAATACCGAACTACCAACGCAGATAGAAAGCAGATTTGACTGATGACTCAGACGTCGGAACCACGTCCCTTGCGAATCGCGACCCGAGCCAGCAAGCTGGCGCTGTGGCAGGCCGAATATGTGGCCTCACTGCTCGAACAGCAGGCCAGCGGGCGACCGGTCGAGATTGTGCATATTACTTCGGAAGGGGACCGTGATCTGACCTCTCCCCTGTCGCAGTTCGGCGGACTGGGTGTCTTCACCCGCGAAGTTCAGAAAGCCGTTCTGGACGCCCGCGCCGATCTGGCGGTACACAGCCTCAAGGATCTGCCGACCGAACCTGCGCCGGGACTGACCCTGGCCGGGATTCCGGATCGAGGACCGCTGTTCGATGTCCTGATTCTGCCGGAAGGTTCCGAACCGATCGAGTCGCTGGCAGATCTACCGAAGAAAGCCCGGGTTGGGACAGGGAGCCTGCGGCGGCGGGCCCAGTTGCTGCATCAGCGGAGTGATCTGGAGATGCTGGAAGTCCGTGGGAACGTGCAGACGCGTCTGAAGAAGCTGGACTCTGGCGAATACGATGTGCTCTGCCTGGCGGAAGCGGGAATGGTGCGTCTGGAACTGCTGGCGGAGCGGAACTGGCTGCTGTTGAGCCCCCCGGAAGTCTATCCTGCTGTGGGACAGGGTGCGTTGGGGATCGAATGCCGGGCCGAGGATACAGAGACCATCGAAATTCTGGAAGCGATTTCGAATCCCGCCGTGAAGGCTGCCACAACTGCAGAACGGAGCATGCTCGCACACCTGCGCGCGGGCTGCCATGCCCCGATCGGATGTCTGTCCCGCCTGGAAGCGGAGCAGTTGACCCTGGAAGCGGTCGTGCTGAGTGGCGATGGGCAGGAACGGATTTTCGTCTCCGAAAGTGGCCCCTGTGATTCAGCTGCACAGACCGGTGTGCAGGCGGCCCAGGCGCTGCTGGAAGCGGGCGCGGGCCGGCTCATCTCTCCCGAACCAGGGTCTCCGGAAGCGCCCTGATTTTCAGGAGCGATTGAATTGCGGGTCGTCAAGTCAAAAAAGCACCTGTAAATTATTTCCCTATTCTTGGGAAAAACGGTCTATAACCTGTGTCGATTCTCTGATTCACATGGGTTATACTCTGATTCAAATGGACTGCCACTCTTTTTCGTATTCAGGAAGAGCGAAAGGTTTGCGACATGGAACGTCACCCTTATCGCCCCGGTCTCACCGGGATCGTCGCGACAGAAACTGAAATTTCTCAAATCCAGGATGGTTTGACTTATCGGGGTTACCTGATCGATGAACTGGCTCGCGAAGCCATGTTTCTCGAAGTAGCTTACCTGCTGCTGAACGGTGAGCTACCCAGCCATGAGGAAATGGCCGATTTTCAGACGATGCTGATTGAATCCGGTCAGCTGCCCCGTCCGGTAACAGCTGCCCTTGAAGCTATCCCTCCGCATATCAATATGATGGATGTGATCCGCAGCGGCGTGAGTCTGCTGGCTCACTTTGACCCGCAGATGGAATACGGGGTCTTCATGTCGGATGTCTCCAACGCCCAGTATCTGCTGGCGATGCTGCCTCAGTTGATCTCGTTCCGATATCACCAGATCAACGGCAACACTCCGGTCGTGCCGAATTTTCAGCACTCCTATGCGGGCAGCTTCTGGTACATGCTCAAAGGGGATGAACCGACACAGTTGGAAGAAGAAGCGTTTAACGCACTACTGATCACTCAAGCCGACTATGGTCTGGCTCCGTCCACGTTTGCCGCCCGGGTCGTGGCATCGACGGGCAGCCCGCTGTACTCATCGATTGGTGCCGCCATCGGTTCTCTGAACGGTCAGCTGCATTGCAGCTCCGGAACCGGCGTACTGGATGCGCTGCAGGAAGCGATGCATTCCGGGAATGCGGAAGAATGGGCCTGCCAGGAAATTACCAGGGGCAGACGGGTGCTCGGGTTCGAGCATTCTCCCCGCAAACAGCGCGATCCGCGTGCAGCCGTTCTGAAAACCTATTGTGTGCAGGTCGCCGATGCCCTGGGGCTGAATGCGATGGAAACGGCTGCAGATGCGATCGAAGATATTATGGCGAAGGTCTCCCGGGTCCATCCCCGTGTGGAATGGCACGCGAGCCGCCTGTTGCATTACCTGGGCTTTGAGCCGGAACTGTTCACGCCGATCTTCACGGTCTCGCGGATGGCAGGCTGGGTCGCTCATATCGTGGAGCAGACGGAGAACAATCACCTGTATCAACCGCTCTCACGCTATGTGGGTATGGACCAGCGGAAATACAAGCCGCTGCCGCTACGCAGCTGATTCCGCTTTGTCGGGATAACATAACTTCAGGAGAATCGGCATCAGGACCAGGTCTCCAAATACGCCGCCGATCATGGCGACGCTGACCAGCGCCCCGAAATAAATCAGGGGAATGAAGTGTGACAGGGTCAACACGCTAAAGCCGGCAACCAGGGCAGAGGTGGCATAAACGATGGCCCGGCCGACGCTGTGATGCGTGGTTCTAAGTGCCTCAACTGTGGTGGCACCGTGGGAACGTTCCCTCAAGAAGCTGGAGATAAAGTGGATGCTCGAATCGGTGGTGAGTCCCATCGAGACGCTGGCGATCATGGCGGTACCGATATTCAAAGTCAGTCCACTCCAGCCCATCGCCCCGATCACGACCACAATCGGAAACAGGTTCGGAACCATGGAAATCAGTCCCAGTTTCAGACTGCGAAAAGCAAGCGACATGATCAGCCAGATGCTGGTGGCAGCGAGCAGGAAGCTGTAGAGCTGGTCTTTGAGCAGACTGTCGATGAGGTAAGCCAGCAGGATGAAAATACCGGCGGCCTTACCCGGTTTGTCGTGAACGGGCTCTGTCTGCTGGTCGGTCTGTTTGGTTTCTGAACCGGGAAAATGTTTTTTCGCCAGGGCATCGACTTTATGAATCAGTGAGAGTTTTTCTTCGGCAGACTGACGTTCGAGGGCGCGTAAGACGATTCGCATGCGTCCTTGATCGGGGTTATAGAGGCTGCTTTCAAAATCGGCCTGCAGGTCTTTGATCTGGTCCAGCTTGGACTGGATTGGATCGGAGGCGAACGGCCTCTGGGGAATGAAGTCGAGTGTATCGGTGATGGAGATGACTTTGGTCAGCTGTGTTCTGTCGGGTGGATTGACCTGGCGCAGATCCTCGCTCAGGGCCCTGACCCGATCCAGGTATTCCTTCGTCAGCTTCGGGGGTGCGGGGAAATTAACTTCCCAGGTGGATGCACCGCCGAGGCGGGTTTCGACGAAATCCAGCGCTTTGACGATCTCACTGGAGTCGCGAAAGTTCTTACTGAAATCGGTCTCGATGGTTAACCGGGTAAACCCTGCCGAGGAGAACAGGACGAAGAACAGCGTGGCCCAGAGAATGCGTTTGGGATAACGTTCATTCATCTGGGAGACCTGTTTGAGATATCGCTCCAGACCTTTGTCTGAGGAATGTTTCGCAGGGGCACTCAAGTATCCCAGAGACATGCCGCCAGGTAACAGAACAGTGGAAGCGATCAACACCATCAGGGTTCCCAGTGCCATCATGATCCCGAAACTGCGGACGGGGGCGATTTCACTGGTCAAGAGTGAAAGGAAGCCGGCTGCGGTGGTGGCGCAGGTCCAGAAGATCGCGGGGAGCAGTTCGACCATGGTCTGCCGGATGGCATCCGGACGGGAGATGCTCTGCCGCTGCAGTGCCTGGAAATGGACGGCGACATGCGCGACCGTGGCGATGCCGATAATCGTCACCAGGGAGTTCAGCATCGAGCTGACCATGCTCAGCTGTAAATTTCCGATGACGAGGACGGCTTCGGTCCACCAGATAGAGCAGATCACAACCAGCAGCGGAAGGAGAACCCAGCGGAGCCGACGAAACAGGATGAGCAGTACTACGGCGAGCAGGCTGAGGGAAACTTTAAACAGCACGTCGCCGTCTTCTTCCACATAGCGGAACATGTCATAGACCTGCACCGGCTCGCCCACCACATAGGCACGTGGATTGTGGGCATGCGCGAGATCGCGAATCTGTTTGAATGTCTCACTGCGGGGGACGGGGGATTTGTATTCGGGGAGCAGGCGGAGGACGATGGCGGTGGTTTCGTTGTCGTCGCCGATCAGCACGCCGCGAGAGAGTTCGATCAGTTGATCCCGTTTCTGGCGGATCAGAACCCGGAGCAGAAAATTCAGTTTCGGAGGACTGAGGGCGTCCGCCAGATTTTGAGAGACATCTGCATTGATCCCCGGGACCTGGCTGAGTTCCCGGGAAAAACTGCGGACTTCCTTCAGCTGATCTGTTTCTTTCGCTCCTTCCTCACCGAGAAGCCCCGGCACGGTGTAGGCGACGAAGACGAACTCATCTCCGCCAAACAGTTTTTTGCTTTCGAGATAATCGAGCAGATGCTGATCATCTTTGGCGTAGAGTGATTCGATCGACTGCTCGAAGGTAAGCTTCGAAGCAGGAAAATAAGCAAAGGCCGTCAGGATTAGAAAGACGATCAGCAGCGCCCAGCGGAGTTTATAGAGCAGGTTCACCCATGATTCCAGCCAGCTCTGTGGTTGACGACTCATAAGGGGAAACCATTTCCTGCTGCCTGCCAGGCAATACGATAAAAAATGCGGCCCGTTGCGCTGACTCTGGAATGCTTCCAAGGCGTACGCAACCCATCTGCTCTTGTCGAACTATAGCTCACAGAAACCATGATTTCATGATATAGTGTCTGTTTTTTGCAACGTGTTGATTTTTTCCAACCGGAATACTTCAGAACCATCAGCATCGATATTTCCAGATATCTGGAGCATTTCGTGTTTCATACGTGCCCAGCCCCTACAGCCGGTAGAAATCACATAAAACCCCTTTTCAGGTGGACAGAGTCCCCTTGTTTCTAACGGGTGAGATCTGCATACTTGAGACAGTCTTCCCCCGGTTTAACTGCCGTGTCAGCAATGCCTTGGGAATCGAAGTGCCCGCTCAGGCAAACGTAATCATCAAGCGGGCCGACTCTGGAACCGCCGTTTAAACCTCTTGCTCTTGGGATTGATGTCTGTGACGAAACCCGGTTATTTAACGACTGCCTTGCTGCTGGTCCTGCTTCTGGCCGGCGGCCTGCGTCTGACGCTGGTGGTCCTGAAGAGTCATCAACTGCAGGAGGACCGGGATGCCTACATCGCGATTGCCCGGAATCTGGCTGAGGGAAATGGTTTCACATCGAGTCGACCAGAGGAGGGTCAGGCCATCGAGCCGACGGCCTTTCGGCCCCCCCTGTATCCCTGCCTGCTGGCGATTGGCTATTTTCTAGGAGCGGGGACCTTCGGAACGGGGATCTTGCAGGTGATTCTGGGGATCGCCACCGTGTGGCTCACCTGGAAAACGGGTCAGCGGCTGCAACTGAAAACAGCGGCTCTGTTTGCTGCGGCGATCGTGGCGACCGACCCGATTCTGCTGCAATATACGACGTATTCCATGACGGAGGTGCTGGCCACGTTCTTGAGCAGTCTGCTGCTCTACCTGCTGGTCTGCAGTACTTCCCCGTGTGAAGCTGGGGCATCTGAGACAAAGACAAAGCCACTGCTGTTCTGGACGGGCGTTGTCTGGGGACTGGCGATTCTCTGTCGACCGACGTTTCTGGCGTTTCTGGGACTCTGGTTGCTGGTTCGCGTGGCGGGATCTCTGAAAGAGAGGTTGTTCACCCGGTCTGAAGCTTCCTCTGCCGCCCCCCTCTGGAAGCCGATCGCTTTTCTGGCAGCGGGGATCGTCCTGGCGGTCTCCCCCTGGCTGATTCGGAATCTGGTTGTGTTTCGCGCCCCGATTCTGACCACCACGCACGGAGGTTATACCGTACTGCTGGGAAATAACCCTGTGTTTTACAAGGAAGTAGTGCAGCAACCCTGGGGCGTGGTCTGGTCTGGCGAAAGCCTGGATGCCTGGCAGAAAAGTCTGGAAACGGACATCGCCCAAGTCTCGCCTCCCCTCGAAACCGAACAGGAACGGGACCGCTGGATGTATCAGCGGGCGAGGAACAATATCGCTGCTCAACCACATGTTTTTGTACAGGCTTGTCTCCAGCGATTGATGCGATTCTGGAACATTGCCCCCCTGGCAAGCGCGGGAGTGACCCAGTCACGGTCCCTGGTCTGGGGAGTCGCGAGTTACTATTTCGTCGTTTTGCTGGGCGGTTACTGGGGACTGATTCTGGTAATCTGGAAAAGTGAGCGAAACTGGTCTCCCCTGATCTGGCTGCTGGTAAGCTTTACGATCGTGCATCTGTTCTACTGGACCAACATGCGAATGCGCGCACCGCTGGTGCCTGCGATCGCGTTATTGAGTGTTTTCGGGTGGTCTCATCTCCTCCAATTCAGCAAAATCGACCGACTCTGGAAACGGCCTGACCCGACTCGTCCTAACATCTGAATATAAAGCTATTTACGACACATAAGCGCAACGCCGCCTGCCAGCGATTGTTATTGACACTCTTTCAGAAATCGACCTATAATCCGCGCCCATTTATCTCGGGACGACAGACAGAGTTAACGCCTGCCGACCTCAAACCGTTGCGCTCTGACTTCTAAAGCCTTAGTCGCAGAGTGTATTCCACTTCGATACCTATCCTCTCAACAGAAGATTGACCTACCCGGTTATCACTTCAGGAGTGCCCGTGTCGGGCGAGATCTATTCCGTTTCTCGGTATGTTTCGCTTTGCATCTGGCGAGTGATTGTGAGCATTGCAATCCTCGGCGGTGTCGCCACCGTTGCGCCTGCTCAGACCAGTTTCTTCGGTGCACCGAAAGCCTCTTACGAAGAATCGGAGTACGAACCATCAGAACAGGAACCGATTGAAGTCGAAGCGGAATACTCCCAGGCATGGGAACAGGATTTCGTCAACGTCTCCATCCTGAAAGGGAACTGCCAGATTAAACAGGGTGATGCCATCCTCCGATCGCGGCAGATGGTGATCTGGCACGCCAAATCCAGGAAGACAGATCGCATCTCGGTTTACCTGGAAGGTGAAGTCCGCGTCGATCTGCCTGGGGAATCGAAAAACGAAAACAGCCTGCTGGTCAACCTGGTCACGCAAAGCGGATTGAAAGCAAATATCCGGCGTCCTTCAAACGGAGTCGTGGCAGAGGATGATCCGCTGCTCAAGCGGGCCACACAACGACGCGGAATGCCGCACGATCACCAGCTCAAGCGAGCTCAGTTCATTGTCGAAAAACCGCCGCTGGAAGGTCCGGAACTGGCTCCGGCTCCCGAGCCTGAATTGAATGTCGGTTTCCGCCGCATTCGACTGTTCCCCCGCAGCGCGGTGCCGTACAACGTACAGAGTTTTCCTTCCACACACACCGTTCCCCCGGAACAGATCTGGGTGATTACCGGCGGAGTCAATCTGCTGATTGACGGAGTGGAGGGACTGGGGATGGTCGATATGTCCGCCGACCGGATTATCATCTGGACCGACGGACGGGATGCGCAGAATTTCAATTCGGAAATCAGACAGTCCAAGGAAACCCCCTTCGAAATATACCTCGAAGGAAATATCGAAATCCGGCAGGGAACCTATTACCTCAAGGCCAACCGCGCGTTTTACGATGCCCGGGAAGAACGGGGCGTGTTGCTGGATGCGGAACTGAAAACATACCTTCCCACACTGGGAGAAGATGTCCGGGTCCGGGCCAGCCAGATCCGTCAGCTCTCGAAAGGGGCCTACCTGGCACAGAACGCCTGGGCGACAGGCAGCCAGTTTGGAAAACCAGGCTACAAAATCCAGTCCTCGGATGTGTTTATTGAAGACCGCTATACGACTCCCTGGCTGGGAACCGGCTCACCGGAACTCGATCCGGTCACGGGAGAACCGGTGCCAAACAAACGGGCCTGGTTATCCAGTTCGAACAATACCTTCCAGGTAGGCGACATCCCCCTGTTCTATCTGCCTTACGTGACCAGTCCGGCAGAGGATATCTATTTCCCAATTACGGGACTGCGATTCGGGAACGACCGCATCTTCGGTTTCCAGACGGAAACGGAATGGGACATGTATAAGCTGCTCGGTCTGGAGCGTCTGCCGGGAACGAAGTGGGAAGGCCAGCTGGATTACTATTCCTATCGGGGCGTCGGCATTGGTCAGTCGGGAACTTATGAAGGCGCCAACCTGCTGGGCTTCGACAACGTCTTCAAAGGCGATGGCGAAATGTTTTATATCCACGACACCGGTCTGGATAACCTGGGTGCGGACCGCAGGGCATTGATCCCATCCACCAAGGACCGTTATTTCATCAACCTGCACCATCGACAGGAATCGCCGTTCGGAATGACATTGACGGGCGAAGGTGGCCTGCTGTCGGATCGTAACTTCCTGAATGAGTATTTTGAGAACACCTTCGAAACCGGCAAAGATGTCGAAACCCTGTTGCATCTGAAACAGCAGCAGGAAAACTGGTCCTGGTCGGTGATTGGCCGAACCCGTTTGAATGGATTTACGACGACCACAGACTGGCTGCCGAAAGCGGATCTGTTCCTGCTGGGAGAGCCCTTGCTGGGTAACCGGCTCAACTGGACTTCGCATTCCTCGGTCGGTTATGGAAAGCTGAAACCGGGTTCAGCCCCTTACAATCCGTCGCAGGATGTATTTACTCCGCTGCCCTTCGTTGCTGATTCTCAGGGACTGGTGGCAATGACCCGCAACCAGTTGGAAGCCCCCTTCAATCTGGGTCCCATCATCATGACTCCTTATGTCATGGGGGAAGCGGCTTACTGGGAACAGGGACTACAACAGCAGCAGATTGACCGGCTCTACGGTTCGGCCGGTTTGCGGAGCAGCATCATGGCGGAACGGATCTTCCCGGACGTCTACAATCCGTTTTTCAATCTGAATGGACTGGCTCACAAGATGGTGCTGGAAGCCGATTACTCATTCAGCGACTCGAGTGCAAACCTGACTAACATCGCTCAATACAATGAATTCGATGACAACGCCCAGGAGCGTTTCCGTGAGCGTCTGGTGATCAATACTTTCGGAGGCACACTGCCTCCCCAGTTCGATCCCCGCTTTTATGCCGTACGTACGGGAGCCGGCCGGGGCGTGACGGATCCGTATTACGAACTGGTCGATGACCAGCAGGTCTTAAGGATGGCGTGGCGTCATCGACTGCAGACCAAAACGGGTCCGCCGGATCAGCAACGCATCAAAGACTGGATGACTCTGGATCTGGAAGCGTCTTATTTCCCGGATGCACAGCGGGATAACTTTGGAGAAGACTTCGGTCTGCTGGGAGGGCGTTACCGCTGGTTCCTGGGTGACCGGACCACGCTGGCAGCAAACGCTTATTACGATCTGTTCGACGGTGCACAACAGTTATGGGACGTGTCGCTGACCAGTCAACGTACTCGCCGGATGACCGTGAATGTCGCCTTACAACAGATTAAAGGGGGCGGCGGTCTGGACAGTCGAATCCTGTCTGCCACCCTGAATTATGTCATGAGTGAAAAATGGAGCGCGGGCATCAGTACTGCCTACGATCTGGGCGAAAACATGAACCGCGGGCAGATTCTGTCGATCACCAGAACCGGGGCTGATTTCGTCATGAGTCTCGGAATGAATTACAACCAGAGCACGGGGAATGCCGGCATCGGCTTAACCATCATGCCCCGCTTTGGAAACTTCGGAGCCGGGCCAGGCGGCATGAGTTCACTCTTTGGAAATCCGACTCAATAACAGGAACTTGGACAGTGTTACCATCACAGGAAAAGCAGGCCAGAAATATTCGAATCCACTCGGTCGGAAACGAAGACACGGAAAAGCTACGCCCCGAATGGCGTCAGCGTCTGATTGATGCAGAACGGGGAATCACGTTCGGCGTGCGTCTGGACAGTTCATTCTTTATTCACTTCTTTACGGGAAGTGCCGTCCTCGCAACCGCCATGCTGCTGGGGCTGTCCGCTACGCACTGGGCGATCATCATTCTGGCGATGACGACCGTGCTCTGTGCGCAGATGTTTAACCAGGTCCTGAAATCGATCTGGAAACTGCTGGGCAGTCATTTGCCTGCGGAATCACAGAACACGTTCAAGGTCGGTACTGCAGCGGTCTGCGTGAGCATCATCGGCTCGGTCATCACCATCGGGATCATCTTCTGTTCAGCCATTTATCGCCTGTTGTTTTAACGACCAGCACAGTCGTTCAATTCTCATTACTGTCTTGCGTCAGCCGTGACCGTATCAGATAATCATCGGATATCTTTTAAATATTCGAACCTGATAAGTGGTGGCACCTCTGATGAAACTTCTTCGACCCAGTATCTCAATTCTGTTTCTCTGCTGGATTACTCTTCTGAGTGCCGGCTTCGTCTCGGCAGCAGACATTATTGAACCCGATCCCCGACTGCCAGAAACGACTCCCTGGGATTTGAAAGCACTCAGCCAGGCACCAGAATTTGAGTGGCTCGACCAGAGTGGCCCGGTCCACAAACTGATCTACCAGGGTCTGGAATACAAAGGCAAACCGACGCAGGTCTTCGCTTACTACGCTTCCCCCCGCACGCTGGGGCTTTCCGGAAATCAGCCGGTACGTTACCCCGCAATCGTACTGATTCACGGCGGAGGGGGAACCGCATTTCGGGAATGGGCCGAGCTGTGGGCGAAACAGGGTTACGCTGCGATCGCCATGGATCTGGCCGGCAGTCGTCCGCTGGAGGGAAAGAATCCACACAAACGTGAGCATCGCGAGCGACTGGAGGCCGGAGGGCCGAACCAGTCTCACGCGGAAAAATTTGACGCGATTAAAGACGACAAGTCGGAGCACTGGTGCTACCACGCCCCCGCCAACGCGATCCTGGCTCATTCTCTGATTCGCACTTTTCCGGAAGTGATCAAAGACAAGACCGGCGTGACCGGCATCTCGTGGGGCGGCTACCTGACCAGTATTGTGGCTGGGCTGGATAACCGCTTCAAAGCAGCCGCCCCCGTCTATGGTTGTGGTTTTCTCAACAACCATTCCGTATTTGAAAGATCCATCAATAAACTTTCTGACGAAGATGCCGCTCTCTGGATGCAGCTTTATGACCCGGGACAGTATCTCCGGGCGGTACAAATGCCGATTTTCTTCCTCAATGGAACCAACGACTTTCATTACTGGCTCAGTGCCTATCAGCGCAGCTACGAAGCGGTTCCGAAATCCACACCGAAGAATATTCGCATTGAAGTCAAAATGCGACACAGCCATCCCGCGGGCTGGGAACCGAAAGAAATCGCCCGGTTTATGGATGAATACCTGAAACAGGGCGCTCCCCTGGCCGTCGTACAGAAGCCGGTGATCGCAGAGGGAAAAATCACCGCCAAGCTGAAGCAGCCGGTCAAACTGAAATCGGCAGTCCTGCAATTTACGACCGACGAGGGACCCAACCTGGAACGCAAATGGCAAGCCGTCCCGTTGACGATAGAGGGCACAAAGATCACCGGACCAGCGCCACCCGAAAACGCTGTCATCTGGTTCATCAACGTCACCGATGAGCAGGACGCGATGACCTCCAGTCCGCTGACTTCGAAACTGGTGGATTAAGACTCAAGCGGCTGAGTTCGGAACCTTGGGGGCGATCTTTTTAGTCGTGTCTCCCTTTTTCTGCTTGAGATCGAACAGGCCGAAGATTTCGGCTGCGGTCAGGCTGCGTGATTCGCAAGTCGTGTCGCCATCGCCCAGAATCGAGCGGAAGAGTTCCCGCTTCTGTTCCAATACCATATCGATCCGCTCTTCAATCGTATTATTGCAGACGAATTTGGTAACGATGACCTGCGTTTTCTGACCGATCCGGTGAGCGCGGTTGATCGCCTGATCCTCGATCGCGGGATTCCACCAGCGATCGAACAGGAAGACGTAACCGGCGAACTGCAGATTCAGACCAACGGCACCGGTGCCATAACTCATCAGCAACAGATGCGAATTAGGGTCGTGCTTGAACTGATCCAGAATCGGCTCGCGCTGTTTGGTGGGAATCCCCCCGTGATAAACCAGGGTGCCAAAACGTTCCAGACGCTGAGCCATGAAGTCCAGCGGCTTGGTCCACTGGCTGAACAGGATCGCTTTCCCCCCTGAGGCCGCGATTTCTTCCATGTCGGCTTCGAGGCGATCCAGCTTCGCGCTGTCGCCGGTGACTGGATCGAAATTGGTGATCTGCTTCAAACGCAGCACGAGTTCAAACACATGCTGCACCGTGATCGAGTCACCCATTTCATTCAGCTGAATCACACCGTCTTTCTCAGCCGTTTCATAAGCAATCCGCTGGGCCGGGTTCAGATCGAGGTAGGCGGGCCGATCCAGACGTGGCGGCAGGTCGGTCATCACCAGGTCCTTGGTCCGCCGGAGAATGAACTCTTTCGAGAGCGCCTGCAACTGACGCAAATCAGGAGTCCCCCGGGGCGGGATGATCTCCATCCATTCGAAGAGCGACGACATTTCCTCGTGACGATTCTCAATCGGCGTTCCCGTCAAAGCCCAGCTCCGTTTGCGGGGAATCGAACGGGCGACATCTGCCGTCCTTGAATCGCGGTTCTTGATCCGTTGTGCCTCGTCCAGCACGACCAGGTCGAAGCGGGGCAGGTTCTCCTCACCCATCGCTTCGAAGTCGCGCGACATCGACTCATAGTTGGCGATCAGAATCGGCGTGTTGGGCATTTCCCAGATCATGCGGCGACGGTTCGTATCCCCCTGCACCACGGTGACCGGCAGCTCTTCAGCCCAGAATTTGAACTCGCGCTGCCAGTTGGGGATCAACGGTTTGGGACAGACCAGCAGAATCCGCCTGACCTGCCCACTACGCAGCAGCAGACGCACGCCGGTAATCGTCTGCATGGTTTTGCCCAGTCCCATTTCATCGGCGAGCAGAGCCGATTTTTTGGAGAACAGCCAGGCGATCCCCTCATATTGATACGGGAAAGGCTCGAAAGGCATGATCAGTTCCTGCCCGGCCAGCCAGGTCTCCAGCGGTGGCTGCAGCAGATAGAACAGCCGGTCTTCGAGCGAAAGCGCATTGGCAGGCGGTTTGAGTCGCGTCGATTTTTTTCGCGGCGCGGGCTCAGTTCCTTCGACTTCCGGACCTTTGATCTTGCTCAGTTCGGGCTGCCCCTCTTTCTCCTCTTTGGGCGGGATGAACTCCAGACCATCGGGAAAGGTCATACCGAACGTTCTGACACGCGGCTTCGTCGGTTTCCATTTAGGTTGCAGACCGGCGCGTTCAATCAATTCAATTTCCGAAGCATCGAGATTGAATTTCCGGGTGAGGGCGCCATTCATACCGGATGCAAATACGGACGTACTGACCAGCAGAGGGACAGGATCACTGCTGACCTGCTGTAACAGTTCCGCGCGATCACTGTCGGAAACCGACTGTCTCTCGGGAGTGGAAGAGGGCGTAAGAAAATGCGGTCCCCCCGTCTGAGGTAACTTGTGTTGTGCCTGCTGCTGTTGCTGGAATGTTGACTCGGTAAAATCCACGTCTCTGCCTGATCTGGAAGTAGTGCCTGACAAATTAATTCAACGCCGCTTTGTGAAATGGGCTAACGGGAAGATCCCATTTTGACCGCTTCACCTAAGGCTTCACGCACACGTTCAAACGGTTCTCCCAGGTCGGCATCACCGGGGATCTGCTGACTCGTCTTTTCAATCGCAGACTTTCCAACCTGGTGTGCTGCATCAAACCGCAGTCGGTTCCGCCCCACCTGCTCGGTAAAGTAAGCATCACTTTCTTCGATCATCTGTTCGACATCGGTCAGGATGGCAACGGGAATCGAAGTATGGTTCTGCAGCTCCAGCGCCTGTTCCTGCTCGACGAGGATCAGGCTCGGTTTGACGTTCATTTTGTCAACCAGCGTCTGGCCAATCACTTCCCCGAGCAGAAATGGAACCAGCGTGGGTCCATACAATACCTCTTGTGTTCGGTTCGGTTTGACGGGAGTTGTGCATTGAAATTCCAGTGGTCTGCCAAAATGATTTGTTACCAGCAGGCCACCAATCAGCGCCCCATCCGGGCATTCAATCGTGGTCAGGAATCCCAGTTTCAACTCTTTGCTGTTACCGTCCGCTGCCATAAAGTCCTCTTCTCCGGATGTCAGTTCTTGTGTTGTCGTCAATGATCAGGCGATCCTGATTCTCATCTGAACCGTATTTCTTTCGTCAATCAGGACAACCTACTGTATCGATATCATCGTCCTCACCATTTCACGACTTGAGAGGTTGTTGGAATGGTCGTGTTAGATAGTTTCACTTCAATAACCCTTGAAATATCAAGTGGTTCCAGATTCTGGTTTCGGCCGGTCAGAGCGAGGTTTTTTCCAGCTGAGATCTTCCATTAGGTTGGAAAATCACTCAAGTTGCGGCAGAATAAGGGATACCGGAAATAAAACTCCCCGAACGCCCCTGCTCCAACCAGATAAGCAAGTTTATGAATCAGCCAGACAGTCAGCCGGAAAACCTCGATCGGGACGCATTAGAAGCCCGCCAATTGCAGCGTCTGCAACATCTTTTGAAAGAGGTCTCGGCTTCGAATCCGTTCTGGCAGCAGAAGTGGAATGCTGCGGGCGTCGAGATCGACTCAATCCAGAGCCTGGCCGACCTGCAGAAATTGCCGATCACCACGAAAGCGGAGCTGGTCGAGGATCATCTCAGCAATGCCCCGTATGGTACCAACCTGACCTATCCTGTAGAGACATACACACGCATGCATCAGACCTCGGGGACCACGGGATCGCCGATGCGCTGGCTGGATACCAAAGACAGCTGGGACTGGTTCGGGGAATGCTGGGCGCAGATTTATCGCATGGTGGGACTACATCCGGAGGACCGGCTGTTCTTCCCCTTCTCTTTCGGACCGTTCGTCGGGTTCTGGGCCGCCTTTGAAGGCGCAACCCGCCGCGGTAACTTCTGTCTGGCCGGCGGAGGCATGGGAAGCGAAGCCCGACTGAAAATGATCCTGGATAACAAGATCACCGCCGTCTGCTGTACGCCAACATACGCACTGCGACTGGCGGAAGTTGCGGAAGCAGAAAACATTGATCTGGCCGGCAGCCGGGTACGGGCACTGGTTGTCGCGGGGGAGCCCGGCGGAAATATTGAAGCAACCAAACAGCGGATCGGACAGGGCTGGGGGGCCCGCGTGTTTGATCATTGGGGCATGACGGAAATCGGCGCACTGGGAATTGAGCCGCTCGAAAACCCGGGGGGCCTCAATATTCTGGAAACCGAGTGCATTCCCGAAATCGTCAATCCGGAGACACTGGAACCGGTCGAACGGGGGGCACAGGGCGAGCTTTTAATTACCAACCTGGGTCGCGTCGGATCGCCACTGATTCGCTACCGTACCGGTGACCTGGTCTGTGAGGATACAACCCCCTGCCCCTCCGGTCGCAGCCTGCTGCGTCTCAAAGGGGGTATCCTGGGACGGGCCGATGACATGGTGATCATCCGCGGTAACAATGTTTTCCCTTCGAGCCTGGAAGCGATTCTGCGTACGTTCGATCAGGTGGCGGAATACCGGATTGAAGTCCGCACCATTCGTGCCATGCAGCATATGAAAATTGAACTGGAGCCGGTGGAGTCAATCTCTACAATGGACCAGCAGAAACAGATCATCAATGAAGTCAGCCATGCGATCAAGGATCGTCTGAACTTCAACGCCGAGGTCACCACGGTGGCCCCCGGTGCCCTGCCCCGCTTTGAACTGAAAGGCAAACGTTTCTTCAAAATTGACTGAGAGCCGACAGTGAATTTTGAAGAAGTGGCTCTGATAGCGGAAAACGGATTCGAAAACGCTGTTGCGGTCAGATAGCATAAAGAAATCATTCCCACTTAATTCGTCGCTCAAAATACCAGGACATTCAAAATGACTACCTACTTGAGATACCTGCTGATCCTACTCTGTTTTCCCCTGAGTTCTCTGATTGACCAGAGTGCAGCGCAGGCAGAACAGAAGTCTGCCGCCCGCCCCAACATTCTGTTTCTGTTCAGCGATGACCAGCGGGCAGACGCGTTGGGAGCCTATCAGAACCCGAATATCCAGACTCCGAATCTGGATCAGCTGGCTCAAGCCGGTTTCAGTTTTCGCAATGCCTACTGCATGGGTTCGATACACGGTGCGGTCTGCCAGCCCAGCCGGGCCATGCTCAACAGCGGCCGTTCGCTGTACCATGTGCCGATGGACCTCAAAGGGGTGACGACGATGCCCCAGCAGTTGAAACAGTCTGGTTACACCACATTCGGCACAGGGAAATGGCACAACCATCGTGATTCGTTTCAGAAAAGTTTTACTTCCGGAACCGCTGCCTTCATGGGCGGGATGTCCAACCACCTCAAAGTCCCCGTAGTGGACCTGAAGCACGGCAAATTTGAAAACCAGCGCATGGGAGAGAAATTTTCCAGTGAACTGTTTGTCGACGCTGCCGTGAATTTCCTCAAAACTCAACCTGCAGACAAACCGTTCTATGCCTATGTGGCTTTCACTGCTCCGCACGATCCGCGGATGCCTCCCGCTTCCGCGATGAAGGTCTACGAGAAGAATCAGCCACCACTGCCCAAAAACTTCATGCCTCAGCACCCGTTTAATAATGGCTGGATGACCGGGCGGGATGAAGCACTGGCCGGCTGGCCCCGTCAGCCGGAGGTCGTCCGCGAACAGCTGGCAGAATACTATGCGATGATCACGCACATGGATTCCCAGATCGGTCGCATTCTGAGCACGCTCAAGTCACGTGGACTCGATAAGAATACAATCGTCATTTTTTCATCGGACCACGGGCTAGCGATCGGCAGTCACGGTCTGTTGGGGAAACAGAATCTGTATGAACACAGCATGAAATCCCCGCTGATCTTCAAAGGCCCCGGCATTCCGCAGAATGAATCGAGCAATGCGCTCGTGTACCTGTATGACATCTTCCCCACCGTCTGCGATCTGACTCATACCAGCGTTCCTGCAGGTGTGGAAGGAGTGGACCTGGCACCGATCTGGCGGGGCAAGCAGGACCGTGTACGGGACACGCTGTTCACGACCTACGAAGACCTGATGCGAGCCGTGCGTGATGATCGCTGGAAGCTGATCCGCTATCCACAGATCAACAAGACACAACTGTTTGATCTCAAAAACGACCCTGCTGAACTGAAAGATCTTTCCAAGCACCCGGACCAGCAGGCGCGCATTCAAAACATGCTGGCGACGTTGAAACAGTGGCAGCAGAAAACAGATGACAAACAGCCCCTCACATCCGAACATCCCAAGTCGGAAAAGATCGATTTGACAGGGCGAAAACGGAAACCAGATAAGCATCAACCTGACTGGATCGTGAAAAAATACTTCGATTCGGAATGAAATCGCGTTTCCGGGCGTGTTATAATCGCAGTTCTCACCCAGACTGTGATCCCCATACAAACTGAATGAACCCGAATTCATTCCTCCTAATTCACACATACCGAGGTAAACAGAATGAAAGCTTTACTGGCGACTGCCTTACTCTCCCTGTTCATTGCCGCCCCCACCTATGCGGGCAACTGGCCCGGCTGGCGGGGTCCCCATTCGAATGGAGTGGCTGAAGGCAGCGGTTATCCCGTTGCCTGGGACAGTTCCAAAAACATTCTCTGGGAAGTCGACTTTCCCGGTCCGAGCGGATCGACCCCTGTCATCTGGGGCGACGATCTGTTTATGACCACTAACTCTGGTGGGAAAAACCGGGTGATCTGTCTGAATAAGAACACCGGGAAAGAAAAATGGCATACCGACTTCGGTACCGAACGTGCCGGTAAACACAAAAAAGGGAGCGGCAGCAGTCCTTCTCCCGCCGTTGATGACCAATTCATCTTCGGTTACTTTAAGAGTGGCGATCTGGCCTGCCTGACCAAAGACGGGAAAATCGTCTGGCAGAAGAATCTGCAGAAAGAGTATGGCGAAGACACCCTCTGGTGGGACCTGGGAACGTCGCCCGTACTGACCGACAATCTGGTGGTCATTGCCTGCATTCAGAGCGATAATTCTTACATTGCCGCTTTCGACAAAGCGACCGGCAAAGAAGTCTGGAAACAGAGCCGCAATCTGGATGCTCCCAAAGAAGCCAATCAGAGCTACACCACACCGGTTGTCGCAAAACAGAATGGCAAAGAGATCATTTACGTCCTGGGGGCCGACCATGTGACAGCCCACGCTGCCCAGACAGGAAAAGAAATCTGGCGAGTGGGAGGGTTGAACCCCACACAACACGAATACTTCCGTTCGATTTCTTCCCCCGTAGTCAGTGATGGCTATCTGATTGCCCCCTATGCCCGTGGTGGATCACTCACCGGAATCAAACTGGGCGGCCAGGGAGATGTCACGAAATCCAATGTTGTCTGGACAAAAGAAGGGGAAGGCAAAGGCGCCTTCTCTGATGTCCCGACCCCGGCTGCCATCAACGGCCGCTTCTACATCTGTTCCGACAAAGGCGAAGTGCTCTGCTTCGACATCAAGAGCGGCAAGATGATCTGGGAAGGTCGCTTGCCACGCAGTCGGCACAAATTCAGTGCTTCACCGATTCTGGCAGACGGTCACATCTATGTAACCCGTGAAGACGGAACGACCATGGTTCTGGATCAGGGAGATGAATTCAAGCTGGTTTCCGAAAACCCGCTGGAAGGATTCGCCCTGGCCACACCGGTCTTCTCAGACGGTAAGATTTACCTGAAGATGACCGACAAGCTCTTTTGCATCGGCAAAAAATAAAAGGCCTTGGATCAGGCTTTCCGAGGGACAGGTCACTCACCTGTCCCTCTTTTTTCGCATGGACTTCAGACTAAATGAAGCTAAGAAAATCATGACTGATCAACCTGAAATCAACCGCCGCACGTTTCTGGGCGAATCTCTGGCCGCGACCGCCCTCTCCGGTCTGCGTGTGAATTCTGAACTGCAGGGAGGCGAAAACCAGAAGCGGCTCCAGCTGTTCTGGGGCGACCTGCATAACCACAATGCCGTCGGTTATGCGAAGGGTTCACTGGAACGCTCGATCGAACTGGCGCAGGAGCATCTGGATTTCTTCGCCTTTACCGGACATGCCTCCTGGCACGACATGCCCAGGATGCCGGGCAATCGTCACATGAAATGGGTTAATGGCTTCGAAGTTCATTCCAACCACTGGCCTAAAACGCGACAGCTGATTCAGGATGCCAACAACGATGAGTTCGTCGCCTTTCTGGGCTACGAATGGCACTCCAGTCAGTTCGGCGATTACTGTATGATTTTCCCCGAAGATCAACCCGAGCTGTTCCTGCCAAACCATGTCGAAAAACTGCTCGACTTTGCAGAGGGCAACCAGGCACTGGCGATTCCGCATCATGTGGGCTATAAGCAGGGCTGGCGGGGCGCCAACTTCAAGCACTTCCGCCCTGGTGCTTCCCCCGTCGTGGAAGTTTTTTCGGAACATGGCTGCACAGAAACCGATCGCAGCCCCTACCCGATGATCCGTCACAGTAACGGGGGGCGTTCTGCCTCGAACATGATTGTCCCCCAGTTGCAGAAAGGGATGCGTTTCGGTTTTGTCGCTTCTTCCGATGACCACCTGGGATATCCGGGTGCCTATGGGGAGGGCGTGCTGGGAGTCTGGGCGGAAGATCTTTCTTCACGTTCGCTGATGGAAGCGATTCGCGCCCGCCGTACATACGCGGCAACGGGGGACCGGATTGCCCTGGAGGTTTCGCTGAACGGGCAGCCGATGGGCAGCGATGTACCGGCAACGACGGACCGCCAGATCGATGTCCGCGTACAAGGCGAAGACGCGATCTCCATGGTCGAACTGATTCGCAACGGCAAAGTCATCGAGCGCTATTTCCCCGAAGATCATCTGGACGACAAACCGATCCTGCCCGGCAAAGTGAAATGCCGCCTGCAGTACGGCTGGGGTCCCTGGGCGGACCTGGCGATGGGCCGCACCTGCTTCTGGGATATGACAATCAAGCTGGACGGGGGACGCTTCACCCGGGCGATTCCCTGCTTCCAGTCTTCCCCATTCGACGAAAAACTGCGTGACAGGCTCAAGGTGGTTTCGAACCAGGAACTCCGCCTCGACTCCAACACCACGCGCGTTAAATGCTATGCCGAAGATCCGACCAAGGCTGTCGTCACCGAAATCGAAGGCACTCCCGATACCGTGCTCACCCTGCAGATCCGCAAGCCGTACGAGAAAACCATCAGTGCCCGACTGCAGGATCTGATTGACGACAATGTCGTGGAATTCACTGGCGTATTTACCAGCGAAAGTTACATTGTGCATCGACTCGTGGGCCAGAGTGAATACTCGGCTCAAATTCGCTGGCAGGACCAGCAGCGCGATGCGAATTCGACAGACTGGTATTACGTCCGCGTCACACAGAACAACGGCCAACTCGCCTGGTCCAGTCCAATCTGGGTCGGTTGATTTCTGACAATCCAATTCTGGACGCATCCAACTGTGCGCACAACTACCCGGCGAAACGCGTTCCCTGGAACACGCACTCAACCGAAGAGACACTGCGACAGAATAACGCTGTCCACCCTGCCGGCAATGGTTACCTGCAGTTTGGGGACAGCGTATTCAGCTGGATTAAAGAAGTATCCAGGTAATCTGGTAAGGAACCTGGTTACCAGGGATTACTGCTGATCCAGTGCCGGAAACGGAAACATTTTCGACGGAGTGCGACCCGTTTTCATAATGGATTTGATGCGGGCCACAATTTCCGGATGCTGGTCGGCAACATCGTGCTGTTCTCCCGGATCGTTTTTGAGATTGTAAAGTTCAATCTTCATCTGGGGATTTTTTTTCCGCAACAGATTCTGGCGAACGCCTTTCCAGTCTCCCATGTGAACCGCCTGCTGTCCCGTGTAAGCAGGAAACTCCCAGTAGAGGTACTCGTGCTGCTTCTGCTCCTGCGGTTCCCCCAGCAGGGTGGGAACGAAGCTGATGCCATCAATGTCGGCAGGCGCTTTGGTGCCCGTCAACTGGGCAATGGTCGGCATGACATCCCAGAAAGCGGAGAGATGATCGGTTACCTCACCAGGGGCAATGTGTCCCGGCCAGCGAACGACCAGCGGCACACGGATGCCACCTTCATAGAGACTGCCTTTGAACCCGCGCCAGGGACCCGCTGATTCGAAGAAGACCGAATCGGATCCGCCCAGGCGATCGTAAGTCGGCCCGTTGTCGGAAGTGAAAAAGACCACGGTGTTGTCATCCAGCTTTAATTCTTTGAGCAAGTTCATGATCTGGCCAACGCCCTTGTCCATGTGAGTAATCATGGCTGCATAGCCGGCGCGGGGATCCTCTCGCTTGATGTAGCCGCGATGTTTGTAATCTGCTTCAGGAATTTTCCCCCGGTATTCGGCCACGGATTCTTCCGGTGCCTGGATGGCCAGATGCGGAACCGCGAACGGAAGGTAGAGGAAGAAGGGGCGATCTTTGTTTTCACGAATGAAGTCCATGCCGACTTCGACAAATTTATCCTGCGAATAGGTTTCGCCGTTTAAGGTTCGATCGTTGCCCGGCAGCGTTTCTTTGGTGTGATTCCGCCAGAGGAAGCGGGGATAGTGATTGTGAGCATGCACCTGGCAGTTGAAACCGTAAAACAGATCGAAGCCCTGTTTGTTGGGATCGCCCGAGGTTCCGAAGTGTCCCAGCCCCCATTTCCCCATGGCTCCGGTGGCATAGTGTTTCTGTTTGAGCATTTCCGCGATCGTGACTTCTTCGTCAGGAATCGGATGCTGACCCGGATATTCCCAGCCTTCTTTCTCCTTCATGTTCTGCACGTAATCGGGTTTGCCGTTATTGCGGACATAGGCATGCCCGGGGTGTTTGCCGGTCATCAGGTTACAGCGGGAAGGAGCACAGACGGCATTTCCGGAATAGAATTGAGTGAAACGGATTCCGTCTTTAGCAAGCTCGTCGATATTCGGCGTCTTGATATATTTCTGGCCGTAACACCCCAGTTCTTTGTAGCCCAGGTCGTCCGCAATAATGAAGACAATGTTGGGCGGCTGCTTTTCAGAGGCCGCTGCACTGGAAACGGTACTGACCACGCAACTGAGGATAATCGCGAACAGAAAGAATAAGGGGGCTAAGCGGCGCATAGTGAGCTCCTGAAGAATCAGTCGGATGTACGATCATTGATTCTTCCATCTTATACTGATTCGCAACCGCGGTGCAACGATGCTCTGTGCTGAATTCACCGGAAGAGAGTGACTCAGCTCCAGTGATAATCTTGCTGCTTTCGAAAGCCATTCAGAACCAGCGAACCATCCGGATAGACGTCCAGTGTACTGTATCCGTTGTTATCGAGCCCCGAACCTTCGACCATCGCGACCATCGTGCAGTAATGAATACCTTCGATTTCCGAATATTTGTTCCGATGACTGTGGCCCTGAAAGACAGCGGTCACTTTTCCAGACGCTTCGAGAACCTTGCGGACCTCTGAAGAATTCTTGACGGCATGGGCATCGGTATCTTTCAAATCAAGCGGTTGATGGGCGAAGATGATCGTGGGGAGATTCGTTTTTTCGAGATCGGCCTGCAACCACTTCAACTCCAGTGCAGGCACATTGGCGTCGGTCCATTTAAAATTGTGGCGACCATAGGGAGTGCCGTCGCTTTTGAAACAGGAGTCGAGCACGACAAAATGAAAGCCGCTCCGGTCGAATGAAAAGTAAGACTCCTGCTGACCTACTCCCTGCAGGAATTCGGCCTTGGTAAGCTGGTCCACACAATGATTCCCCAATACATAATTTTTAGGAAATGGCATGGCCGAGATGGCTTTGACGATCGTTTCCAGATGCTTTTTCTCCTGTTCCAGCGATTTACCGGAATCGATCAGATCGCCATGGAAGACGACAAAGTCGGGCTGATCTTTCTCGAACTGGGCAACGGCATCCTGCAGTTTCGCCAGGGTTTCCCGATAGTGCCTCGATCCTGCGGGTGGCTTGTCCGCGTAATGCAGGTCCGTCACCAGGCCAATGCGGACGACACCGCGCTGTTTTGCTTCGGTAGCGGCAGCCAGTCGGCTCAGCGGAGTCGCGGAAATTCCGGTCAACAACAGGGCACCATGCTGAAGAAAAGCACGCCGACCTAATGAAATTCGGGAGTCGGGAGGGATCAAAGACATGGAGGGACCTCTTTTTTCGGGTTTACAGCAAGTGTCGTAAGTTATTATTCTTACAGATCTTTATGAAGAATCAATGACTCAGGGATGAATTTCTGCCCCGGGAATTCTTAAAAAATCCCAAATATCTCTCATTGACATATCGTAACATCACGATATTATATATATGAGGTAAGACTATGAAACTGAAAGAAACCCCCGATTATAATGGCCCGGCACTGGAAGAGGCAGCAGAATGCCTGAAGGTGCTGGCACACCCTGCACGAATCCGCATTGTGCAAATGCTGCTGCGTGGGAGGTACACGGTTGGCGAACTGGCGGAAGACTGCGGTATCCCCAGTAATGTCGCTTCCGAGCACCTGCGATTGATGCAGCGTTGTGGCTTTTTCGTCAGTGAGCGGGAAGGCCGAAGCGTTTACTATAGTGTGGCAGAACCGCATTTGAATAAAATCATGGACTGTATTGAAGGACGTTTTTTCCAGTCCTGACCTTTTTTTACAACAACATATCGTATATTCACGACATTACGAGGTATTAAGCATGTCAGAAATTAAAACCATCAAACCCGAGGAACTGGCCCGGCTTCACAAGGAACAGGGCGTGGAAGTGGTCGATGTACGGACGCCGGCAGAATTCAGAGAAGTCCATGCTACGATCGCCCGCAATGTGCCCCTGGACAAAATCTGTGCTGAGCATATTGAAGAACTGACCCACGGCAACGCAGACGCGCAAGTCTATATCATTTGTCAGAGTGGTAACCGTTCATCACGGGCCTGTCAGAAACTGATCGACGCCGGCTGTGTGAATGTCATCAGTGTCGAAGGGGGCACCAAAGCCTGGGAAGCTCTGGGCCTGCCGGTCGAACGGGGCAAAAAAACAATTTCCCTGGAACGTCAGGTGCGGATTGCAGCCGGTTTCCTGGTATTTACCGGTGCCATGCTGGGCATGTTTGTGAACCCCTGGTTCAGCGGCATCTCAGCATTTGTAGGTGCGGGATTAATGTTTGCCGGTATTACTGATACCTGCGGGATGGCAATGGTACTTGCCAAAATGCCCTGGAATCAGGTTTCCGGCTGTGAACAGAAACAATGTCAAAAGACGGCTTAAATGCGGAGGGTCCTGCAATGTTCTTTCAACGCTACTATCTGGATTGTCTGTCGCTGGCATCGTACATGATTGCCGATGAAGAAACGGGTGACGCGGTTGTTGTCGACCCGCAACGTGATATTGAGATTTACCTCGAAGATGCGAAAGAGCACGGCCTGCAAATCAAGCATGTGATCCTGACTCACTTCCATGCCGATTTTATCGCCGGTCATATTGAACTGCAGAAAGCGGTCGGTGCGCAGATTTATCTGGGCAGTCAGGGCGCAGCGGAGTTTCCTCACCAGGCTCTCTCGGAAGGAGACGAGCTGCTGCTGGGTTCTGTCAGAATCTCCACACTGGAAACTCCCGGACACACTCCGGAGGGAATTTCCCTGGTGGTATATGATCTGAAAGAGAATCCGGAACAGCCCAAAATGATTCTGACGGGGGATACCCTGTTTCTGGGAGATGTGGGGCGCCCCGACCTGCTGGCCTCTCTGGGAGTCACCGCGGAAGAGCTGGGAGCGATGTTGTATGACTCCCTGCATGAAAAAATTCTGAAGCTGCCCGATGAAACACTGGTTTATCCCGCACACGGTGCCGGTTCCATGTGTGGAAAACAGCTCAGCAGCGAAGCGGTTACCACTCTGGGTGAGCAGCGAAGATATAACTATGCCCTACAGCCCATGAGCAAAGAGGCCTTTATCGATATGGTGACGACCGATCTGCCGGAAGCACCGCAGTACTTTGTGCACGACGCGATCCTGAATCGTAAAGAACGTCAGACACTGGATGAAAGCATCAAGGCTGCGTGGCACGCGTACTCCCTGGAAGAAGTACAGGAAATGCTCAACGATGGAACTCAGGTGATTGATGTTCGTGATGTCACCGAGTTCGCAGCAGGTCACCTGAAGGGCAGCATCAACATTGGGCTGGAGGGACGGTATGCGACCTGGGCGGGAACCATGCTGGATAAGCAGGCTCCGATTGTGGTAATTGCGGGCGAAGAAGATCAGATCGAAGAGGCGATCGTTCGGCTGGGGCGCATCGGCTTTGATCACGTTAAGGGTTTCCTGAAAGACGGCTTGAACAGTCTGCAGGACCATCCCGAGCTCGTATCGCAAACCAGACGGATTTCAGTCCAGGCGATGAAGGAACTGGACGAAGAGGTTACGATTATCGATATTCGGACTCCTGCTGAATGGAGTGCAGGTCATATTGAAAACAGTGTCAATATTCCTTTGAACCATCTCTCCGAGCATCTGGCTGAAATCCCCCAGGATCAGACCGTAATCGTCCACTGTCAGGGCGGTTATCGTTCCTCGATTGCAGCCAGTCTGCTGGAAAAACAGGGATTTGACAATATCATTGATCTGGTAGGAGGCTATAAAGCCTGGCTCACCACCGCAGCCTGAGATGCCGGCTACTGCCTGATTTTGATGAAGGCAGAAAATATCGCAGCAGGTACAATAGAAAAACCTTTGCCCGATCCATTAAAATAGGGCAAAGGTTTTTTGTTTTTACTGACAGGTTTTCCCATGGTACTCCTGCCCGCTTCTCGACCCAAGCGCCATCTCACTGCGGCCGAAGGCTATCTGATGCTGGAAATGCCAGTTCAGGCGCTGCGTGAACTTTCTCACATTCCCGAAGATGATCGCGATTCAGAAAAGTTTTATCGGCTTCTGGGACAGGCACTGCAACTGGCGGAACGATACGAAGAATCGCTGGATGCCTATCGGGATGCCTTTGACAGAGATCCGGAAAACCTGACCACTCTGATGGGGATGGCCTGGTGTTTCAAACGGACCGATCAGCTCCCTTCTGCAATTTCTATCATGGAACTGGCCTATCAGCACCATTCCGATGAACCGATCGTCCTCTATAATCTATCCTGTTATTTTGCGCTGGCAGATGATAAAACCAATGCCCTGTCCTGGCTGGGGCGTGCATTACGCATGGAGCCCCGCCTGACGAAGCTGATCCCTGAAGAGACCGATTTTAATTCCCTGCGAACTGATAAAGATTTTCAGTTTGTTGTCGAATCAGCAGAAGGTAATTCATCTCAAAATTCCTGACCGCAGGAATCAACCTTTTAAGACGTTTTCAGAGCGGATTCTCTCTCAATCAAACTGGCCTGGCAAGGAATCGAAAGCCACTATGACGGACATCGACACTCAACGACTGAAACGGCACTGTGAACAACTCTGCCAGTCCATTCGTCCTGCAGAAAGTGAGGAACTGGAGGCGGCCAGACAGTACGTGATCCGGGAACTCGAAGCCTCCGGCTGGCAGATCGAACGCCACCCTTTCCAGGCGCAAGACTCCATGCTGGTTACATTCTCCGGCCAGAACCTGATTGCCCGGCATCCGCAGCTCTCCAACCCCGAAAAACCGCAGTTCTGCATCGGCGCGCATCTGGATACACGACCGGAATCGCCGGGCGCTGACGATAATACCAGCGCCGTCGCCACGCTGCTCGAGCTGGGAAGACTGCTTCCACAACTGCACCAGCCTGACTGGAAATGGAGCATCGAACTCGTAGCCTTTGACCTGGAAGAAAACGGGATGCTGGGTGGAGCAGAACATGCTCAGCTGCATCTGAAGCAACAGACCGATCTGCGTGGCATGGTCTCGCTGGAAATGCTGGGATATTGTGATCCCACCCCCGGCAGCCAGATGCTGCCCCGGGAACTGATCGGCCTGTATCCTGATACCGGCGATTTCATTGCCGTGGTTGGAAACCAGAATTCCAGCAGCCTGATCGACGTGTTCCAGACAGGTCTCAAACGAGTGGCAGAGCTTCCGGTAGAGACTTTACAGGTACCGCAAAATGGTGAAATGCTGCAGGCCACGCGTTTGAGCGATCACAGTCCCTTCTGGGATGCGGGTTTCCCGGCACTGATGATTACCGACACCAGCTTTTTAAGAAATCCACATTATCATCAACCGACCGATACCGTGGACACTCTCGATTTTGAATTTCTGACGAAAGTGGCTCAAGGGAGTCTGGAAGCATCCAGACTGATTTTAGAACAGGGCTATTAGACCATCACCCCCGTTACCTTTCTGCTCGAAAAAGGGTTTTTGACAGATTATGAATGACGCGACTCAGGAAGAAAAAGAACTACTGCAAATCAGTGAACTCTCAAAACCACAACGCCGTGTGCTGGGCGTTTTATTAGAGAAGGCCTTTACGACTCCCGATCAATACCCGCTGACCTTAAAAGCAGTCACCACCGGCTGCAACCAGAAGAGCAACCGCGATCCGGTGAGCCATTACAGCGAGACCCAGGTATACGAAGCCCTGGAATCGCTGCGGGAAATCGGCCTGGTCGCCGTCGTGCATTCTGACAGTGGCCGTACAGAACGCTACCGCCATTACATGCGGCACCGTTTTCATTTCACCGAACCCCAGCTGGCAATTCTGACCGAGCTCTGGCTGCGAGGTCGCCAGACAATGGGAGAACTGCGGGGCCGCGCCAGTCGCATGGTGCCCATTGAGACTCTGGAAGAGCTACGCGCAGAATTTAAAGGACTTCTGGATCAAAAGTATGTACAATCCAATGGCAGCATAGAACGACGCGGTATCGAAGTCGACCACAACTGGTATAAGGAAAACGAGGGAAAAACACTGGGGTTTGATTCTTCAGCCGAACACGAGCCTGAGGAGACGACAACCACTGCCGTCGCTTCCCCTCCGACAACGTCAGTCAGTTCCAATTCGGATCTGGTTGCATTGAAAGATGCTGTAGAACGACTGCAGTCCGATAACCAGCAGCTTTCGCAACAGGTGGCATCAATTACGGAAGTCGTCGAACAGCTGCAACAGCAGTTAGCGGACCTGAGACAGGAACTGGGCAGCTGAAACTGACTCCAACAGATCGAGACACAACCATGAAAGCGTTCTCATTGGCAGCCAGTCTCTCGCTGGTCCTGTTCTCAATATGCACCGGTGTTTCCGACTCCTGTCTGGCAGCGGAACGCCCCAATCTGATCTCGATTGTCACCGACGATCAGGGACGCTGGGCCATGGGTCTGTACGGCAACAAACAGATCCAGACTCCCCACATGGACCAGATTGGCAGGGAAGGTGCAGTCTTTACAAACGCCTTTGTCGCCACCCCGGTCTGTTCCCCCAGTCGCGCCACGTTCCTCTCCGGTCGCTACCCGACTGAGTTGAAAATCACGGATTACATCTCTCCGGATGAAGCACAGGAGGGCGCCGGCTTACATGCTCCCATCTGGCCAGCCGTTTTACAGAAGCAGGGATACCAGACTGCACTGATCGGAAAGTGGCACCTGGGCGAGCATCCGCAGTTCCATCCCCACAAGAAGGGCTTTGATCACTTCATGGGGTTTCTGTCAGGCGGCACCCGTCCCATGGACCCAACCCTGGAAATCAATGGAAAAACGGAGAAACGAGAAGGCCCCCTGCCGGACCTGCTGGTAGATGATGCGATTCAGTTTCTCAGACAATCCCAAGACAAGCCCTTCGCCCTCTGCCTGCACTTCCGGGCGCCGCACACACCCTATGGTCCGGTGCCGGCCGAAGATTCTTCGCTTTATGAGGGTGTGGAAATTGAAATGCCCATTGCCAAAGGACTGATCGAGGAACAGATCAAGCAGAAAAATAAAGAGTATTACGCCAGCATTTCCTCGGTGGACCGCAATATCGGTCGCCTGTTAAAAGAACTGGATCGGCTGAAGCTGTCGGACAACACACTGGTGATTTTCACGAGCGACCATGGTTACAACAACGGTCGCCATGGCATCAGCACGAAAGGCAACGGCCACTGGCTGGCGGGAGGGGTCACAGGTCCTAAACGCCCCAACATGTGGGACACCTCGATTCGCGTCCCCCTCGTGATGCGCTGGCCAAAGGTCATTCCGCCCGGAACCCGCTTCGATGAGATGGTCTCGAACGTGGACATGTTCAAATTCGTCCTTGGGGTTTTGAAGAGCCCTCAACCTGAAGGAGTCCCCCTGCATGGGATTGACTACTCACCGCTGTTATTTGGCAAGCCGATCCCCGAACGCAAAGTCATCTTTGGTCAATATGACCTGCATAACAACGGGCTGGCTTACATGCGGATGATCCGGACGGAGAAGTTTAAATTCGTCAAACATTATCGCGCCCGCTATATGGACGAACTTTACGATCTGGAAACGGATCCGGACGAGACCCGAAATCTGGTTCGCCGCCGAATGCCCCCTCAATGGAAAGAGAAAGCCGCTGAACTGGAAACACAGCTGATTGAGTGGCAGAAATCGATTCAGGATCCGATTCTCAAGCCCGCTTACCAGTAAGAAGACACACAGGATTCAACGTAACGTCTGTTCCCTGTACGATTTGCAGAAGATTGTTGTTTTTTGCTTTATATCCATCAACATTTGTATGGAATTCGTATAAAACCGGAATAGGCACCCGTTTTGAACAAATTTTACTTAACCTTCGAGGAACAATATGTTTTCGATTTCCCGCATTAGCCTGTTAGTCTGTCTGCTGATGATCTCGGTTGGCTGTCAGAAAGGCTCTGAACCCGGCAGTGATGACCAACCTTCCGCCAACGTCGAGACTGCTAAAGTCAGCACAAAGGGATCTGATTCTAAAGATAAAGATAAGGAAGCCACTGCCTCTGAAGACAAAAAAGAGGAAACGGAAAAACCAAAACCGGAGCCGTTCAAATTGCCGGAAACAGTGGAAGGGAACTGGGTACTGGTTCTGCCCCAACAGCAGCAGATGATGCCTCTGTACCTCTTGAGGGTTCTGGTGCCGGAAAAACCTGCTGAAGGAGATCAGAAAGAAAAATCGGACTTTGAGGGAGTCAAACTGGTTTCCAAGAGCGAGAACGTGGCCCCTGCGAAAATCGTTTCTTCAGAGACGACAAAAGATACCGTTAATTTTGTAGAGAGTCTGCTGGAAGACGAAGGTGGCAAAGAATACATTCGTCTGAATTTTCAGGGCAAGTTGAATAAAGAACGGGGAGCGATCTACGGGAATATCTCTTTCAATAATGACAACTGCATCCCCGCCTTACTCCTGCCCACGATTGAAAAAGATCTCTCCAAGATCAAAGAACCAATGCCTTCCCCCGGTGCCCAGGAACTGATTCAGGCAATGCAGTCGCCAGATCCATTCAAACCACTGGATGAGTTCACACAGAAAATGCAGATGTTCCCACTGGCAATGGATGCCTATCCCACACTGCTGGCAGTGGGGCTGAGCCAGAAAAAAGACACGAAAACCATCCAGGGAATTATCAAGCGCTACATCGAAACTGCCACCCTCTGGGGTAAACGCATGCAGGCGAACTCCCTGATTAGTGTCGGCTCGATGCTGGCACGTACTGACACTGACAGTTCACTGGCAACACAGTACCTGGACGAAGCCGGGAAGCTGATCAAAGAGGGTGTCAAACCACTGACCCACTGGGATCAGGAAATGGCGCTTGCCAAAGCACGCGTCGGACTTAAATCAGAAAATCCTGAGCAGATTAAAGCTGCAGGCGAACTGCTGGAGTCGGAAGTCAAAAAGTATCCACACGATCGGCAACTGCTGACCGAACTGGTCAGTTATGAGAAAACCCATGGCAGTATCGACAAGGCCATTGAACATCTGGGAATTCTTGCCGGCTCGCCCCTTTCAGGTCGTGAACGACAACTGATTGCCGTTTCCAGGCAAAACCCTGATGCGGTGAAATTTGAAAATCCGCGGGATACCCTGACTGCACTCTGGAAGAAGAAGCATGGCTCCACCAAGGGACTGGATGAATATCTGACGAAGTCCTTTAAACGGTTCCTGGACAGCTTCATCACCAAAGAAGCGAAAGAGGTCGATCTGAAAAAAGGAAACCGAACTTCACTGATTGAATTATTCACCGGTGGTTCCTGTCCTCCCTGCGTTGCTGCCGACCTGGCAACCGGAGTGGTTGAATCTTCTTTCCCTGCATCAAAAGTGATCGTGCTGCGGTATCACCAGCATGTTCCTGCTCCAGATCCACTGACCAATTCCGACTCGGAATCCCGGTTCTTTTTCTACAACCATTCCGGAACTCCCTCAATCGATCTGAATGGTCAGCAGGTGTTCGGCGCCGCGGGCGGAGTCGAAGAAGTCGAGTCTTCCTACAAAGCGCTGCTGGAGGCATTGATTCCACAGCTCTCAGCAACAACTGATGTTAAAATTGATCTCTCGGCTGCTGCCAAAGACGGCAAGCTGGACCTGAAAGCCAATGTAACGGGAACCGAAAAAATCAAAGAACCACTGCGTCTGGTGGCTGTGCTGGCAGAAGATGAACTTCATTTCGAATCCCCCAATGGCATCAACGTCCACGACATGATTGTACGATCCATGCTGGGTGAGCCGAATGGTTTCAAGGCAACTGATGGCAAACTGACCCTGGATAAAACCCTCGAACTCAACGATTTCAAAGGACGGATCAGCGACTACCTGTCCGCCTTCGAGGAAAAATCGGGGGCCAACTTCACCGGTGCTCCCCTGGGTCTGGATAAACTGCACTTCGTTGTGTTCGTGCAGGGAGAACTGTCCAAAGGTGTATTCCAGGTTGCTTCTGTCCCGGTGACTGGTACGCTGACCTACAAATCTGAAGTCGCAAAACCGGAGACTACCAAGCCTGCCAAGGAAACAAAATCTCCTGTCAAAGCAGACAAGCCTCAGGAAAAACCAGCCAAAACAGAAGAGAAACCCAAGGCTGAGTCTAAACCTGAAACGGCAGGTAAACCAGAAGCAGCGAAACCCGAAGCAAAGAAAGAAGCCGCGAAGACGGAATAATAACTTTTCTGTCAGAGTAGAAACAAATCAAAAACAGGGCATGGAACGTCCATGCCCTGTTTTAATTCAAGCCACTTTCAGCCAGGAGACTGTTCACTCTTCATCGGCAGGAGGCATGGGAACCAGTTTCTCAACCACACCGTCTTTGCCTTTGATTTCTTCACCAAACAGGGCCTTCCCATCCAATGTCGTCAGTTTGGAAGTTCGTGAGGGTACTGGCTCACGATGAACCTGACGGAACCGGGGAGTCAGTTTGCCCATCCGGGAGTCCCGTTGATCCATGATCACGCGGGCTGCTTCACGAACTTCTGCATCGCTCAGCCGCTTCAGGTTACCCAGCTCTGCCAGCGGTTCCAGAATGCGGGTTGCTTTGGTAACAGTACTCTCCATCAGGATGATATCGAGCAGTTCCCGCCGCATTCCCTGCATGGAAGCGATCTGTTCTTTAACGCTGTCCTGCAGTTCGCCCAGAACTTCCAGCGTTTCGACAGCATCGACCACGCGTCCTGTTTCAGCCAGCAGTTTGGTCTGAATATCCATCAACGATCGTAAGTTGGTGTCAGCCTCGTTCAGATTCAGTTTCTCGTCAGTCAGAGTCTGCTGCAGCGAGACCATCTGCTCAGCACTTTTCTGAGCGGCTGCCAGCGGATCTGTCTGAGCAATCAGGCTTTGCTGCAGATCGATCATCTTCTGGCTGTTGGCGCGGGCGACTTCCAACTGCTCAGACTGATCGACGATCTGCTGCCTGAAGTTCAGAAACTCACTGAAGGCTGTCTGAGCATCTTTGATGCCTGTCGACTGGTCAGCAGCCATTTTCTGCAGCTTGATCATTTCATCCAGCGTCGACTGGGTCGTTTTGATCTGCTGCTCTTGTGAGGCCAGGCGATCCTGCATTGCCAGCATGTCATCCAGGGCAGTTCGGGCTTTCGCGGTTAAGCCATCCTGCTGGAGCACCTGTTTCTGAAACTGATCGATCTTTTCAAATGAAGCGAGTGCCTGTTCGGTCTGCTCAGCTTCGTTTTTAAGTAAGATTCGAAGATCGCGAATCTCTGCCACAGCTGCTTTTGCCTCGGAGAGCTGTTTGGCCTGCGAATTGAGAACGGTCAACAGATTGTTGACCTGCCAGGCACTGGTTTTGGCACCTACCAGTTTATCCATATCCTGTTGGACTGACACCAACTCCGTCTGCAACTGACCGATCTGACTCATCATCGGCCGTGCAACCATAAAATACATACTCAGTAAACCAGCGGCCACCCCAACAAACATCATTGCCCAGGTATTCTGGATTGTTGAAAAGCGGGCGTTGGTATCTAAACGGTATTGTCTTTCCCCTGAAGTCCTCAAGGCTCTATCTCCCAGCGTCATGATTTAACTCGGACGTAAAATTGGCACATCCTGCAGATTTTGACCATGCATCCTTGCAAAACCACTCTTGCTGTACCACCTAATATCGCCATTTTCACATTTGAAGTTTCTTCATTCTTGCTTAAAAGCAGAAACTATTTCGAAAATCCTGCTTGCTCGCCCCTAATTCATGAACTATGCGATCCCCTGAAATTTCTCTCAACTCGTTTGACAGCAATGACAATCGCGGCCTGGACATGCTAAAGTGTGTTGAGGTTTTCAACTGAAATACGAGGGTTCAAGCATGTTGGATATACAAATCGAAAGTGCCACTCAGGCAGACTGCGAAATCATTACGCATTTCAATCTTGAGCTGGCCCGGGAAACGGAATCTAAGAATCTGGACAAAGAGCTGGTACGCACAGGCGTTGTGGAATCGCTGAGCGACTCGCGCGGTTGCCAGTACTTTGTCGCCCGGTACCAGGGAAGCGTCATCGGTCAGATCATGTTCACTCGAGAATGGAGCGACTGGCGAAACGGTGAATTCTGGTGGTTCCAGAGTGTTTTCGTCGATCCCGCCTATCGTCGGCAGGGCGTGTTCCAGCAGCTTTCGGATCACGTTGAGGCTTTAGCCCGCTCGAACCCGGATGTCGTCGGTCTGCGACTCTATGTTGAGAAAGAAAACGATCGTGCCCAATCGACTTACCGTCAGCTGGGATTTGGTTTTCCCGGCTACCAGGTGATGGAAAAGATGCTCGACCGTTGACGAACCGCATCCAGAAAACCAAAATCAAGTTTGCTCCCCGGATTGCGCCGCCGCTCATTAGATCATCAAACCGCTTCAGGAATCACAGCCATGTCAAATTCTCATTCTGATACCAGCGAAATACTGCTCCCCAAACTGACCCGTCGAGAATTCCGTGAGCGGATGCAGGCAGGCGAACTGAAAGCGTGCATCATCCCGGTTGCAGCCACGGAGCAGCATCTGGAGCACCTGGCCATGGAGCACGACTGGAGAAGCGTGATGCTGGTCGCAACTGAAGCCGCGCGTCTGCTCTCGCCGGAAGTGCTGGTGGCTCCCTCCATGAATATTGGTATCAGCGAACATCACATGCGGCATCCGGGCACGCTATCGGCGCTGCCGGGCAGCTGGCTGAGCGTCTTATTCGATACCATTCGCAGCATGCATCACGCCGGCTTCAATAACATCCTGGTGTTGAATGGGCATGGCGGAAACATTGCCCCCTGCCTGGGAATGTGGGGACAATTCCAGCAACGGCTGGAAATCAACCTGCACTTTGAGTCTTACTGGAATCTGCTGCCTGAAGAGGTGGCACTGGCCAATTTGAAAACTGAGCGTTGGCCGGGACATGCCCAGGAATTCGAAACCGCCTTTGCTTTGGCAGCGTTTCCCGAAAATGTCCGTCAGGACGCGATGCAGGATCAGGAAGACAAAGAGCCGCTGGAAGCGACTGCAGAAGCAGGCCAGAAGATGATCGACGAGATCGTGAAACAGGTCGCTGGGTACGTCTCAGGCATGATCGATGGAACCAACACGGTAGAAATCCCCCCGTTCCATCCTTAAGAAATGAAACGGGGGCAGATTTAGGAACCGTTTATTTTCCTGGCTGACAGTAAGTCAGCGCCATTAAGGCATAGGCAGTCGCCAGATTAGGATCGGCTTCGTACCAGCGTTTCTGTGTGTTGGTCCAGCTGCCGTTTTCATTCTGCAGTTCCGCCAGATGATTGACCAGCTCGGCTCGCCAGTTGTGGGCCGTCCCCTGGGCATCTTTGAACTCATCGACCTGCATTGCATCCAGTGCTTTGGCAAAGGTGTGGAAGTAATAATACAGGCCCATCTGCCCCATCCCTGGATTTTCTTTCAGCGTGTAGTGACGCCGAATCCATTCGGTGGCTGCTTTGACCCGTTTGTCTTTCTCATCGACACCGGCAAAGATCATGCTCTTGAGCCCGGCATAAGTCATGCTCCCGTAGGAACGCAATCCGCCATCGGGGGTTTTACCAGCCTGTGAAGTCCCCCCTGCTGCCGGCGTGTAGTAGAAACCACCATCATTCACTTTCGAAGCAAACGGCGTAGTATTGTACTCCGATTCCAGGTTCTGGGTACGAGAGACAAAAACGAGCGCCTTCTGAATCGCAGGATCATCTGATTTCACCCCTGCCTTACGCAGTGCTTCGATCAGGAACTGGGTGTTGGAGAGGTCAGGACGCTGGTGCCCACCATAGCCGGCACCACCATAAAATGTATCGGAAGACTCAATCCCTTCGCCTTTGTCCCACTGCAGGCCCCGCAGAAACTGTTCTGCATTTTTGATTGTCTGATCATAACGGCCATCTTTGTTAGCCGCATGCAGTGCCATGATGGCAATACAGGTTTCGTAATTGCGATGATTACTTTTGGAATAGTAAATACCGCCATCTTTCTGGACATAGCCTTCCAGTCGTTTCAGCGCCTTCGCCGCAACCGGATCGCTGGCAGGTACGCCGCTTTCCAGAAGTGCCGTCGTCACCAGCGCACTGATGCCGGGCACCGTTTCTGTGGTCCAGAGCCCATCATCCAGCTGGCTGTTCTTTAAATAATTGATTCCCGCCTGCTGGATCTTTTTCAGTTTCTTCTGGTCCACTGACTGAGCAGATTCTTCTGCAGCGTGACTCACTGAAGTGATAGCAGCCCAGGCAACTGCCCAAATTCCGACGATACTCAAAACTCGTCTACACGTTAACATCAATAGTTCCTCACTCTCATTTTATTCAGGGAACAACTCAGAAATCAGTATCATCTCTGTTTTCCGTCAGACAAACGGAACAAAAAGGCGACTCTGTGACGCCCGGGAACAGAACCTGCACTTCATGCCGGAGATGACACTTCCAATTAATACCGACAGGTACGCTCTGATTATATCCGGTTCCCGTGGTGAGAGAAAATGAGGAATTCCGGTTTTCATAAAAATTTGTCACGGTCATGGATAACCGTACCGTTTTTCCTCTATAATCAGCGATGTAGTTTGTCTCCTCCCGGGATACTCTGTCATCAATTGATACACCAGGTTAATTCAGCACCTTCCATGGCCACAGTGACATCAGAACTGGAACAGACACAGAACTCAGCCGTCTATCAGGAAGAGGTCTATTCCAATCAGCCACAAAAACTGAGCCTGGAAATGCAGATTGAAACCCCCGAGAATGTCATTCTGACATACCAGCTGGCAGGACCAGCCCAGCGCTACCTGGCCTATCTGATTGATCTGATGATCCGCATGATGGCCCTGTTTGGATTGTGGATATTTGTCACTCCCATGCTGAGTATCGTCCTGCCTGGCACGGCCATCGGGCTCCTGCTCGTACTGATGTTCCTGAATACGTGGGGCTACTACACGATCTCAGAAGGATTCTTCAAGGGACAGTCCATCGGTAAACATTTTTGTGGCATCCGTGTGATCCGCGAAGGAGGCTACCCGATCACGTTCTGGCCGGCCGTGCTGAGAAATCTGGTACGCAGCGCAGACTCGATTCTCTTTTACGGGATCGGTATAACGACCATGCTGTTGACCCGTCGTTTCCAGAGGCTCGGCGATCTGGCAGCGGGCACCGTGGTCATTCAGGAACGCTCTCTAAAGCTCCCACGCAAGCCGGTGATCCTGGATAAAATCAAACCACTCGATAAAAACGAAATCGGCAGTTTTCTGCCGCGCGATGAAGTACTCTCGCTGATCGATGAATTCATCGGACGTAGACACGTCTTAACGTACGAACGGGGACATGCGCTGGCCGGTATCCTGGCCCAGAATCTGGCAGAGCGTCTGCACTACACCGGAGACGAAAAGAAGGTCACTCACTACCCTATGGCATTTCTGGCCGCGGTCTATAAAACGTTCAGTTTCAGCCAGGAGGAAGAAGAACAGGAAGTCGTTTCCGAATACCTGAAACAGGCCGGGTTTGGGGAGTTTCGCGATGAATAAGCATAAGTTTATCCAGGAACGTCGCCCCCAGTGGAAACGCTTCGAGGAGTTTCTGCAGAACTCATCCAGGAGATCCCTCTCTAAACTGGAAGCAGAACAGATCACGGAATTTTCTCAACTGCTCCGCGAAGTCTCCCATGATCTGGCGACGATTCGCTCTCGGGGCTGGGGACACGATCTGATTTCGTATTTAAACGATCTGGTTGCACGGGGGCATAACCTGTTTTATGGTGCTCCCCCCACTAACATCGCGGGTTTCTATCGCTACGTGTCCATCGACTTTCCCCGGCTGTTTCGAGCCAATATTGGCTATTTTCTGACTGCCTGCCTGTTATTCTTCCTGCCCTTGGGAATCAGCTGGTATGTGGTGCAGAACAACCCCAGTCTGGCCACCCGGGTTATTCCCGAAGAAATGATGACGCGCTTTGATCAGATGTACTCAGATCAGAAGGATACGGAATCTGAAAATGCAAAAGAGGATGAGACAGAATCTGAAGAAGAGTTCGGGGGTTCCAGCTTTGGGGATGAACGGGCTACCATGGCCGGTTTTTACATTAACAATAATGTGGGCATTGCACTGAAATGTTTTGCCCTGGGAATTCTGCTGGGCATCGGGACGGTCTACACGCTGCTGTTTAATGGAATCTTCCTGGGAGCCGTCTCCGGATATGTCATCAGCCAGGGACACGGCGAACGATTTTTAAGCTTCGTCATCTCGCATGGCTCCTTTGAATTGACAGCGATCGCCGTGGCCGGTGGGGCCGGTCTGATGCTGGGGAACGCGCTGATCCATCCCGGCCAGAGAACTCGATTTCAGTCGTTGCAGGTACGGGGACTGGAAGCAGTTCAAATCGCAGGGGGTGCTGCTGTGATGCTGGTGGTGGCGGCACTGATTGAAGCGTTCTGGTCGCCTTCCGCTGTCTCACCGATGCTGAAATACATTGTCGGCAGTGTTCTCTGGTTAATTGTCTTTCTGTACCTCGCTTTTGCCGGCCTGCAGTCTGATCAATCGTCTTTGCCCGTAAGCCAGCTTGAGCCATCAGAGAAGTCAGGGGAGCGTCACTCAGCATGATGCGATTTGAGAATATCAATATTGCCCTGGTTCCCCGAAAAGCCAGCAGTTGCCTGGATCTGGCGATTCGTTTTTATGGACGATTCCTGATCCCGATCCTCAAACTCTGGGCAGTCATCGCCATCCCGACCTGCACCCTGGTGTACTGCCTCAGCTATTACTTTTTGTTGGACCTGAGAACCGCGCTGACGATTGCCTTCTTTGCCTCATCCCCGATGGGAGTGCTGCTTACCTGGAATTCAGCCCTGTTTACATTTGGCAATACTCAGGGGATCGGCAGCCTCAGACGTCAGTTTCGCTTCCAGATGATCCCTCTCATGCTCCGCTGCCTGTTCGACAGAGCTCTGTTTTTTGTCGGGCCTGCCCTGCTCTTCTATTCTGGCAACATTCTCAGCTTACTGGGTTTTGTTTATATCTTTTTTCCCGGGACTCTCTTTCTCATACGAAACGGATTCCGCGTTGAACAGGCCGTTCTCGACTATGCCGGCGTGGCCTCACAACAGGACGCCTCGCATGATCATCGCACGAAAGATCTGATCTCGAATAATTTCAGCTCCCTGTTTGGACGCGGTCTGGCCGCCTTTCTGTTCTGTTATACCCTGACCTTCATCCTGTTTATCACCTTTGATTACCTCTGTTACATCCTGCTCGAATTTCCCATTCTAATCGGACAGATCCCTTATCTGCTGGACCCTAAAACCATTGATGAATCACTGGTAAACATCATGTTGTTGATGACGACAGACCCGCGCGTACTCACAGTTCTGACTGCGTTCATTCTGCTGGTCTATCCCATAGGCCGCCTGACCTGGTTCTTTACCTATATCGACCTCCGTGTCCGCCTCGACTGCTGGGACATGGAACTCCGCATGACGGAAGTCTCTGAGAATCTGACGTTCAAGGAGGTTTCATTATGACTGGTTGCCGGTTCCGATTCCTGATAATAGCCGCCAGGCTGCTGATCCTCGCCAGCCCTCTACTGTTAACCAGCATCGTCGCTGCACAGCCCGGGGAGACACAATCAGCCGATTTGTCCTCCCCCGATCAGGTAATGCTGAAGCAGGACATGCAGGAAATTCTCAAACGACCTGAATTTCGACATCTGACGCGTGAACGCCAGCTGACCCAGGATGCCGACGTCGATCTGGATGACTGGATTAAGGATTCTCCCCGTCAGTCCAGCTATGATACATCCGCGATCAGCGGCGCCGCAGGTGCCCTATTCATGTTTCTTTCCTATGCGAGTGTCGTCTGTGCCTGCGTACTCGTCCTGTTTCTACTGTATAAAGCTGTGGTGGGCTTCAAGTATTCCAGAGAGAATAAAATGGACACCGCCAAACCCCAGTTGCAGGGCGAGATGGTTCTGGAGGAAAACGTGTCTCCGGCAGAGTTTGCAGCCGCAACCTACCTGGAACGGGCACAGGATCTGGCGAAAGCCGGTGATTATCACAAAGCCATCATCCAACTGTTATACGGTTCCATGAGTTTTATCGAACGCTCAGGCTGGATCCGTTTTCGCAAGGGATTGACTTATCGTGACTACCTGCGGGCAGCCCGGCCGCATGGCCTGCCTGGCGAATCACTGCGTCAGATGATTCGCACTTATGAACCTCTGGGATTCGGTCGCCGGGTCGCGACCCGCGAACATTTTGAAAGTACACTCCAGCTTTATGAATCAGCCTTCCAGAAAAAAACGTGAACGCAGAAATGCGGGCTGGTTCTGGCTGGCTGCACTCTGCATCTTGTTACCACTGCACCTCTGGTTTCCGGAATTCGGTACCGGTGCGCTGGATGATTCCTACAGTTCCTCAGCCAGTGGAAAAAAGGCATTCTATCTCCTGCTGGATCAAGAATCGTATCACGCAGAACGCAACCGGACACCACTGAGCGTCCTGCTGCAGTCACTCGATTACGGTGATACGCTCTGTATTCTGGGACCAGCCCGCTATCCCAGTCCCCTGGAATGGTCGGCCCTCCTGGCATGGGTTGAAGAGGGAGGGAAGCTGGTCATCTCCGCCAACCCCGATCACCCGCAGTTCAAGATTGAAGCGCTCGAAATCAGCGTGGCCTATCTGGACGAAGTGGAACGGGACAATATTCCCATCGCCCAAAAAGAAGAAGACAAAGATGAAACAGGCCTGAGCCTTGTCCTGGAAAGCGAACACGACCTCCTCGAAACCCAGGCAACCACCGTTTTCCCCGATGCACCGTCACTCGTCTGGGACACCAATGCCCGGGTCACTTCTCCATCAGGTCAGGCGTTGATCACGGCCGGTGAAACACAGCAGGCCATTCGCCAAACCTATGGCCTCGGAACAATTGTTGTTTCCGCTTCTTCGGAAATCTTTTCGAATCAGTCGATGGTCGATGGCGGCAGCGTGCCCGCTTATCGTCTGATCGAGGCTGCAGGGCACCCTGATTATCTGGTCGTGGACGAATCACTGAATGCGTCCGGAACATCCAAGGTTGTCGCCCTGCTGATCGACCCGACTTTCCGCCCACTGACGATCCAGTTGCTGATCACCCTGCTGATCTTCGGCTGGTGGAAAAGCAATCGCTTCGGACCGATCCTGTCCTCACACATCCTGCCGCGTCATAATATTGTCTCGCATACCGATAACGTCGGTAATTTACACTATAAAAAAGGCAACGGTCGTGCTTTACTATTCTCCTATATCAAACAGCTGTTTTCGGAGCTGAACCTCAGGCATTTTCGTGGTGAAGAGCATCGAGTCCTCGATCCCATCGCACGTCGTCTGCAGGAAGATCCGCAACAGATTAAAACCTTCCTGAAGCAGGCTGCCCAGATTGCGAAAACCAAAAAAGTCAATCGCCACCAGATGGGCGACCTGATCCGGAAGTTGTCAAAAATCAGACAGGCAGCACTGCCTGGAAAATACCAGAAGAAATAACGAAAGTACGTTTGTGATTACCTACCATTCGATCGCCAAAGTGGGTGATATTCCTGAAGGTGAAGGGCGGGCTTTTCATCTCGAAGGCCTGATGATTGCCGTCTTTCTCAAAGAAGGCGAGTATACTGCCATCAATGATTTCTGCCCGCACCAGGGGGCTCCCCTTTCAACAGGCTATGTCGACGAACAGGGCGCAGTCACCTGTCCCTGGCATGCCTGGCGGTTCTGCATCAAGGACGGCACCTGGCTGGATAATCCCAGATCCAAGCTGCAGGTCCCCGTCTACCCGGTCCGCATTGAAGGCGACGAGATCCAGGTCGGTCTGGAACTTCCGGATAAGGAAGACGATTCCACTTCCGAGGATTAAAGTTCGCAGGAACCACCCGGCTCCAGAACCAGAGGCTCAGCTGTGGTCTGACTCCGTATCTGATGTGCCCAAACAGCGGCATCCTGTGCGATCAGTGGCCAGGTATTATAGTGCGTGGGCAAAACCCGCTTCGGATTGATCAGCTTCGTGGCACGGACTGCATCTTCCGGCCCCATGGTGAAATTATCTCCAATCGGTAGGATTGCCAGATCGACGCCCTCTTCGCCGATCAGTTTCATATCATAAAACAGACCGGTATCCGCGGCGAAATAAATAGTCCCCTCGCTCAGTTTCAAAAGAACCCCGCAGGGATTGCCCCCATTACTCCCATCCGGCAACATTGAACCATGATGCGCGATCGTCAGTTTAACGGTCCCGAATTCATGGGTATAAGAGCCTCCGATGTGCTGGGGATGCACATTCTCAACCCCCTGCTTGCCCATCCAGTCGATGATTTCGAAATTGGCTACCACCAGTGCTTTGGTGCGTTTCGCGATATCGACGGTGTCCCCAACATGATCCCCGTGCCCGTGGCTGACAATAATCGCATCAGCCTGTACTGCATCCGCAGTGGTCGATGCACTGGGATTTCCCGTCAGAAATGGATCCAGGAGAAGGGTTTTACCATTGGTTTCAATCTGAAAGGCGGAATGTCCCAGCCAGGTGATCTTCGTAGCCATGCTTGCCTCGGGCGGTTAAAAGAAAAGGGTTGTCCTGAAATCCATACCTGCAAGATACAACAGATCGATTGGGAATTTCAAGCAGTTCGTTTCATCCACTGGCTGCTCAGGCAAATCGCTCCCAGCAGAAAACAGATTAATGCAAAGCCGCCCACCCAGCCAGTGAGGAATAACCAGCCAGCCAGGCCCGCCAGTGTCAGAGCCATGCCCCCCCATTTCCAGAGGAAAGCCGAATTGGAAAATCGAGTCACAAACAGTATCAGGCAGATCAGGACTGCCCCCCAGACAATCGTCCAGACCAAGGCAGAACCAAAGGCGAACGTATTCTCAGGTCGGACCTTTAACGCCAGTTTCGGATGGCCATTGACCTTGCTGAATTCCAGTTTGTGTCCCTGCAGGGGGATGTCGAACTTCAGCGAAATACCACCGGCCTGTGTCCAGCCAGCCTGCTGAGAACTCTGTTGTTTACCCTGTTGACTGACCTGTTTTCTGTCCTCCTCTCTCCGTTTCGTTAACTCATCCCACTCTTTCTTATCTCGTCCAAATCTCAGATCGGGGCGGTATGCATCAGACAGTGCTTCTTCGACATCATTTAATTGATTCCAGACATTCGCTTCTTTGGAATCCCTTAAAGACCGATTGCTCGCTTCGCGGTCCTTGAAGCGGTCTTTCCATTCTTTTGTAACCTGCTCGCGTGTCTTATTAGGAAACCCACCACCCATCCCGCCAGCGCCTCCCTGCCCTTCTGGAGCGGGTGCCTGATTAGGCATGGCCTGCTGTTGCTGCACACCCAGTTGAGGTAATCCAAAATCATTCGCGTTCTGCAGACTCTGCTGCCTTCGTAACGCCCGGCTGTCAGTCGGCGCCTTCTGGCCCCCCTTCTTTTCCGCTAGATCTTGAGGCTTCACATTCCGAATAGTGAAGCTTTTCAGTTGAGGAGGCGTCAAGGGACCTTGGAACAGATCAACTTCACTCTCCTGTGTCTGAGCCGTCGGGGCACGATTTAGTTTATACAGCGACGCATTGTTACCTGTCACCAGCTGGTTGAAGGCCTCCTCAGAATCAAAATCTGCTACCCCATTGGTATTCGCAGAATAGCTCAACATTTTGTCTTTCTGAGCCTGGCGCTGTTGCTCCTTCCGCTGCAAATCGGTGATCTGCTGTTTGATGCGCTCTCCCTGTCCCTCGAGTTGAGTCTGCGGAGCGTTATCCAGTTTCAGTTCCAGTTGCTTGAGATTATCGATGACACGTTTGCGAACCCGGTCGCTCTTACTGCCGCTGTATACGGAGTAGAGATTTTCGACATCTTTCACAACACTCGACATGGAAGCGTCCACTTTGCTGTAATCCGATTCGGCCAGAACCAGTGACATATTAGTCCGCGGGTCATCCAGCAGCGGAGTTGCAGAATAGTCATTGGGCACATAAACAGCCCATTTGGTTTGTGCCACGGGAATTCCATACTCGGCATTTTCGGCGGGTGTGATGATCCGGGGTGGATCTAAATCGATTGTTTTCCCCTGCCAGTTGAATGCTCCCTGAGGTAAGTGGGCAGCCAGACGACCTGCGATGATCAGATCCACTGAAAAAGAAAGATCAGCCGCACTCGTTTTCGGCAGGGCCAGTAAATACGTCTCATGGTTCTTGGGAGCGTTTTCATCTTTTTCTGTCTGCTGTTTGAGTAAAACAGGAGCGGTGGGAACTCCTTTTACAAACGCGCTCAGAACCCGCGAATTTTCCGGCAGCCTGATCGCCAGGAACTGTCGAGAACGATTTCGCAGACGGTAGTTTGCATGCGTCTTCCAGCTGCCGTCGTGAGCCAGTACGGTCGTCAGTTGTGACAGATTCACGGCAGCAGCGGCTCCCTGGTCTGCCTGAAACTGCTGTATCTGATAAACGGGGGACTTCCCGCTCGCCAGCAGACGCGCCAGGGTCATCGCCTGGTTGGCCAGAGTATCGTCGAGCTTCAGCGGCATTTCTTCGCGATCAACCGGTGAAATGGATTCGGGATTTAACAGATTCAACCGCGCCCAGCTGTGATTCACGAGCATGAAATAATGCTGCTGCGTTTCCAGTTCCGTCGTCTGCGAATCTACCTGAATGCTGGTGTTCATCACACGAACCTGAGGAATTTCGATCTTACCGTCTACTGGAGGAGCCTGCGTGGTTTCCGCGGTAATAAAATAAGTTCCCTCAACCGAGTTCTGCAGATGAATTGTCCATTGGATGATCTCATTCCCAATCACACGTTTGTTGATCTGACGGATCGAGTCCCCCCGGAAGTCCAGGTGCTCACCCAGCCACGCGGGCGTTGTAAAGGACAGGAGATCGGTTGCGGCCCCCTGGATTGACCACTGAATGCCCACCGTATGGCTAACCGAAACATTACCCACAGTCGTCATCACCAGTGAATTGGCAGTCACATTCGGTTGCGCGGGGGTCAATTCCAGTTTAATCCACTCAGGCAATTCTGCCGTTGAACGATAGGCAAACTGAGGCAGGCGGGGCCGTTGCCCTTTCAGTTCCGGAGATAGATCGGCAGACGAAATGGCGCGCCAGTCATCCAGTTCGGAGGCACGGGCCACCAGAGATTCATCAACCCAGATCGCCAGGTCGCTGCGTACCGAAGAAACCACCAGGGGAGTCGGCATCATAACCTCTGCCTGCTGCTGGTTCCCCTGACGCGGTATCACTCCATCGACGACAATTTCCGCCAGATTCGTTTTCAGTTCCGCAAACTCCAGAACCAGCACCCGCATATCGTCGGCATTCTGTTCGATTACATACCAGTCATCCAATCCCTGCGCCTGGACATTCAACACCAGGTAGGACTCTGGCAGTTCCATCACAAAAGTCGATTCGGGAATCCCCTTGAGCTGATATCGAATCCGGCTGGAAAGGCTCATTTTGCGGGGTGTCACGAACACCGCATGCTCGGCAACCGCCTGTTTTTCCGGCTGTTTGCGCGAGAGAAAGAACTGCGTCTCAACAGGCCTCCGGGAAAAACGATAAGCCCATTGGGGCTGCAGACTCTGTCCGGATACTTTCCAGACTGGCGACCCCGATTCCGGGTTCACAAATTTCTGAGTATCGATTTGAATGGCACCAGTGATCTTTTCCGGACGAATCTGGAACTGGGGTTCTGAGTACACTCCAAGCGTCCCTGTTTCATTGGTGATATTTTCCGGCACAAACTGGGGCAGGCTCAACGAACGATTCTGCTTCCCGACAGACAAAGACTGAAACGCCATCAGGCTGATCTGTGTCGTGTCTTTAATATCGCGTCTGAAAAAGACCTTAATGCGACGTTCTTCTCCCGTGCCTACGATTTCCCAGCCACCGACATCGGGACCAGTGACAGACTGAATGCGGATGTCTTCAGGAACTTTCAACAAAGCCTGATTAATGGTTCCCTGACGTACGTGATACTGATGCACGCTGTGCAGCCGCAGGCCGGCGTCCTGCACGATGGCAGACAGATTCGTGTCGCAATGGATAATACCCTGAATCGCACCTCGTTCCTCTGCTGGACGCCAGGAAATCTGCAGGTATCCTCCCTGATCAATGGGCAGTTCCAGAGTCGTCTTGCCAGCCACAGTCTGTTTACGATACGTGGCCCTGGTACCCGTCACACTGACTTGTGAACTTGCTTCGGGCAACCCCAGTGTCAAACGCCCGCTGGCCACCGCATTCAGATCGATCTTGAAGCTCCCCGCCGTGCCACTCTGCTGGGCAGGCAAATCAAATTCCAGATCCAGAATGTGCAGCCCCGCCTTGGGAATGACAATGGAGTAGAAATGTTCCGAGACGGCTTTCACGCTGGAAAACAAGTGCTCCGGATGAGTTAACAGCGTGGCAGATTTTCCGTCGAGCTGCGCACTACTAATGGCTGATTTCCCGAGGGGGACAGCCATAGTCACCGGCTGTTGACCAACCGTATGAATCACCAGCCGCCCGGTGACATGTACGACTGCCTGACCGGGTTCTGCCCCCGGGTTCAATTCAGCGGCATAGAGTGCCTGGCTGACAGTCCCTGTTGACAGAGCCTGCTGATCGACTGGTTGCTCGGGATGGGCTGCGTTCCAGAGCTTTTTGAATTCAGACTGAGGTAAAAAGATCCGCTGTGAACTGAGCGGATCGGTCCCTGCATCATAAGGAATGACCAGATTCTGAGGCAGTTTGGGAACCGGGGGTTTCACCTTGGGTTGGGCAAAACCATTGACTGGTGCCCCCAGGAAGAGCCCCAGCAACAGCAGTGTGGTGACAGTTACCTGCTTACTTTCAGCAGGACAGCACCAGTGACAGCATTTTCGAGCCAGTTTGCAGAGCAACCACTCTACACTCCAGCAGAATCCGACGAGCAGCGAGCCGGCAAAGATCCCATCCAGAATCGGCTGAACTCCTGCCGGCAGAAAAGCACTGCAGCTGACCGGCAGAAAGATTCCGATCAGCAGCGCCAGGCATCTCTGTAAACAGGAACGGCTGCGCAATAACCAGCCCAGCCAGAGCACTCCCACCAGCACCACCAGGAACAGTCGCCGACTGCTCTTGAGGGCTTGTAACGAAACATCCAGTGTCAAACCTTTCTCCACTGGTTCACCATAATATTGAAACGCCAGTGAACGATAACCTCTCGGCTCGGGTAAGGGAGCGACCACCGAGAGACGGCCGCCAAGTGCTTTCGCCGGAGGAGGAAGCTCTGCTTGAGGTTGCGCCATCTCTCCCATCACGCCTGCAGAGGTGGGCTTGCCCTGCATGCCTCCCGCCTGTCGCTTGAATTTGGCATCCTCACTTTGTTTGATTGCCCCTTGCAACCGACGCAACCGTTCGCTTTCAGATGCCGGCTCGCTCATCGTTCGCGCCAATCCATCTGCCTGCTCGCTCTTTTCAAAGCCGGGAGCAGGTGCTGCCATCGGCGTTGGATTCTCAGCGGAACCCTGTCTGAATTCCACCTGCGCATCTGAGTCAAAATAGTTATGCATCGACAATTCAAGCTGCCTCAGTTCATTTTTGGATTCAGAGCGACGCGCAGCCTCGCGCGACTGCTGCACTGCCGGCAGCATGAGGGTGACCACCACACAGAGCAGAATAAACCCAATAAACAGAGACACGACTACATTTGCGCCTCCTCTGCGATAGACAAACACACTTATCACAGCGATCAGCAACACGAAACTCGCGGCAATCACCCTGCCCCCGATATCACGGACCGGAACCACGGAGAGACGCTGACGGACCCGTTCGATCATTCCCGGTCGTCCCAGGGGCTGTTCGGGGAGAAAGTCCCCTTTACTATTCGTAATAAAGGTGTCTTTCGGATACAGAATCACCCAGGCCTGATTCAGAATCTGCAGTGGTTGAATCTGCCCTGCTCCATCGACTACAGATACTTGAGGCGGCGTCGCGGACAGTTGATCTTTCCATTCCACGTTCGAGCGGTTGGCGTCATAGAGCAGTTTCAAAATATGTGTACCATCGGACTGACTGTCAGCTGTCACGGGAATGATGAACGCCGAACCGGTCTGACGAACTTCTACCGGAGTCCCCCCAATCTGGGCTGACAACAGTTCTGATCCTTCAGGAAGAGTTACCTGCAGGGACTGAATCCCGACGGCAGAGAAAATGAGACTCGCCTCATTCTGTACTTCTCCCGCGGATCCCAGCACACTCTTGATGTCCAGCTGATGAGCAATCGCGGTGGGAATCGCTGTCTGATCAAAACGGGTTTCCTGAACCTGAATCTGGTGACCAGCCCCCACAAATCGATAGGCGGCGACGATGCGTTCCCGAGGCTGATAGGCGATTGGGACAGGCAGCTCGGCAGCATCGATGGAACTTAACAATTGCCCCCTGACACCGGTTGCTTTGATCTCCAGACGCTGATCCCCTTCCGCTTCAAAGGCGACCTCACCATACTGGCGATCTGCGGACATAATCTGCAATTGAGGAACCTGGACCACCTCTCCACTTTTACGGGGTTGTTCAACTGTCACAGTCAGGATCTGCTTGCCACTCAAACGCCGATCCATTTTCAGTCTCCAGACGCGAACTCCGTTTTGCGGTTCATCAGCTGCCTGTTCGATGATGCGTCCTGCGGTACGGAGCAGCCGAAACTGCAAGTTGGTCCCGACACTTTCCGGCAAGGCGACCATCAGAGAGCGAAAACTGCCCCGCTCAACATTCAAAGTGGCTTCATAGTGCGAAAAGAGTGTGGTCTGATCGAGTCTGACATACTGCAGGTGATGTGCGGCCATCTGCAGCGGTTTGCGGGAAACGGTCAGGCTGCCTGAATAGTTGTTGTCCTGATACTGATAGCCAAACCGCATTTTGGGAATCCGCTCCGGCATGGGCTCCAGACCGGACAGCTCGCTGGGGACCAGATCCCAGTCATCCTCGGCATTAATGACCAGGGTCCCCTCCAGAATTTTAGCCTGAGGTAATTCGATTTCGGGCAGGTTTAACAGCTGGCCTTCTGTTTCGGGGGGCCAGTTTTCCAGGTCCCGGTGGGCGTCAATAATCACTCGGGCTTCCTGATTTGCCGGCAATGCCCCAGGGAACGGCAGGCGAATCAGTTTGGTCCCCGCTTCACGCGAAGACTCTTTCCAGTCGATCTGTTGGTCTTTGAACGTCGCTCCCAGAATGGTCCACTCGGCCGGAATCTTCATCTGGAATTCAAACATGGGAGCAAACAGGCTCTCCACCGTTGTGACCAGGCGCAGATCCATCCCCTGCTCATTGATGTCAACGACCGTAGAAGACGCCATCTGGACTTCGGAACGTTTCTCCTGCGTAATCAATGAGATGCGGAAGTCCTCCTGCCAGAAATCAAAATCAAAACCAGGGCCCGCCATCTGTCTTTCAGCAGACTTCTTCCGCGGCGTGATTGATTCCTGAGCTTTGCGCCTGACATTACGGGTTTTCTCGATCTGCAAACGAACTCCGGGCGGATAGCGAATCAGGACGGAACCGACGTGCGAATTGACTTTCTCGATAAACAGATCCGGGACATCCCAGTCTTCATCCGCTTCCGTTGTCATCACGCCACGACAGATAATCTGGCGTTCGCCTTCAATGGGCTGCCTGTAATTCAGGGTAATTTCAGTTCGCCCCCGATCCCGCATGCTGTCGTTCAGCGCCCACGATTCCAGACCGGTCGACTCAACACTGACAATTTCCAGGGATTGCGGCACACTCAGGAGCACCCGATCCAGTGCCTGCCCGTAAATATTGAGCGTGGTCTGCGCCTGCCAGGCGACTTTCCCCGGACTGACTGAAACGCCGATTCCACTCCGGGCAAAGACCAGCGAGTCATTGGCCTGCTGCTGTGACTGTTCGGTAATTCTGATGCTGACCTGCCCGTCTCCCCCCACCGGAAATTCATAGGCTGCCAGCTTCCCATCCTGAGAGGATGATTTGACCTTCAGATCATTGACCACCAGATGTCGGTCTACAGGAACTTTGATTTTGAACTGGCTGGGAACTCCGGACAGCAACTTGAATTGTGAGACCTGATCGCTGCCAACCGTATTTAACGGTGCTGAGAATCGCAGTTCCAGTTGATGCTCCCCGGCGGTTTGACTGAAAAGCTGTAATACGGGCTGTTGTCCCTCACCACGGGCAATCATCGCCGGCTGTCCGTTCAACTGAGCAGATTCGACTGCCAGACCAGTCAATGGCAGGCTGACAACGGTCAGACTTTGGGGAAATTGGCGAATCGAGATTTTTGCATTGATGATTAACTGTCGTTCTGAAATGGTGGCTTCATATGCGGCCCCATAAACAATGACCCTCGTGTCAGGCAGCCCAGTTCCCCCGGCATTCACTTCCGCCTGTTTTTTCAGCTTCTCGTATTGCGCGCGGGACAGCAGCACCCCGCTGCGGTCGCGCGTCATTAAAGCGTCCAGCTGATCCAGCGGGAGATAGACTGCCGTCTCAGGCCAGTGAGGTAATTTTGAGACAGGCATCTTCTGTTTTACGGCAGCCTGTTTTTGGGCGGATTTCTGAGCGAAGAGACTTTGAGGTGCGGAGAATGACAATGTCCCCAGACAAACCAGAGTTGCAAACAATCGATGCATAACCCTGTACTTTCCCAATCCGGAGCGACCACCATTTACAACTGGTGCTGATGTATTTTTAATCATTTTATTCATGGCGAACCTCATGCAGTTTGTCGCTCACAGTCAGTTATCTTTGTTCCGGCAATTTCCGCGTAATCTGATATTCGATCGTTGTTTTATTTCTCTTCGGACTTATCGTCCTGGAAGTCATCAAACACACCTGGGGGTGGAATGACTGCTGCCGAGTTTCCATTCGTCTTCAACTGCGACGATTGACTCATCCCGGATCCAGTTCCGGAACGCAGTGCCGCAATCGTATAGACAATCCAGATGGAAACCAGTGCGAGAATTCCGAAACGGGCCGCATAGATGCCGTGCAGGATTTTGTCTGCCTGCGTCAGGCTGAACATCGCCAGGAGAAATGCCAGCAGGATCAGGACAGCCACTTTGTTTTCCCAGGACGTATTCCGCATCACCACAGCAATGATGAACAGCGCCCCTCCCAGTACCCAGCTGAAAACAGAAAGCTTCCACCAGGAAACTCCAATCTCCTGGCTGCTCCCCAGGCGGGTGAAGCTGTAAGCGCGGCCTTCTGTCGGAAAATCAATAAGAGAAACAGCGGTAGAACCAATCCAGGAATCGAAATCTGAGGCGGTTGCTGTGACACCACCCCGATGAGGAATCCCACCGGATAAATAGGGTTCGTATTCCGCTTCAAAGTCGTCTGTCGCTCGAACCAGGGCATACTCTTCCGGGATCCAGATCACAGTTTTCAACTGTTGTACGACCACATTGTCAGCCTGGGTGCCTCCCAGACGAGGTAAGAGCAGTGTTAATTTTCCACCGGGAGAATCCGTTATGCGCGGCACGGATTTGGTAAACATCAGACTGATCAGAAACGCATTACCAGAAGCCTGATCGCGGGAGACGTTTACAAAGTAATTCGTCCAGCCCTCTTCATTCTCGCTGTCATCTGCCTTTTCGAGTGGTACAGGCTGTCCAGCAACGGTGATACTTAAAGGCTCGATTCCCTCGGGCAATGCAACTTTTAACTGTTGTCGCTCACTGGATTTCATCAGGTACCGACAGCGATATGTCGAACGCCCCTCTTTACTCACTACGATTTCCACGAGTGATTTGAGCACAATCGTCTCCACGACTTCCTGAATCTGGTGTCGTGTTGACGCCAGATCAAGCATGACTGGTTGACTGAAATAACGATAGGCCAGAAAGCCTTCCTGGGGCAGCAGTGTCAGTTCCCGCAGATCGATTGGCTCCAGCTGGTCTGCCAGTTGAGCGGTTGTGACTGAGAGTGTCTTGGATTTGCTGACAGCGATTTCACCATAAACGCGTGCCAGTGGAACATTGCGTGAGCGGGGTTGATCGTCCGATTTTTCCAGACCTAGAACTTTCACAGGCTGTAAGGCAATCTGTTTTAAAGCGACTTCTCCCGCTTCGGCTTCTGCCGGCTTATCAGATGCTTTCGCTTCTGCTTCCGGATCTTCCTGATCTTTGCCCCCTTCCTTTTCAGAGGCCTGTTTTCCTTCCGCCAGCTTCTTTTCCGCAGGCTTTGCTGCCACAGCCTGTAAACCAGGTGTAATGTCGTAATTGACTGCCAGAGAATAGGGGCCCTGCACATTTCGCTGGGTGACCACCGTCCAGGTGACCCAGCCATCTACAGCTTCAGCAGCGCGACTTTTCTGTTTGATAGAAGGCGCCGGTGCGGGTGAAATCGACCGGATCTGAATCAGATCTGCGACTGCCTCCGGAACTGCGAAACGAAAGGTATCGACCCCCGCGTATTGGACCTGGTAGTCAATCCGACTGGTTACTTCCGCAATCTGTTCTTTGACTTTGATCGAGGTTGCAACATCAGCAACCAGTCGTGTTGGCTTGATCTGAATCTCAACCGGAATCACCACGGGACGACGGTTATATTCCCACACAGACGCCAGCGCCAGGTTGGATTGCCGACGCTGCTGCGGATTGCTGGCAGGCTGAGCACCGACCACATCCGGATTGCTGATAATCAGTTCCATGGATTCCGGTGCATAGATGGCGATCTGGCCTGTCTCCCGTTCCACACCAGTCGCTTCCAGCAGCGGAATGTTTACGGTTCCGGACAGATCATCCTGTGCCAGATCCCGGTGAGCACGAACCTGCAGGAGCAAATTACCCTGAAATTTCTGCTGCAGGGAGACTGTTAAGATGCGGGACTGTTTGTCGAAGTTGTACTCTTTCAAACCGGGGACGTTGACAGAGTCAATTTCCAGATCATCCGGCACTTTCAACTGGAATGAAAATATACCCGCGCGCTGGATATGATAACTCAATTGCGCACTGACCTTGATCTCGTCTTCACCAAAGTAACAGTCGGTCTGTTGTGTCACAAAAATCCGCGGTTCCAGGGGCTGGACGCGAATCTGCAGCGTGGCCGATGGATTGAAAAAGCGATAATAAACGGCTCCCGATCGTCGTAGCGGACTCGGAACATTCGAAGCTTCACTCCGGGTCACCCCTTCCATCTTCGTCACCGAAAAGGTCATTGAATCCCCGGCATCAATGGCGATCTGCCCACTTTCCCGAATGACATCCAGGGCATGAATGCCATGCGTTGCTGAATCGGACAGTCCCAGAATCTCAAATGGCTCCTCCGGAATTTCCTTTTCAGTATGAACTTCAATCTGGGCATCGTCCTGCAGTTGATTCAGAAAGTCGACCTGAATCACCTGACGACCATCGCCTTTTTCAACCTTCCAGCTTTTGATTTTCGTATTCGCCGAGGAAAGATCCAGAATACGATCATTCAGGGGAACCGCGATCCGCGCCGATTTCATATCGCCTCTGAGTACATCATATTTCAGAGTTGCCTGCGTATGGACCAGCCCATCTCGAATATAGACCAGAGTGGAATTTTCGACGCTTGCCAGAAGATCCATCTCTGGCTTACTGCTCTCCCGGGGATACCAGAGCACGCTGATCTGATCCGTCGCTCCCACAGTAGATTTGACAACGGTCGATTTCGGAGTCGATTCCGCCGGCAGACGAACCAGTTGGGGAGTGATTTTCACGGTCTGATCTGCTTCGGGAATCGTCAGGTCCAGAGTGGTGATCCCGACCGTGGGACAGACAAACTGAAAATGATGTCCTTCGGGAGAATTTTTGACGCGCGTTAACAGTTCGATTTGTACCTGATGTTCGCCTTTTTCCGAGAGGAGCAGCGCATAACGACCAGGACCGGTCCCGCGCAAAAAGACTTTCGATTTCTCTGAGGTGACTTTGCCAATCGCGGCGTCACCAAACTGCAAAGGGATTTCGACCCAGGGATCTCCCATCACCTGAATGGTCAGATCGCATTTGATCCGGGCAACGTTTTCTTCTATTGTCGTCGTGTAAGCCGAACTGGTAACGACCGCTTTCACGGGAAACTGGATTTTACCATCGGTCCCCACTCCTGCTGACTGCGACCACAGTTTCAGATACTCAATATAGGGCATAAAGACAGTTGCATCCGATTTCTGGAAAACGTCCTTAATATTCTTGAACGGAATATAAATCAGACGATCCCAGTCATCCTGCTTTTCTGCTGACGATTCTGGACCACCAGTCGCAGGCTTCTCTGCTTCGACCTTAGTTTGAGCGAGTGCGGTGTGTGACTCTTCACCCAGGAATGTGCAGGTCAGACATACCAGAAGAACGAAACGAGGAGTGCATCTCAGATAGCGCATGTAACCCACCTTTTGTACATTACTCAGTACCCAGGCATCCATTGAGAATGGACAGCAAACAGGGCAATCGCGTAAAAAGCGTCAAATTCAGAGTTTATATAATCCAGTATAGTTTTTTTGGCTTATTCACTGGAAGATTGGACGTCTGTGAGAGATGCGAAATTGCGAAAAATTTAAAAAATTTCACAAAATGGCCCGTTAAGAGAAATCTGAGCCCCTCTAACTGTTTTGTGCTCTCTGTTACAGGACGTCCAAAACTGGCTCTTCAAACTGCAGGGGGAGACAAATCGCCGTCCTGACTGCTTGCTTCCGCTTCGAAATCTGTTTAACTTCGAAAGCTGCTCTCCAGACCGCCTCCCTGCAACATCTGCTTGAAAACTCGCTAAGGAAACAGAAAGCATGCTTCTCCGTGATCAAATCCTCTCAGCTACATTTCTGATTCTGCTCTTGTCAGGCCTCGCACAAAGCCTGTTCGCAGGAGAGCTGCAAATCGTCACTTTTAATCAGGACGTCACTCCCGAACTGGGAATGCCGGTCGCTTATGCCCCAGCCCGGAAAATCGTGACACCCCTGTATGCCCGGGGAATCGTCCTGCTCTCTGACGAAAAGCCGGTGGTCCTGTGCGCGGTGGATGCGATCGGAATCGGCAACGAGGGCTACGATACCTGGCGGGAAAAAATTGCCGAGGCAGCCGGGACCTCGGCAGATCGCGTCGCTGTGCACTCGCTGCACCAGCACGACGCCCCCCGGATTGATTTCGCCACTGGACGCATCCTGGAAGCCCAGGGGCTGGGTGGTAAGAAATATGACAATGCATATTCCATGCAGTGCATCCAGAACGTCGCGAATGCGATCCGCGCGGGTTTAAAGAAACCACAAACCGTAACACACCTCGGCATCGGCAAAGCGAAAGTGAACAAAGTTGCCTCAAATCGCAGGCTGCTGGGAGCAGATGGAAAAGTCCGACTGATGCGGTGGAGTAAATCGAAATCTCCGGCTGCGATCCAGGCACCGGAAGGAGTCATCGATCCTGATCTGCGTGCCCTCTGTTTCTGGAACGGAGAACACCCAGTAGCGGTTCTGAATTACTATGCGACTCATCCCCAAAGCTACTATGGGCAGGGAGACGTCAATTATGAATTTGTCGGCATGGCCCGCGAAGCCCGGAATCAGGCTTTGCCAGGCACACTCAATGTCTACTTTAACGGGGCTGCCGGAAATGTCGCTGCCGGCAAATACAATAACGGCGAACCGGAAATGCGACCAATTCTTGCTCAGCGCGTCGAACAGGCCATGCAGCAGGCGTTTGAAAACCAGCAGAAAATGGAAGTCACTTCGTCTGACCTGCACTGGCAAACCGAGATGACGGCACTGCCTGTTTCGACTCACCTGAAACCAGACGAACTCAAGTCCATCATCAACGATACCAGTAAAACGCCCCGCGAACGTTCCTCTGCTGCATTTAAGCTGGTGTGGTACCAGCGCGCTCAAGCGGGTCATCAGATCCCCATCACCTGCCTGCACCTCAAATCAGCTTCCATTCTGCATCTGCCAGGCGAACTGTTTGTCGAATACCAGTTAAAAGCACAGCGACTGGCTCCGGAGCGCACCGTCTGTCTGGCAGCCTACGGAGACTATGGTCCCGGCTATATCTGCACTGAAATCGCCTACTCCCAGGGAGGGTACGAATCGAGCCCCGGAGCAAGTCTGGTGGCACCGCAGGTCGAATCGGTTTTAAATGCTGCGATTGAAAAACTGATCAAATCAGCTCCCGAGCAGTAACCTGCTACCATGGGGATCTGGCCTGTCAGGTCCGCTATTTAGTTTGCCATAGCGGAAAGTTTAGGAAGCAGAGTGACCGAGCGACGCAACACTTCTTTCCCTTTGGATTTGACCGAGATAAAGTAGTTTCCCGGTTCCAGAACTTCTTCGGGATAGAACTGAAATACAGCCCGCAGATTTTCGCGGGGAGCAATCTGCCCGGCACGATAAACGATGCGTCCACTTTCTTCACAGAAATGGCAGTCGACCCAGAGATCTTCATGCGGTGGATTCAGACAGCATTGCACCAGCATCGTTTCGCCCAGCATGAATTCTGACTTGCGGTTGATCAGCCAGCCTCCCACCATCTGCGTTCCCACATCCACTGAGAGAAATTTATCTTTTTCGCGCATGGTCTGCTCCGGCTTGAGCATCTGCGCTACCATTTCAGGCTCAACTTCATGCAGCGTCATTCGCCCCTCTGGCCGACGAATACCATAAGGATCCTGTTCGTATTCAACGTAGATACTCAGTGCCAGTACAGCAGCAATTCCCGTTACCCAGGCAGTCGGAGATTTCCAGCGGGCGACAGGCTGAGGCCGATATTGCTCAACCAGCGATCTGCAACGATCCATGTTCTGCTGGAACCAGCCTCCCTGTCGATAGAGTCGTCGCAGACGGGCCGACAGCCACTGCACATCCTGCTCCTTGAGAAAACAGAAGTAAATCGAGATCGAAACCATCGGGAAGATATACAGACCCAGTGAAAAAGTAGTGCCAATATGAAAGGCGGCTCCCAGTCCCAGTGCGATGGGTCGTCCCCATTTACGCCAGACGACAAAGATGAATGCGATTTCCCACACGATGGCAATATAAGACATCGCTGACACAATAATGGGGAACTGAGTCAGGAACTCACCCAGGGGATGAGGATTATTGTAGCGGGACATTGCCCAGTAAATGATCTGGTCTCCTTCCAGATAACCGGGAGTATGCAGTTTGGTCACTGCTGCTCCGAAGTAGACCAGGGCAATCAGAATCTGCATCAGGCGTTGAGGCCAGATTTCAAACCGCGGCGGTTCCGTTTTGGCATACTGAGGCCAGGTCCGTGCCGCCTTTCTCCCTTTCAACCAGCTGTCCACCGACCAGACCGCACCACAATTGGAAATCGAAAGGATAAACAGAACATGCGTGGCAATGGCAGAGTACTTGGTCGCCATGCTAATACAGTCCATGCAGCAGAAATAGGTATAGAGCACCACCGAAGCAATCAGTGAAAATCGTGTCATCCAGCCAATGCTGCAGCAGAACAGAAAGAATCCCAGAGCGGCAAACAGCCCGACAGCAACCGTGCCTGGCAGGACCGGTAAATAATCATAATAACGAAACAGGTCAGCCAGAGGCGCTGGTGCACCATCTGCAGAAAACAGTTCACGTGCAAAAGGCCAGCGGGTACAAACTGTCCCCAGCAGAACCAGGGGAACCAGCATCCGGACAATCGCCAGCCCATAGGGAACTTCTTTGGCAAAAAAGAACTGGTGGAAGCGATCACGAATCATTCCTGTTTTTGTTGAAATCACTTCTTGAGCATCCATGCTTGCAATCCTGTTTGTGGTAGCGAATCGAATTCGAAAAAAGGAACACTGTAGAAACAACTAAGTGCAGAAAGCTTAATTGCCAACCGGGGAAGACAGATGGACGGGAACATCCGGGTCATGTTGAAAACCGGGCGAGGAAACCTGCTGACCAACGGTTGTCGCAAAGAATGATCGACCGCGGTTCATATCAGATAAGAGTCGTGGATTATCACTGACCTGCAGCGTGCGCTGGCGCGTCAACCACGGAACATATGATTGCGCCACGATCCCTTCAGGAGTAATCACTTTTCGGAGACGATAATAATTCTGGAAATCTTTCTGTTCTTCATACCTTCGATCCCAGACAGCGTCGGGCAGATTATATTTCTTGCACCAGGCTTCCTCGATACACAGGATCCGGAGTATCGGCTCATGATCCGTTTTATCGAGGGTATTCATCGCCATCCGCACCCAGGCATCTCCTGTTGTATCGTAGTGACGACGTCCCAACTCACCGTAGGGCTGATAATCACCCCAGGGCCCGGGAGCGAGTTCATAATACTTGCCGCTGATCCCTTCGCCAATGATGTGAGTGCGAATGGAATAAGCGGACCAGCCGCAGAACATATCCCAGACGATGTAATACATCCCGGGGTGACTGCCTGTCCGATAAGAGAATGTATGGCTGAAAATGCCAAACAACAAGATTCCGATATAACCCGTAATTGTCAGACAGCTTATGCCACGTTTTAATAATCGCATCAGTGTCGCCTTCCCTGGCTCAACAGTGAGATCAAATTAATAAACCATTGTGAAATCGAAGGTTAGCAACAGCATTTTCTGCCAGTTTCAGCTGGCAAATACCTTCAATTCGTGTTTCCTGGGTCGGCAATATCGCTGATCTTGGATTTCAGGTCAATAGCAACCTTTTTATCCGATTTAGGGCTGTGGGAAGAAAACAGTTACGTTGCAGGCTGAATTTCCTAAGGGGAGACACTCCGTTGAATCGCAGCAAAAATACCGTCCCAGTGGTACTCTTCCGCTTCCGCATCAACCGTCAGTCCTGCCTCGCTGGCAGCCTGAGTCGTCACGGGACTGATACTCACAAGCCGGGTTTTCCTGCCAAGCTGCTGGCGGGCCGCTTCCGTTAACAGTCGACTGAAGTTCCTGGCAATCGAAGGACTACTCAGTCCCACCCAGTCGATTACACCGGATTCCAGAAGTTTCAGACTCTCAGTATCCCAGGCAGACACATCATGATTTTCATAAACCACAATTTTCTCCACAGTGGCTGAGACTTCTGCTAATTCAGTCTGTAAAACTTCACGCCCCCGGTTTGCACCCGCCCAGAGAAGTTTTTGATCTTGGACCAGGGGCTTCAGGGCGGCTGCCAGCGCTTCAGCACGGTACTGATCGGGAATCAGATCTGCCCTTAGATGGAATCGCTGCAAAGCCTCGGCAGTCGAAGGCCCAATGGTAGCGATCCGCAAATGTGCAAGCTTCCTCGCATCAAAGCCGGTGTCCCAGAGGCGATTCAGGAAATAGTTCACACCATTGGCACTGGTAAAGACCAGCCATTGGTATTCTTCCAGCCGCGCGATGGCAGCATCCACTGGTGCCCAGTCTGCAGGTGCATCGATCTTGATCGTTGGTAATAGCACCGGCTGTGCCCCCAGCTCCAAGGCCCGTTTAATCTCGGTTTCTGACTGTTCCTCAGCGCGAGTGATCCCGATCTGCAGACCAAACAAAGGCTTTTGCTCGAACCAGGAAATCTGATCTCGCAGGGAAACGCAGTCGCCAATTACGATTAATGAAGGAGCTACCAGACCCGCTTGCCTGACCTGCTCGGGTAGCTTCGATAGCTGTCCCTGTACGGTTCTCTGAAACGGAGTCGTTCCCCGACTGATCACTGCAGCCGGCGTTTCACCTGCTTTTCCGGACTGAATCAGTGACTCCACGATCCGCTCGAGTTTATGAAGTCCCATATAAAACACGAGTGTACCGGGAAATTTCGCCAGCACGTCATAATCCAGAGCTGAGTCCGGCTTGGTGGGATCTTCGTGTCCGGTAATCAGAGCGACTGCAGAAGCGTGCGCACGATGCGTCACTGAGATACCCGCATAACCGGCGGCGGCTGTTGCAGCTGTGATTCCGGGCACGACTTCGTAATCAATTCCGGCATTGCGCAGGGCAACGGCTTCTTCACTGCCCCGCCCGAAAATAAAAGGGTCTCCCCCTTTCAGCCGAACAACGGTCTTCCCTTCCAGAGCAGCAGAAATCAAACGCTGGTTGATTTCATCCTGCTGGAGAACACGCCGATTTTTACAACCTTCAGAAACGCGGCAGGTTCGCTCCACTTCTGAAGAGACATGTTGCAGAATCAGAGGATTCACCAGTCCGTCATACAGGATCAGATCCGCCTTCTGCAGGCATTCGATCCCTTTTAACGTGATCAATCCCGGGTCACCCGGACCAGCGCCGACTAAGTAAACTTTCCCCCCTGCCATCAGTTCCGTTTCGCTCCAAAACTTCTAAATTCACGATATTCAACAGCCAGAGGGGTATTATAGCAGAGTCTGTTGAGATAGCGAGTTGCTTAGAAATCGTACCAGGTACCAAATCCGATCATCTGCTCGGAATTGTTATAGAACTGATATTGGATTGTCTTTCCATCGATATATTGCAGACCGATGCGAAACAGATGGTTATTCCGGTCGCCACGCCACTGCCAGCCCACCATCATACAGACGTTGCCACCCCAGTTGACTTCTTCACGTAAATAACCATTCACAGCCCAGAAGGGCGCTCCCTGGAATCCATTATGTTCGACGGGACTGAACTCGGCACCAAACTGTAGTTCCCAGGGTTCCGCTCCGCCATCGGTGTTGAAGGCATAGCCAATTTCCGCATACAGCCGTAAATCCGGATCTGGAAAATAACCTCCGCCCAGAACAAAGACATCCCGTACATAATTGATTCGCTGAAAACTGGGATTGCGTTTCATATACTCATCACCGGCGTGGGCACTGGTATGATAATAGGCAAACTTCGCCTGATAGGCTCCTCGCCTCCAGGTCAAAGGGACACCGACACGGAAATCAGCTGCCTCGAGATCCAGCTCCTCTTCCATATTCAGGCGGGGAGGCCCTGCACCTTCGAGATCCAGCTGCCAGCCCTCCAGAACATCGTCGTTCAGTGAACCGTAACGCAAGATCCCCACGCGGGCACCGGCTTCCAGCTCCAGCTGCCAGCCGATATCTTTTTCATGCAGAACCCCCATAGCCATGCGGGATTCTTTGGGACCTGCCAGATAAGATTTATAAAGCAGGTCTGTCGGCAGTACCGTCCAGCCCCAGCAGTTTTCCTGGCACAGCTGTTCGATAGATTCGGTATAAGTCTCCACGGATTCGGGCATTGTTTCCATTGTGGAATAGACAGGGTCCTCTGAGATCAGATCGGGACCGTAAACCGCTTCCGTTGATTGCACCTGTCGAATCTGTGTCGCAGAATTGCGCGAAGTGGGCCTGTCATGGGAATAAAGCGGGGGTAACCTTTCAGCGATTCCCCGGTTCCAGTTCGCAGGCTGGGCAGGTGCGGAATCGTGCAACGGAACCCCCAGTTGGACCGGGTTCGGAGACTGCGAAACATATTGCTTTTCCAGAAAAGCCTGTGCCTGGGTAGGAGCTGAGGGATGTTGTCGTTGCTGATTGACATGTGGTGAGGGAGCCAGAAAAGGCTTCCTGCCAGTTCCCTGCTGTGCATACAACTCAATGTGAGCAGCGCAGAACAGTAGCACCAGCACCATTTTCTGTACGGATGATGAATATATTAACCTCACCTGTGAGGCTCCTTAGGTGAACCTCAGCAGAAGATTGCTGAGACAGTATTGTAGTAATGAGTGAGAGAGGATCAGGAAATCTGAACTTTGAGAGAGGTGTTTCCAGACGAGATGATCTGGAGAGGTCGGCGAAGTATAGCGAGATTACCCGGGTCCGAAAAGACGAATTCAGCCCGGGAATCTGAGTCGTTTTCGGAAAGTCTGCTTCCGATTTATATCTACTAACTTGTTATTGAATCTAAACTTGCATTCCTACTAGACAATAAGTAGTTGACTTGCACTGCAAACGGACTTCGTAAGAATTTTCAGAAAAATGCAAGTCTCGCAACTGATTACTTGACATGTAGACTGTCTTGGTTGTTCAACTGCAGGACCTGTCCATGATGCAGGGTCTTCATCACTAAAACATCATCGTGAAAGAACCGCACCTGAGCCGTATAGTGGAATTCGTGCGACTCTCCGGCCCGCAGGCGATAGGGCCCCGTCCAGGGCATGGAAGGTCCCTTAAGTTCGTACAGGATGGGAGTCTTGGACCGGTTGACAATCTTTGTTGCAGGTGTTTGTGTCCCTTCCAGAATGGTGAAAAAGCAGGAATTATGAACCGGGTTTCTCTCCACAAACCAGTGATTTCGAACCTGATTCATCCACTCGGCCTGGATTTTTTCCTGGTCTTCCGTCAGTTGACCAAAGCGTTTGTATTCCTCCAGCAACAGCCTGGCAATCTTCGCCGACTCCGATTGCGGATAAAGACGAATCACTTTGGAAGCGATGCGTTTCTGCTGTGAGAGAACCAGTTTTTCTACCCCCTTCAGCAGTTCCTGAGCAGCCTCTTCCTGTTCCTGAGGGGTCATCTCAGTTTTCTCTGAATCAGGACCGAAGGGGTCTTTTTGTGCGAACGCAGCGGATGAAAGACTTGCAACGCCGATCAGCATGACCAGAACAAAGAATACAGAACGTTTGACAGATTGATTTATCGGGCAGGCGACCGGAGTCATGGATCTCACCTCGGCATTAGCATAACAGGTTTTAGAGCACGTACCGTAAATTTACCCGGTAAACCGGTAACAGGCCTTTTTCACTTACCAGAACGGGCTGATTTTTTGGGTAGATTCTGTCAGAAGGTGATTTTTTTTCCGTCAGAGGTGCTTTCCGTACATTCTTCACAAGCACATTATCCCAAATAAGTTAACAAACGAATTCAAATTCATGTTTCTGATCAGGTGGCCAGAGCAGACATCTCCGGGGAAATCGAATAAAATAGTCGGAACGAATTGAAACAGAAATTGTCCTTTGAGAATTTCGTTTTGTAAAGAAAGACCGTTTACCAATGGCCAGTAGCCCCCGCCCACAATATGGGCGTGTCTGGATCACCTTCCTCCGTAACTCTCTGATTCGTGAAATGACGTTTCGTGGCAATCTGCTGATCACGATTGTCACCCGTGGATTCTGGTTTGCGGCTCAGTTGATTCTATTTGATATCATCTACCGCAATGTTAATTCAATCAACGACTGGACACGTGAAGAGTACTTTGCCTTCATGGCCACGGGGATGCTGATCAACGCCATCGTCGAAACTTTCTTCATGCCCAATTGTGCCAACTTCAGCGAACTGATCCGCAACGGAAACCTGGACTTCGTGCTTCTCAAACCGATTGACACACAGTTCCTGGTTTCATTTGAAAAGGTCAATCTGGCCATGTTGAATCAGATTTTCCTGGCTGGGGCTCTGTTGATCTATTCGCTGGCAAAGACATCTCACCTGGAACCGGCTCTGTCCGTGCTGCAATACCAGTTCCAGGCAGGACAGTGGGGCTGGCTGTTCCATCTCTGCCTGCAGGGCACAGGGCAGATCCTGATGTACTGCCTGTTGCTGATGATCGGTGTGGCCTTCTTTTACAGCCTGATGATCGCCCTGGCCAGCAGCAGTATCTGGTTTGGACGCAATCAGGGCTTGTATGACTTCTGGTTCTATATTACCGTTTTCGCTCGTTATCCGCGCAGTATCTATAGCGGTTCACCAACGGGAGAAGTCCTGCAATTCGCCTTTTCGTACGTGATCCCGATCCTGCTGGTCGTCACCATACCTGCCAGACAGTTATTATCTAAAACGCTCGAACCATCCTGGATTACACTGGTCTCGATTTCCATTACCCTGGTTCTGCTGTATGTTTCGCGTTCCATTTTTAAATGGTCGCTGAACAGTTATCGCAGTGCCAGCAGTTGAGAGATCGTATCAGACAATCAGACTGAAACAGTTTTCTGTTGAGTGGAATATGAATATCGTCATCATGGGTGCAGGAACTGTGGGCACATTTGTTGCCGACACACTCTGTGCCGAACAACATAACGTTACCATCATCGACAAATCCCGACATGCTCTGGAGCAGATTGAAGATCGGGTCGACGTGCAGACCATCTGCGGCTCTGCCTGTGATTCCGCGATTCTCTTCCAGGCAGGCGTCCTTGGTGCAGATCTGTGCCTGGCGGTGACCAGCCTGGATGAAGTCAATATGGTGGGGGCCAGCCTGGCAAAAGCCATGGGGTCCAGACGGTGTGTCGCCCGTGTGTTCAATCATGCCTATCTGAATCTCAGCACGTTTGACTACCAGCGACATTTTAACATCGACCGGTTACTCAGTCTGGAACACCTGACCGCCCTGGAACTGGCAAAACAGATCGGGGAACCCGGTCTGTTCGCAGTAGAAAACTTCGCCCGGGGAGAAGTGGTGATTCAGGTCCTCGACGTACAATCGGGTGTTAAAGCCGACGGGGTTCTGCTCCGCAATCTGAAACTCCCCAGTGGCGTTCGTGTTGGCCTGATCTCCGACGGAAAGACCACTTCCATCGCTGGTGCAGACAATGTTATCCAGGCCGGCCAGATCGTCACACTGATCGGTACTCAGGAAAACATCGACAAAGTCCACCGCATGTTCCAGCATAAGCGCGCACTGAAATTCCGGGTGATCATTGCTGGAGGAGGAAACATCGGTTTTAACCTGGCTCGCATTCTGCAGAAAAAAGAATACTCTGTCACAATTCTCGAAGCTGATCCGGTACGTTGTGAATTTCTATCCCGGCACCTGGACTCAACCACCGTCCTGCACGCCGATGCGACACGCCGCACAGAAATGGAAGAAGCCCGCGTAGGGAAAGCCGATGTTTTCGTCGCTGCAACAGGGCGAGACGAAGATAACATTGTGTGTGGTGTAGAAGCCAAAGAACTGGGGGCGGACCGCATCATGAGCATCGTACGCCGCCCTGATTATGCCAATGTGCTGGAAAAACTGGGGATTGATGTGGCCGTCAGTCCGCGTGAAGTCATTACCCGCCAGATCATGGGAATGGTCCATTCCGGCCCTGTCATCAGCCACTCTGAAATCGGCGGGGGCAACTCAGTCATTCTCGAAGTGGAAGTCCGCAGGAATTCTCCCATCACGCAGGCCAAGCTGAAAGATATCAAATTGAAGCAGGCCCTGATCGCCGCAGTCGTGAAAGAGGACTGTGTCCGTGTTCCCGGTGCCGATGATCAGATCCAGGCCGGAGATACAGTCATACTGCTCTGTGAACAGGATAACCTGAATGAAAACCTGACGCTTTTTAAAACGGTTAAGCAGTAAAATCGCTACAGGCTGCCTTGTTGTGGTTTCCTGCAGAGATTCTCAAACTCTCTCACAGCCCACCTCAAAGTATGATCTATACTTCCTTTGCAGTGTTCTTATGCTTTATTCATCAATCACTCTGACTCAGATTGATTCTGTTTCCTGAATACAGACAGCGGGTTGCGTTCATGATCGATCGTAGAAAATCCAATAACCGGCGTTCCGGAGATGAACGTCGTAACTTTGAACGACTGGAAGCAGGCATCGAAGTCCGCCTGTTACGATCCGGCAGCAATTCGGGTCATGAACCACTGGAGGGAACAGTCTGCGATGTCTCGGTGGATGGCATTCGCATGCTGGTTGATATCCCGCTGACAATTGAAGAATCTCTGCTCGTGCAGGTTCATAGTGCAGGAGAGCATCTTTTCAATTCGACCGCCAAAGTCGTCTGGCAGAACCAGAATCCGTCAGGAAAATATGTGACCGGCTGTGAGCTCTGTGTCTTTCTGACAAACAAACAGTTTAAAACCCTGCGAGATTTTCTCGACAGCCAGGCACAGTCTGTTTCACTGTCACACAATCCACGCAGTTGAGAACTCAGAGCAGGCACGTTTCAGCCAATCGTGTAACCGCCGTCAACGACAATTTCCTGGCCCACGATATTTCGGGCTGCATCAGAAGCCAGAAAGACCGCGGTTTCCGCAATATCTTCTGGTTGGCCAAAGGAGCCGGAAATCAGACGACTGTTAATCTGATCTGCAACCCCTTTCAACTGTTCCTCATTCAGGCCAACCTGACTCCAGATGGGTGTGTCAATCGGCCCGGGCGCAATGGAATTGACGCGAATCCCCCGAGGTCCCAGTTCCGCTGCCAGAGTTTGCGACAACGATTTCACAGCAGCCTTGGAAGCAGAATAGGCTGCCAGTCCCGGAAAACCGACCTGAGTGAGAAAAGTCGTAATGAAGATGACTGAAGAGCCATGACTCAATTCAGGCAGAAACGTACGAACCGTCTGCAGGGCACCGTGAAAGTTCACGTCAAAGGTTTCCGCAATGGCTGCCCGTGAGGACGCTTCCAAGGGAATCACCCGCGCCAGCCCCGCATTAGGTACCAGGATATCCACGCGCCCGAATCGACGCTGGGTTGCTTCGGAGAGACGTTGCAGATCTTCCTCGCTGGTGACATCACCGTCCACCACCAGGGTGCGGGCAGGATAGCAGGCTTCCAGTTCCTCAAGCAACTCGCTGCGTCGGGCAAAAACAACTACTTTGGCCCCCTCATTCAGAAAGTGTTCTGAGATGGATCGTCCGATTCCACTACTCGCTCCAGTAACTACGGCAACTTTGTTAAACAGGCGATCGGTCATTGGCTTCCTCGTTGCATCGACGGGCTGACTCTATCTGTCTGGAAAACTCTCACCCGATCAGCCTGTTATGCAGCAGTTGCAGCATGACTGCCCCGAAGAGAACTGCAGCCGGCAAATCGGTCAAGAGGACGAACAGAGATCAGCTATATCAGGTCACTCGGCAGACCGCAAGCATCTGATCACAGCTTAGTGAATCAGAATGAACTCGTTCGAATTGAGGTATGCCCAATAGACGTCCTGATAACTCTGCTGCACAGCGATTTGAGGGGGAACCTTATGGGAGGTCAGAAAGCGAGTCCGTTCCTTGACCAGTCGTTTCAGTTCGCTCAGTTCCCGCGAGGTGGGATAGCGTGTCAGGGCAGCCAGACTCAATTTTTTGATGCGGGCATCAGGTGTGCGTTCTTTGAGCACAGATGCCAGGATCGTATCTTTCCGGTTAATGTCCAGGCTGTTCTCAACCAGGGGGCCATTCATCATCAGTAACGCCTGAGTGATTGTCCCGTCGAACGTCGTGGTTTCGTCGTTTTCCTCATTCTCATGAGTGTAGACAAACTGCTGCAGCCATTGATCCCGCTTCTGCATTTTCTTCCAGGCAGAATGGTAATCCGTCACGATCTCGGTCGGATTCGCGGTCACCTGCAGAGAATCGTAGAGCTGCTCTGCAGTCATCTGCTTGACATACATCCGGCTGAAATTGGGCGTGCTGCCATCATCGGGATCATCAGCGGAATTGTCTGCTGCAAATCGACTGCTCAGCCGATAGGCATCCGACAGACAGATCCACTGAATCAGCTGTTTGATATCATAGTCACTCTTGGTAAACTGCTGCGCCAATGCATCCAGCAGTTCCGGATGCGTGGGGGAATTGTGATACCCCATATCATCAATGGGCCGGGTGAATCCGTAGCCGAAGAAATGCGCCCACATCCGGTTGACCATCGCCCGGGACAGCTGATCGCTTTTGCCGGATGTCATCAGCTTCGCCAGTTCCTGGCGTCGATTCACATTCGGACCATCGGGAATTTTGACACCCGCAAATTTCGGATAAGCCGGTTGCATCAGCCCCTGGCGTGTCTCATAGAAAGTCGTTCCCCCTTTGGACAATGAAACCAGTGCCAGCTGGGGGGCTGCTTTCTCACCTTTCTTGTTCACCCGCTTTTTACGAACGATCTTCGTCTGCTTGAAAAAGCTGTTGATTTCCCAGAACTGACTTTGAGTCGCATCATTAAAGGGATGATTATGACACTGGGTACATTGAATCTGCGTGCCGAGAAACAGTCGGGTTGTAATCGCAGTCGCTGGTACCGCCTGATTATTTAAATGAGCCAGCAGGAAATTGGTAGCGCCGTTGGAATCTGCATCTCCCTCCGCCGAGACGAGATCGAATACGATATCATTCCACGGCCGGTTTTCTCCAAAACTCTGTACCAGGAAATCCTGCAAGGCACGTCGATTAATCTCGCGTGAAGTCGAACGGCCAATCAACAGGCGGGTCCAGATGGTTGACCAGTTTGTCACATACGACGGATTCTCCAGTAGATCCTGAACCAGACGCTGGTGTTTGTCCGGCTTAGTCGACTTCAGAAAACGTTCTGCTTCGGCGGTCGTCGGAATACGACCGATCACATCCAGGTAAACGCGCCTGACCCACTCTGCATCAGTAGCGGCGGGGGAAGGTGAAATGTTAGCTGCCTGCCAGCCGTCCTGAATCCTGTGATTGATGAATCTGACAATCGCTTCGTCAGACGCATCCGCGGGGAGTTTTTCAACTGGCGGCAACACTCTCGGCTTAGCTGCAATAAGAGGTTGGTCTGAAGCCTGTGTGACAGTTCCATCCTGATGCAACCGCAGGACTGGATGTTGAGATGACTCAAACGGTGGGCGTCGTTCCAGTCCGTTTTCAGTGACAATCGCCTCTGTAGAAGGATTGGGAGACTCGGTAGCCGGCGTCTGTTCATTAACGGCCAGTTGAGGTGCGGTGGAGGGTCCTCGAAATACATACCAGACCACAACCACCAACCCCAGAACTGCAGTCGCTGCCAGCCCGGCCCGGGACAACGATCTGCGACGAACCTGAGCAGTGGGCTGCTTCAGCACCGGCAGTTCTGCATCAGAAGCGGGGGATGCGACAGCCAGCTCAGCGTCTGAGCTGAGTGCCTGATCCCAGTAAAGAGTTCCATGCAGGTGAGCATAATTCAGATAGTACTGCATTGCATCCGGATCGGAGAGAACGATTTCTTCCAGCCGCTGCTGCTCCTCAGCAGACAGACGCTCCTCGCACAATGCTTCCATAAGCAAAGAAAGTTCAGCTAATTTTACTTCCTGTTTACTCATGACTATACGACTCAGCTGCGATATAACGATTTATGCATTCAAATAAAGTACGTCTGACACGTCCCAGAGACTGATAGACCGAGTTCACCGGTCGCCCCAGATCATCCGCCAGGTCTTTACCCTGGTTATTTCCCTGGTAACGTCTCTGAATTAATTCACGATCTTTCTTACGTAATTTTGCCAGACAGAATGTCAGCGCATTCCGTCTCAGTTCGAACAGGTCCTGATTCTCTTTGACTGCCTCGGCAACCTGCGAGACAAATTCATCGCTGAATTGATGTTTGTCGCGTCCCCGTTTTTTCCGGTATTTCAGGATTTCGTAATGTGCAATCTGACATGCCCAGGCAAAAAAATTGGTCCCGACTTCAAACTGTTGTGATTTCTTCCAGATCACCAGGTTCGTGTTCTGGAGAATCTCTTCTGCTTCCAGTGGATGGGGGATCATCGAAAGAATATACAGATAGATCCGTCTCTGGTGCCGGGTAAACAGCGAGATAAATTCCCGACTTTCCTCCGATGTCGTATCAGGAAAAGCAGGTTGATCAGTCGAACTCGTCAATGGATTTCCCATTCATTTACATCGATGTCAGTTTGCACACTCCAGCAGATCTGAGACTAAAACAGCGGAAGCCCCTTCGAGCATCCGCTGTTTCATGGCTTCATTCAGCTGATCATCTGACTGAGAACTAACCGATCAGTTCTTTGATCGGGGTTCCGCCATTGGCCAGCTTCATCGGACGACCACGTTTTGAGGTGTGCACGATATCTAGTGGAATACCCAGAGAGTGAGCCACAGTCGCCCAGAGGTCACCAGGCAGATAGCTCTTACCTTCAATACCGATTCCATCGCTGTCGGTTTTCCCGATCGCCTGGCCGTTCTTCAGTCCGCCACCACCGATCATGGCAGTCCAACTGGCTGCCCAGTGATCGCGACCGACGTTCTGGTTAATCCGAGGAGTACGACCAAATTCGCCCATACAGACAATGGTTACGTCATCCAGCATACCACGCTGTTTCAGGTCGGTTACCAGTGCAGAGATCCCTTTATCCAGCTGCGGCAGGTTTTGATTCTTCAGCGAATCAAATACGCCCTGGTGCAGGTCCCAGCTGCCGACCGAAGCAGAAACTTCGACGAAAGGCACACCAACTTCCACCAGACGACGAGCCAGCATCAGTCCCTGACCAAAGTTACCGTCACCATAGGCTTCTTTCAGAGCCGCTGGTTCCTGATCCACTTTGAAAGCCTCCATCTGACTGGAAGTCATCAGGTTGACTGCTTTCTTGTAGATGTCCTTGTGGGAGTTTGCTGAGTCACCGCGTTTGGATTTAATGAATCCGGATTCGAGTACCTGCAACATATCCAGCCGCTGTCCCAGACGCTGCTTTTCAGCCGTGTTGATGTCTGCGTTCTGAATCGTTCCGTTGCTGGAAACGACAAACGGTGAGTGAGCCATTCCCAGGAACCCTGCGCTTCCCCGGCTGCCACCGATGGAGATGAACGAGGGAATATCCAGCTCTTTACGGCGGGATCCCAGTTCATAGCTGACAACCGAACCGAAAGTAGGATGCACTACGGTGGGATTAGGCACATAGGCTGAGTGCATGTAGTAAGTACCACGGGCATGGTCAGCTTCACGAGTACTCATGGAGCGGATCAGAGACAGATTGTCCATGATCTGAGCCGTCTTGGGCATATGCTCTGAGATCTGCATATCTCCCTTTGTGCTGATCGGCTTGAATTCACCCCCATTTTTGGAACCTGGTTTGAGGTCCCAGATGTCAATGGTGGGAGGTCCACCCGGCATCCAGATCAGAATACAGGCTTTCTGCTGCTTTTTGACCTGTGCTGCGTTTGCTTCCAGATGGGAAAGGAAGCCCATGGTCGGAATCGCGGTAGCTGCACCGGCGACGTGCTTCATAAAGTGCCGACGCGTCATTCCGTAGGGATTCAAAATAGTCATGATTGTGGCCTTTTTAAAATTAAGTGTTTTGTTTGTTTCTTTGTATTTAGCACGACGCTGTTGTTTAGTGATTGAAGATAAATTCGTTGGAGTTCAGGAGAGCCCAGTAGAGGTCCTGGTAGGCAGCCAACTTGTTCGGAGACCGGGCAATCAGTCTCTGAGCAGTTGTGATTTCACGCCGGTCAGGATAACGGCTCAGAGTCGAGAGGAACATCTTACGAATCTTAGCCTGGTCGTTCCCCTTCTCCAGCAGCATCTGATTCAGATAGCTGCCGCTGTCTGCACTGATGGCATTCTTCGTCAGTTCTCCGTTCATCATCATCAGAGCCTGAGGGATGGTGCCGTTGAATGTAGTGGCATCATCGCCTGAGTCAGTATCAAAGGCAACCATGAACTGACGCATCCACTGACGACGCTGCTGTTCGGCCCGTTCCCAGTTAGACTGGCCGGACTTGTGAGCCCCGGTAGCGACAATCAGTGAATCATACAGCTGCTCGGCAGTCATGTTCTTGACATACATATGCGAGAACAGAGGAGTCTCACCCCGTTCAGGGCTGTCAATATCGTTCTTACCGCCGTACTGACTGGTCAGGTTGTACGCTTCGCTGTTACAAATCCAGCGTGCAAGCTGTTTGAGGTCATAATCTTTTTTGACCAGTTCTTCGGCCATTTTGTTTAACAGCTCGGGATGTGAAGCCGGGTTGTGCGGCCCCATGTCATCAACGGGACGGGTAAAACCGTATCCCATGAAGTAACCCCACATGCGGTTCACAATCGCAGAAGCGATCAGCGGCCGATCCCCCTGCACGATCAACTTGGAAAACTCCTTGCGACGTTCAACACCAGAATCAGGGCTGACCTTCACATCATTGAAGATCGGGTAGGCAACCTGCATCAGACCGGAACGTTTTTCGTAGTAAACCGGACCATCGAAGCCGGTAGCAACGATTTCCGAATAATCGTCGACCTGTCGACCGGTTTTCGGATCGGTCTTACGATGGTTGACCCGTCGCATCTGACGGAAGAAACTGTTGTATTCCCAGAACTGATTCTGTTTCCAGTCGTTGAACGGATGGTTGTGACACTGAGTACACTGCACCTGGATTCCCAGAAACAGGCGTGTGGTCGCTGCAGTGACCTGCACTGCTTCATCATTATTCTGCATCTGAGCCAGCAGGTAGTTGACGGCTCCGTTCTCTTCAAAATGCCCTTCCGCAGTCACGAGATCCTGAACGATATCATTCCAGGGGCGATTTTTGGCAAACGCCTCTCGCAAGAACTTCTGCATCCCATTGCGGCTCACCCGTCGTGGAGTACGACGACCGATGAGCAGGTTCGTCCAGACATTCGTAAAGTTCTGCACATAGCCGGGATCGTCCAGCAACTGATCAATGACCTTAGATCGTTTGGCAGGATCACGATCTTTGACAAATTTTTCAACCGTTTCTGCGGAAGGGATTTGACCAATCAGATCCAGGTGTACTCGACGAATCCACTCTTCATCGGAAGCCACGGGAGAGGGCTCGACTTCGTTGTCTTCCCAACCCTGGCGAATCCGCTGGTTGATAAAGTCGATAAATGGATCAAAACTCCCTGTAGAAAATGCCTTCGCTCTGCTTTCCGGACCGGCCGCTTTCACAGCAGGCACCAGAGTGCTGACACAAATGACAAATGTGAAAACAACACTGAGTTGTTTAGAAAAACGACGCATTTTCGAGTTCTCCACTGTTTTGAAAAATGAGAGACTGAAGACGGTACAGCGCACGCACTGGTATTGCTGAGCCCTACCAAATTGCGAAAAGAAAGCTGTCTCGCTACTGTATTAACTTACTGAAAGCTAAAAACATTCGAGGCGACTCTCAATAATATCTGGATTTTCTGCTAATTCACTTATTATAGAGTACACGATTTTACTCAATTTCCAATGCGAATATCAACCATTTTTGATGTTATCTCGCAATTCCAAAATGCCCAGAATTCAACCTAAACTCCTGTTATTATATACCTTACAACCCTTACAACTGCCATTTTCGTTTTAGTAAACGATTCAGCCCCCCTTTCCTCCTGAATCAGCCCGAAAAACTATACAATAGAACCCCTGTTATATCGAGTTCGAAGCATGCATAACAAATATCAATTCCAGGACCAGGTAGTCATAGTTACAGGTGCCGGCAATGGAATCGGTCGCGCCACCGCAATCATGATGGCGGAAGCCGGTGCTCATGTTTTCGCGGGAGACGTCAAACACCTGGAGGAGAACAGAGAAACCTTCGAACGCCTGGGAATCGTGGAAGCCGTCTGCGATGTTCGCCAGGAATCGCAGGTACAGGCATTGATCGAACAGGCCATCGATCAATACGGAAGAATCGACGTACTGGTCAACAACGCCGGCATCGGTATGGTGAAACAGATCCATCAGGTATCTGAAGAGGAGTGGGATGCCTGTATCGATACAAATCTGAAAGGCACCTTCCTGGGCTGTAAACATGCCATCAAATACATGCTGGCAACCGGCGGAGGTGCGATTGTGAATACAGCCAGTAATGCGGGGCTGCTCCCCCGGGCGCATGACCCGGTTTATTCAATCAGCAAGCATGCTGTTGTGGCCCTCACCGAAAGCCTGGGCCTCTGTCACGGCAAAGATAATATCCGCGTTAACTGCGTCTGCCCGGGTCCTGTGGGAGAGACCGGTATGATGAACGACGACATCGCCCGCGCCGCTGATCCAGATGGTCTGACGCAATCGATGATCCGTGCCAGCCCGATCGCTGCAGCGAACAAGCGGATGATCAGACCTCAGGAAGTCGCCTCGGCCATCTGCTATCTGGCAAGTAAAGATGCCCTGATGGTTTCCGGTACGGCACTGCGCATCGATGGTGGAAAATCCCTGGGAGTCCCGCCACAGGGAATGTAGTTTCAGCCTGCAAAACAGGAAGGAACGTGCTCTTTGAGCAAGCTCACCTGCTGATCCGTGAGCGGGGATACGAGCTTACAGTCCACGCGCCAGAACTCATCGTCCAGGGCTTCACACCGCAAGACTTCGGCTGAAACATTCAGCGAAAAATTCAACTGCGCCTCTTCTACATTCAACTGCAATTGATCGCGCAATTGAAACTGAGACCGGGCAGCAAAGGAAATTCCGTTCCGACTGACATTGATCGCATACCCTTTTTTGCCAGTCCCCTCACCCGTGGAAGCCTGTCCCATTTCGTCCTGATTGAATGCCAGGACAATGGCATCGCTGGAATGCCGGGGAAAGGCACGCCGTTCACCTGGTTGTGCCTGGGGAACTTCTGATCGTCCGGATGTGGCAGATCCAGAATTTTTTCTGTCTTCCAGCTGCTGAAGCAGACGATTCCAGGATCGTCCTGAACCCTTGCGGACCAGTTGATAACCCTGGCCTGCGGCCGTTCTGCATTTTCGGAAAGAAACAGGTTCAATCTCCCGAGTAATCCCGGGAGGTAAAATGTCTTCAATTGACTTTTTTTCTGATGTGACCTGCGGCTGACTCTCTACAATGACATCCATAACTGTAAACCTGTTTCGTACTATCTGACCATCTTTCCCAACACAGGTCCGATCAACAGAAATCAGACCCGTACGCTCTATAAATCTAGGTCAGGAAATGGCTCTCGTCAAAAATCAAATCGACAATTATCCACTCCCCAGTCAGTCAGCATTCGTTCTAAGCGTTGCTGGGACTTCCTATCTCCTCAAATCGAATTCCACCCAGGCTCCGTTTCTGTAGCACGAACCACCCCTGTTAGATATAAACCGTTATTTTATAGACACTTACAGACCATGACGCAAAAACGTTGAAATTTCAGACGATTTCGGGTTTGTCTGACAAGCAACTAGCTTGAGAAACAGGTATCGGGCAATTATACTGCCACGTTTCCAATGACTCTGAAGAAACGAATGAAGTTTTTCGGGTGGATCATCGATAGGGGATTCTATATTTCAAACCGATTGATCGTGACCGGAGTACGAGTGCCCTGATCCCATCAGATTGAGCTCTATTTCCGGTAGCCCCGAAGACACCTTTCCCTGACAGGTAGCGAGATTATACAGACATGCGATTTTCGCTCGTCGATCAAATTTTAGAACTGGAGAAAGGCAAGTCGATCACGGCTGTCAAAAACCTTTCCCTGTCCGAAGAATATTTACAGGACCACTTTCCCGGCTTTGCTGTCATGCCGGGCGTGCTGATGGTGGAATCCATCGTTCAGGCCGGTGCCTGGCTGATGCGGTACACCAACGATTTTGAATTCAGCACAATCCTGCTAAAACAGACCAAGGCCATTCGCTTCAACAGCTTCGTCACTCCCGGCAAACAACTGCGTGTCTCACTGAGCATCCAGAAGTGGGAGGACAACCTGTGCACACTGAAAGCCTCCAGTGAAGTGGAAGGTGAAACGGCTGTCAGTGGACGAATTGTTCTGGAACAGTTTAACCTGGTGGATAAAAATCCCTCGATGGCTGAGAAAGACGCAGAACGGATCAAGGATCTGCAGACTCAGTTTGCTCAGCTCTGGAATCCGGCAAAACAGGCCACGTCCTGAAGTCGAGTCATCCGGAACACGCTTTCTGTCAAAGAACTAACGAATCTTGTTAACTATTTAGATTGGATTGAGGAATGAAACTGGAAGGAAGAGTAGCGTTGGTAACTGGCGGCAGCCGCGGTATTGGAAAATCCGTTGTGCAGGCCCTGGCCCGGGAAGGGGCCAAAGTTGCCTTTGTGTACCGTTCCAGTGCGGAAGCCGCAGAACAGATCGTTAAAGAACTGGCAGACGAAAACTGTGAGGCCTTCGCGATCCAGGCCGACGTCGCCAACAAAGCAGAGGCCGATGCTGTTGTGGAACAGGTCATTGAAAAATGGGAAAAGATTGACATCCTGGTCAACAATGCCGGCATCATCCGTGACGGTCTGCTGGCCACCATGTCTCCTGAAGACTGGCAGGCGGTGATCGACACCAACCTGACCAGCGTCTACAACTTCTCCCAGGCAGTCACCCGTCCAATGATGTCGAAGCGCTATGGACGCATCATCAATATGTCGAGTGTCGCAGCCCACTTCGGCAACGCAGGCCAGTCCAACTACGCTGCCAGCAAAGGGGGCATCATCGGCTTCACCCGCTGCCTGGCTACCGAAGTCGCTAAACGGGGCATCACCGTCAACGCGGTTGCTCCCGGCTTTATCGAAACAGACATGACAGTCGACGTGCGAAACGCCGCCGGCGATCAGATTAAAAAACACATCCCCGCCCGACGTCTGGGTCTTCCAGAAGACATCGCCAATGCGGTACTGTTCTTCGCCAGCGAAGATTCGTCCTACGTCACCGGTCAGACCCTGGCCGTTGATGGTGGACTGACCCTGGGTGGAATTTAATAAGCGTAATATTCGAAGCAGCTCGTCGCTGTGACGAATCGAGATATTTTGTTTTGCCGACAACAGTGGAATTGGGTCAATTCCGTGTGTCGGCAGCGGAAATTGTCAGAATCATCCCTCTCGCCGGATGGTTTTACACAGGCTGGGTCGGCGGGAATAATCGACCTGCGGGTCGAAATCAAGGAGTATTTAGATGCCAACTAGAGATGAAATCTTCGATTCCGTTCGTGAAACACTGGTAGATGCCCTCGGACTGGATGACGACGAAGTAGTGCCCGAAGCCACCCTGATGGGTGACCTTGGTGCAGAATCCATTGACTTTCTGGACATCGCATTCCGTCTGGAAAAAGCGTTCGACATCAAGATTCCCCGTGGGGAACTCTTCCCGGAAAACATCGCTTCTTCCGATTCCGGTTTCGTGAAAGATGGTGTCTTCACCGAAGAAGGGATTGCAGAGCTGCGTGACAAAATGCCTCACGCTGACGTCGATTCTTTCGCCGCTGATCCCAAAGTCGAAAAAATGCAGGACCTGTTCACCGTCGACATGCTGGTGAACTTCCTGGAAGCCCGCCTGAAATAATCAGGCAGGCATCTCTTAAGATACCTTCGACAGCAGCACAGCTCACCCCGGGTGGGCTGTGCCGCTTCGTCTGATCGATCGAACGCTTGGAGCACTTCCTGCTCCACAACCGGTTCGATCTGCTGTCAGCTTTAAGTCACCTGCAATAAGGTTCGCCGCAATGCGCTGGTTCTGGATTGATCGCTTCATTGAATTCGAAAGTGGCTCCTACGCTAAAAGCGTCAAAAATGTGACGCTGGCCGAAGAGCATCTGCACGATCATTTTCCCGGATTTCCGGTCATGCCCGGTTCGTTAATGATCGAAGGGATGGCTCAGACGGGGGGGATTCTACTGGGCGAGATCAACGATTTCGAACATATCGTGATTCTGGCCAAAGTACCGCAGATGACATTCCACAGCTGGGCCTGCCCCGGCGATCAACTCATCTATACCGCCAAAATCACCAATGCGGGTGATGAAGGGGGCGCTGTCGAAGTCACCGCCATGGTAGGGGACCGCCTGGTGGCTGAGGGCAGCATCATCTTTGTTCACCTCGACCAGAGTGATTCCGAATTCGGGAAGATCGACCAGAAAAACTTCGTCTTTTCCATGAATCTGCTGGGCATTCTGGACGTGGGACAGGCGGGAACCGGTGAACATCAGGGGTAGAGCGGCTATTTTTGAAACCTTGGTATGGAAGCCTTGATTCCAAATGGGCTACAATAATAATTCATTGATCGAAGTATCAAACTAAATTACGGGCTGCAAATCACATACGCTGGGTCAAACAACGCCGTGATTTGCCTGCTGTTACCAATTTCAATTTAAAACAAGAATTCAAAGCTATGAACCGCCGTGTTGTGATCACAGGTATTGGGGCCATCACTCCTTTGGGAAAAACCGTGGAAGATACCTGGAAGGCACTCCAGGAGTCCAAATGCGGGATCTCCAACATCACTCACTTTGACGCCTCCAATTTTCCCACCCGCTTCGCAGCCGAGGTCCACGACTTCCACCTGGAAGACTATGTCGATAACCTCGACCGCTTTGAATATTCAGGACGCAACATCCGCTACGCCATCGGCGCAGCCACACAGGCCGTCAAAGATTCAGGAATCCTGGATGACGACTTTGATCCTGCCACGTTCGGCGTCTATCTCGGTGCCGGCGAAGGACAACAGGACTTCTACCAGTTCATGAAGCTGATCGCCCAGGCACAGAACGACGGTGAAGTCGATCTGGAAAAATTCACCAAGGCTGGTCTGGAACAGCTCAATCCACTGTTCGAGCTGGAACAGGAACCAAACATGCCGGCCGGCCACCTGGCCAGCCTGTTCAATGCCCAGGGCCCCAACCTGAACTGCCTGACTGCCTGTGCCGCCTCCAGCCAGGCGATTGGTGAAGCCTCTGAACTGATTCGTCGTGGCGATGTTGATATCATGCTCTCCGGCGGTGCTCACAGCATGATCCACCCCTTCGGCGTCACCGGATTCAGCCTGCTGACCGCCCTCTCCACTCACAACGAAGATCCTGCCAAAGCATCGCGTCCTTTTGACCGCAACCGGGATGGTTTCGTGCTGGGTGAAGGTGCCGGGATGATGATTCTGGAAGATCTCGAACGGGCCCAGAAACGGGGCGCTAAGATTTATGGCGAACTGGTTGGCTACGGCTCCAGTGCAGACGCCTACCGCGTCACCGATATTCATCCAGACGGACGCGGGGCCATCAAGTGCATCAAAATGGCGATGAGCCATGCCAATCTCAACCCCGAGGACATTCACTACATCAACGCCCACGGGACCAGCACTGCCGTCAACGATAAAGTGGAAACCAGAGCGATCAAAGGCGCGCTCGGCGATACCGCCTACAAGGTTCCTGTCTCCAGTATCAAGAGTATGATGGGCCACCTGATTGCCGCCGCAGGCAGCGTGGAAGCCATCACCTGTCTGATGGCGATTCGTGACAATGTGGTGCCCCCCACGATTAACTACGAAACTCCTGACCCGGACTGCGACCTGGATTACATTCCCAACGAAGCCCGCCAGAAGGAAGTCACAACGGCACTCTCGAACAGTTTTGGATTTGGTGGTCAGAATATCTCTCTGATCTTCTCAGAATTTAACGGATAAAATGCTGCGAATTCGAATCAGATATTTCACAATATCTCGCAAACCATCCAGATTAACAGAGACGCTCGTGCAAAAACCGATTACACTGTAACCAGACTCGCAGCTCTCGATGAGTTTGAGACTTGCGGGTAATGTGTCATCATGATTTAAAACCACTTATGATCACCGTCGCTGTAGCGGGCTTCAGCAGCGGCATCACTTCCAAGGGAGACGGTAGTGAATTGGTTGTTCTGGTGCCTGCTGATCCTTATCGGCATCGAGTTGATCATCCAATATTGCATTATGCGAGCCGCTTATCCCGTACTCTTTGCGCCGCTCACAGATCGCTTTCAACTCGCCGGCACACTCTCTAATCTGCCGGAAGAAGACTCGGGAATTCGTATTCAGTCTGTCTCCTTTCCCTCCATCGATGGACTGACGCTGCGAGGTCTGGTTGCCCTCCCCAGACAGACTCCACCGCGAGGAGTGATCCTCTTCTGCCATCCCTTCAAACTCTCAGGACAGATCGGTCTCTATCAATGTCGCGGCCTGCTGGATGCTGGATTTGCAGTCTTCACTTTTGACTTTCGTAATCACGGCAAAAGCGATCAGGATCCCCAATACAATTCAGTCCACTGGCTTTCAGAACATGAACTCAATGATATCCGTGCCGCAATCAGACACCTCCGCCAGCACCCGGAACTGAAACAGCTCCCTCTCGGTATGCTGGGGATGTGCCGCGGTGCCGGAGCTGCCCTGGCAGTCGCTGCGCAGAAATCCGAGATTCAATACGTCGCCTGTGAAGGAGCATTTATCAATGAGGAACTCTTCCTGGACCATGCGATCCGCTGGGGGGAACGGTTCCTGCCGCGACTGTTCATTCAGCTGGTTCCCACCTGGGAAGTGACCCGCGCCTTTCGCATCATGATCTGGTTCTCTCAACGTCGACAAGGCTGCCGCTTCGTCAATCTCAAACCCCTGCTCCACTCTCTGAAAAATCGTCAATTGCTGTTCTTTGTGGGAGAAAACGATCAAAGCGTCGTGCCTCGCATGACAGATCTGATCATCCGGCGCATACAGCACTCAAAAACGACCCCCTGTCAGCTCCCGGAAGCAGTTCATAACGCAGGACGCTTTGCCCAGCAGAAACTTTATGACCAGCGGCTGATTGAGTTCTTCTCCCAGATGGCTGACTCACATGATCAAACTGCCGGCTCCGCTGCGGACAAGGAACTGGTTTCCGAATCGGAACTTGTCTCTCACCAGTAGATGATTCAATTCCGTGAAGAAACTGCCTGGAAAACATTCCTCCGACGCCCCTCATTCTTTACGCACTCCTGCCTATTTGACAGAGAATATCGGGGCTCCGTATGGATAAAATTACAGCTGCAGAGTCTTTAGCTTTCTTAAATCAATATCCTAACCCTTTAATAAATAATGACTTGAAGCTGCGCAACCTGTTTCTACCTGACATTGGTATCTGATTTGCTACCAGTTTACCTGTTGAATCACTCTTTGCCCGATCTCGATTTTGAGATAGGGTTTCCTTAAATCCCTCTGTTCCAGTGGGCCACAGATATTCCCGGTGAGCTGTGTTATGGTCAAAGCCAGATCGCAAACTCCTTATCAATTACTGATCGCTGATGACGACTCCGGTTTCCGTGAAGTCCTCAGAGAGGTATTGGCCCCCTATTTCCAGCTGTTCGAAGCCGAATCTGGCGAACAAGCCATTGAACTCGTCGAACAGACCCACGTCGACATCGTGCTGCTCGACATGCATATGGACATTCTGACAGGATTGGAAGCAGTTCGGATCCTGAAGCAGATCAACGCCCTGCTGCCCTGCATTCTGATAACCGCTGATGCGACCGATGAATTACGCCAGGATGCAAGTGCTGCAGACGCCTACGAAGTCCTGTCTAAGCCTGTTAAACGACAGGAGTTAGTCACTACGGTTTCCCACGCTCTGGTTGAGACCTACCAGGATCCCAACATCCCTTTCTGGCTGGGTAACTGAGACCGGCCTTCGAAACGCATTCCGGCAGTCACGCTGCTTGACCCACTGCATTTTTCGCAGAATCGACTTTTCTTAAACTGCACAGTGAAGTACACTTCGGCCCGAAATTAATTTCTGGAATGCTGACCTGCGCCCTGCGTTCCCCTCGGGCCATGGAGATTTTGTAGCAAGCAGGTCATGCGGCGGAAAGGAGTCTGCCATGTCATACGTACCAACCCGGTTTATCCATGCCGCGAACCTGCGCCTCGATCATCAGCCGCAGGGGATCGCTGTCGTTTCCGATGCAGCACAGCAGCTGCTCGAGGACAGTACGCTGACCTGTTTTTCTAATCTGATCCAGTCTTGCCTGGATCAGGAAGTCGATTTCCTGCTGCTGACGGGAAATACATTCGTCGAAGCAGATCATAGTAATCGTGCCCGGATTGCCCTGATTGATGGCTTTCAGAAACTGGCCGCACGCAACATCCCGGTCCTGGTCATCCCCGGCGAATCAGATCCCCTCAGTGCCTGGGATCTGCAATACCACTGGCCTGAAAACGTCAACTTCTTTTCTCCCGGTGATCATGAACGGTTCGACATTCTCCGTGATACAGAAACCGTCGCCACCCTGCAGCTCTTCGGTTCAGCGCCTGCCAAAACCTACCAGTCCCTGAAACTGAAACAGCGCAACCAGCTCTTTAACAAACACAACCAGCGGCCCCTGTCGATTGGCTGTATGACTCCCGCTTCCTCGGCAAGTACCCAGGAATCGGCCACCTTTGAACTCGATTCCTTCTCGCTGGCCGTTCCGGATGCATTCCAGAACGACGATGACAGCAATGAAGTCGCCGTGGACTATCTCTCCCTCTACAAAGGGACCAGCCATCATACATTTGAAATGCAGCCCGGCGTCGCCCATCATCCGGGAACTCCGCAGGGGTTGAATTTCAGTGAGTACCAGAAAAACGGAGTGACGCTGGCCACCGTCAACTCAGAAACACCGCTGGAACTGAGACGACTCAAAGTCGCACCAGTCCGCTGGCTCCCCGTGGAACTGCAGCTGGAGCCACACACCTCTGCTGCCCAACTCAAACAACTGATGAAGTCAGCGTTACTTTCGCGCAAACCAGGCAAACACGAACAGCTCTGGATGATGCGCTGGAACCTTACCGGAAGCGGCGCGCTGCTCGATTCTCTGGACGACAGCACACAACAGGCGGAACTGATTTTAGAGTTGCAGCAGGAACTCGATGGGCATCCGCTTCCATTGCTGGAGCATGTTTTCGCACTCCAGTTCAGCCCGACAGAAAACAATCAGGAATCAGGCACTGAGCTGACTCAACGTTATCTGCGACAGGTGGAGTCATTCCACTCACGCATTGATGCCCCCCTTGAGCGACTGATCGCACACGCCGGTCACCTCGATCAGACCTGGCATCAGCGGTTGAGTACGATCGCTGCAGAACTGGACGAACAGCAGATCTTCAATACAGCCATCCGCAATGGACAGTCCTGGCTCAACATTTCGACGGATGAGGAACTCCACTCATGAAAATTAATCGCATTCATGTCGACCGGTTTGGAAACTGGCATGACCTGAATCTGGCTCCCCTGCAGGCGGGAATCAACGTCTTTTATGGTCCGAATGAAACGGGCAAATCGACCCTGATGCGCATGATCCGGGGCATCCTCTACGGCTTCCGTTCCGAGGAAATCCGCGAGCATGTGCGCGTACCGGATTCCACTCCCTGGTCGGCCCTGCTGGATATCAAACATCAGGGACAGCGTTACGAAATTCGCCGTCAGTCAAAAAATGGCGGGCGTGGCCAGTTCTCCTTCCAGGCAGAATCACGCGGTATTTCCAGCCAGGAACTGCTGACCTCGCTCCACGCGGGGGTCAAAGAAAGCGTCTACGAAAATGTGTTCGCCATCGGCCTGAATGAGCTACAGGAACTGGGCACACTGCACGGCGATCAGGTCGCCAGACACATTTACGGACTGTCACTCGGACCGGAAGGCCAGGCGATCCTTGATGTCTCCCGGCATATTGCAGAAAACAGACAGACCTGTTTGAGCCATGATCTGAAATCCGGCTCACTGGTTGACCTCTACCGACAACTCGATGAAGTCAATGCGCAGCTGGCAAACCTCCAACAGCAATCACAGCGTTTCTATCATCTGTCCAATGAACTGCAACAGCTGCGTGAAGAATCAGACAGTCTGAAAAAACGGAAGTCCGGCCTGCAGTATCAGATTCGGGGGCACCGTTTCCTGGAACGGGTCTTCAAACCCTGGCAGGAAGTGCAACACCTGCATCAAAAACTGAAACAGCTGCCTGTTGTCCACGACTTTCCCGTTGATGGTATCGCCCTGCTTGATGACTACGATCAGCAGATCAGACAGACGGAAGCGAAACTGATCGAAGTCAAAGCCGAGATCAAACGGCTCCGTAAAGAAATCGAACAGTACGAATCGGACAATGAACTGCTGGACCATGCTGCGCAGATCCAGAGTCTGGCAGACCAGAAAGACTGGATTGCTTCCCTGGAACAGGACTTTAAAGATGGCCAGACCGAAGTTCGCCGACTGGAACAGATTCTGGAACAGTACCGCCCCCAGAATCTCTCCGTCGATGCGCTGGAGCACATCCAGGCCACTCCCGATAACAATCAGCGTCTGATCCAGTCTGCCCGCGAATATCGGGCGGCTTCACTGAAACGAAAACAGGCTCACCAGCGCTACAAAAAAGTCTCCCGCCGCTATCAGAAAAAACTGGCTGAGCTGCAGGAAAAATCAGGACGCCTGCTGAATGGACATTCCATCGAACAGGAACTGCAGCGTGCCCGCGAACGGATGCAGCATCTCGAACGACTCAGCCAGCTCCGTTTCCGCGAATCCGAATTCTCCATTCGACAGGAAGCCGTCCGCGAACAACTGGAACGCCTGCAGACACATTCCCGGATTCCCGGCTGGGCTAAAAAAACACTCTTCGGTTTTGCCATCGCAGGCACTCTGCTGCTCCTGGCAGGTATCTGGCGCGGTGTGACCGATGCCACCCTGGTCGGTGTCATCTACTGCCTGACCGGCCTGTTCCTGGGAGGCATCACCTGGGCCATCAAGAAGCATTTTGAAATTGATGTCAACGATCAGGCCGAAGAACTCCAGGATGAAAACTGGGCTCTGGATGTGCACCTGCGAGAAACACGACAGGAAATCGATCGACTGCTGGAAGACGAGTATTTCGCCCTCAAGCTGGTCAAAGAAGGCCACTCCCTCAGTAATCAACGTCACCGCGAGCAGGTTCCCGCGTTGAACTTTAACGACGAGAACATCCTGCGCACCGAGCTGCTGCATGACCTGGCTTTCAAAATTTCAGAACTGGAACAACTCCAGGCAGCCCAGGCACAGGTTCAGAAAACCCGACAGCGACTGGTGCGTCTCCGCAACCGGTCGCAGGAAATCCAGCGAGAATTCAGCAGTAAACGCCATGAATGGTGCGAATGCCTGAAACAGCTGGGCCTCACTGAGACACTCAAAATTGAAGACGCTTTCCGCATGTGGCATCAGATCTCCAATGCCAGCCTGTATGCCACTCAGCGTGCGCAGGAACAACGACGCATTAAACCGCTCGGCGATATCGTGAATATGTTCTACCGCCGCGTCCGTGAACTGGGACTGAAACTGAATCGGAACCAGCAGCAACTCGATCGCCCCTTCGAGGTGGTTACCGAATGGGAACGCGAACTCGAACTGCTCTCCGGTCAGCGTAAGGAACGGGCTCGACTCCGCAAAGAAGAAAAACGACTGCGTGAGGAAGCTGAGAGCCTGCAACTGACGCTGGAAGAAATCAAGCATCAGCGTTCCAGTCTGTTGATCCAGGGAGGGGCTGCCAACCGGGAGGAATTCCTGCAGCGGGCATCTGCCATCGAAGATCGACTGCAGCTCGAAGAGCTGTTCGCTGACGCACAGGCCGAACTCGAACAGATCAGCCGCAGCGAACAGGAAATGGCGATCGTGGAAGACGATCTGCTCAACTTCGATCTGCAGCAGAATACCGAACACCTCGAAATGCTCAACCTGGAACTGGAAGACATCGAACGCGATCTGGTCAATGTCGCCGAAAACATGGGGCGGCTCAAACAGGATTACCAGCATGCCAAAACCGATCGCAGCTCTGCCCGGCTCCGTTTCCGACGCGAACAGATTCAGGAACAGATCCGGCAGGCCGGCGCACAATGGTTCTCGACCGAACTCTCCGCGGTAGGCATCGCCGAACTGCGATCCGAATTCGAACGGACCAGCCAGCCCGAAACGCTGGCCATCGCTTCCGATTATCTGCGCCAGCTGACCAATGAGAAATACACCAATATCTGGACCCCGCTCGGCGAACAGTTCCCCAAAATCGACGACGACGAGGGGCACACGCTGACCGTCGATGAACTCAGCAGCGGTACCCGCGAACAATTGTTCCTGGCGATCCGACTGGCGATGGTGGAACGCTTCCGCAATCAGGGAGTACAGCTCCCGATGATCCTGGACGATGTCCTCGTCAATTTCGACCAGGAACGAACCCGGGCCGCCATCAAAACTCTGAACGCGGTCGCCGCCAAAGGCCAGCAGATCCTGCTCTTCACCTGTCATCTGCATCTGACACAGCTCTTCGAGGAACAGGGGATCACAGCCGTCCGCCTGCCGGCCTCCGATGCACAACGAAGCCGAAACACTGCTTTTGAAACGTCCACTTTCATTGAAGAAGACGATTCTGAACCGGAAGCTTTCTCAACATTCGAAGAGTATGACTCGGACGAAGAACCAGAAACACTCGAAGTTCTTCCCTATGAACTCGACTGGTCTGATCCACTGGACTGTCTCTCAGGATTGAGTGCGGCTCAGATCCAGCTGTTGACAGAAGCAGATATCTGGACGATCCAGGACCTGCTGTCCCATTCCGCTGACGAGATTGCCGGCAGGATTCCCGATGAAAACCTGACCGCAGGTCTGATCTTCGAATGGCAGAGTCAGGCCCGCCTGGCCGCCTGCATTCGCGGACTGGCTCCTCCACATGCAATCCTGCTGGTTTCCTGTGGCATCACCGAGCCGGAAGAAATCGCCAGCCTGTCGTTTGAGGAACTCTGGTCACTGGTCCAATCCTGCCAGGATGCTACAGAGAATCAGCATCCGGTTGTCATCACAGAAACCCGGGTAGAGCAGTGGATCCTGGGAGCGCAACAGGCACGTGCATTCTCACCTCATTCATCCAGTGCGATCACGAAGTCAGAGCAGGCGGAATCATTGCAGGACAATCGAGAGTACCGCCGAGACGACTCGCATTCCACTCCCGATGCCCAGGGACCGAACATCCCCCCTTTTTACCTGGATCGTTCGATGCCCGTTGAAGATGCCCCGTCCATCGGTCCCAAGACAGCAGAACGTCTGGAAGCGGCCAATATCTTCACTGTAAAGGATCTGCTCGAGTGCAATCCTCAATATGTTGCGAATAAACTCAACGTGCAGCACATCCGCAAACAGACCATTCGCAAATGGATCAGACAGACAACGCTGGTATGTTGCATCCCGGGACTCCGCGGTCATGACGCCCAGATTCTGGAAGGCTGCGGCCTGACTGACCCAGCGACAATCGGCCGAACTTCTCCGCAGGAACTGCTCGGAAAAGTGAATTCGTTCCTGAAAACCAAAAAGGGACAACGCATCCTGAGAGACGCCAAACGCCCGGATCTGGACGAAGTCACGGACTGGGTCCGCTGGTCGCAGAAAGCCCGGGAGCTCAGGGCCGCCTGATTTCAGGAATGACGGTTTAACGTTCGATCTTCATCAGCTTCCGTCGCAACAGGTCCAGCGCCGCTTTGCTGATGCGACTCTTGGCAATCGCTCGATTCACCGTCAGACCGATTTCCTCTGCCCAGGCTCCCTCGGCCCCCGCCAGTGCCACAAATGCCTGTGGTGCCGCTTCGCGATCCTGCCAGGATTGATTCAGGTCCAGCAGAATGGCCAGACCATAGTCGGCTCCCTGCGTCTCCCGTGTGGTTTTCGCCAACACCAGCGCACCATCTGTATCAAAGGGATGCTGATGCACCAGCACTGTCCCCCCTTTGAAACAATCCGCAGAACCAGCCACTTCCGTCAGACGATAAGACAACAGCCCTCCCGTTCCGCATTCACTGGTCGCGAGAGTCTGCTGTCTCTCGTTTAACAACGTCACCACCACATGTTCCAGCTCTTCGTCTTCATAACCGAAAATATAATCGCCCAGCTTCTCACGGATCTGCTCATATGTGGCGGAGATCTTCTGCTCGCAATCCTCGTTCGACTCTCCGATCGCTTTGATCCGCAGGGTAATCGTCGCTTCATGAGCCGTGATACCCACTTCCGGATCCCGGCCCCGACTGGTGATATCTCCCAGCAGTTCTTCCGTCTTCGATTCTCCCACTCCAAAACAGTTGATGCGGGCAAAACGAATAATCCTGGTCCCCCGCACCAGCCGCGGTAGAACCGACTGAAAAAACATCGGCTTCATTTCTGAAGGGACGCCCGGCATTGCCGCGATATGACAGTTCCCTGCGTCTCCCTCTCGGGGAACCGTCATCCAGATTCCCGGCGCGGTGCCATGCTCATTCGGAATCGGTTCCGCGCCCTGCGGAAACATTGCCTGAATCCGGTTCCGTTCGGGCATCTCGCGGTACCGTTTCTGAAACATGCTTTCGATGATCTCCAGCGATTCTGCATCGAGCACCAGGTCCGCGTCAGTAAGTCCTGCCATCGCCTGTCGCGTCAGATCGTCCAGGGTCGGCCCCAGTCCCCCGGTGATCAGAACCAGATCAGAACGGGACGCCGACAACCGTAACTGGGCAACCATCTCATCCAGGTTGTCCGCGATCGTCGTATGAAAGTGGGTCGAAATGCCGACCGCAGCCAGTTCCGTACTCAACCACTGGCTGTTCGTGTCCAGCTTTTCTCCGTTGGTCAGCTCACTGCCAATCGCAATAATCTCTGCTTGCATTCTCAGGTTCCGTCTCAAGCGGGTTTAACCGCCGGTTTTCTGCTGTGATGCCTGTACTTCAGGCACTGCCTGTTTTGACCGCTCCGTGCAGGGCCAGTTGATATTGTTCCACCGTCTTCTCGACCATCGTCTCCACTCGAAACTGCTCCCGCACCAGCTCGCGTGCCGATTCCCCCATCGCCCGCGCTTTCAACGGATCATGCAGCAGATTAAGAATACTGTTGGCCAGCGCTTCACTGTTGGAAGGAGGAATTACGAGACCGGTCTCTCCATCGCGGATCACCGAATAGACACCCCCGACTCCGGTCGCAATGACGGGCTTAGCCAGTGCCATCGCTTCCAGCATGATTGTTCCCAGCCCCTGTCTCAAAGAGGGCAGACAGAAAATATCCATCGCCTCCAGTGAGATCGCGAAGTCATACAGGTTGGGAACAAAGGTTACATTCTCCGTAATTTCCAGATCGCGGGCCAGGTGTCGCAGATTCCCTTCTTCGGGCCCCGCCCCGGAAATCAGAAACTGCACCTCCGGATTTTCCGCCAGCACGCGGCTGGCGGCCCCCAGAAAGTAGGGCAACCCCTTGATCGCTTCCAGTGGCCCCGCTGTTCCGACCACTGGCTGGTGATCGCGTGATAGAACCGGCGACAGATGGGAAACATCGGGCACATCCACACCGCTGGAAATCACCAGTACAAAATCTTCCGGCAGGCCGGTCCGGGCGAGCAGATCTTTTTTGACCGATTCACTGACCGTAATGATCCCTTTACACCACCGCAGATCAATCCGCAGCCTTTCATCGCTCTGCAGGTAATCATTCACCGTGAGCAGAAATGGACGCTTCAACTTGCGGGCCAGCCACTGCCCCTGCGGGAGCACGTGACGCGATTGAATGTGAATCAGGTCCGGCAGATTCTTTTCCGCTTCCTGTTTGACCAGACGCAGGACTGCCTGCCCCAGAATCGGCGTATTCAGATTTCGATACTCGGTAATATCCAGTTTGCTGCGAATTCCCGGATCCACTTTCGAGGCATCGGGACAGACCACACGCGCCCGGATTCCATATTCGGCAGTATAGTGGGCCAGCCGCAGGGTGTAGGCAGAAGTTCCCCGAAGTTCAAACGGCCCGGCAAACAGCAATACTTTCGTCGAGGAATCTGCTTTACTCATTCACTCTATTTCCAGCGCTGTACCGCTTCAGCTCATTTCCGGGAGACATGACTGCGAAAGCTCCTCTTCAGGAACGGCGACGTGATTTAGGAGGGGAGAGAATTTCGCTCAAAATATAAGCCTGGCGAAATGACTGACGATCCTTCAACGCTTCCCGAATCAAACTCGCAGCTCCTTTGCGGGGGCCGAGTGTAGTCCCATCTGCCGATCGCATACCGAATGTATCTGAAAGATGTTGGCCAACCTTACTGTCAATCTGGCTATGCACGCGTGACTTGATATGTTTCTTCTGCGACTTTTCGATCCGATCGCGTAACGAACCTCCCAGGCGTTTCTGCCGCTCTTCCTCTTCCCGCTGGTTACGTTCGCGGTGTGAGACGTGTTTCTTCTTGTTCGCTTTCTGAGCAGGGACCTTTCCGCTGGCCTGCTGCTTTTGCTGGTAGCCGCGCGAGGAAGATTGCGTCGACCGGCGCTGGCGCTGTTGACGACGCGGGGGCTGGGGAGACGAAGCGACCGCCTCAATGCCGTCATCCTCGAATAAATCAATTTCGACAGGTTCAGCTGCCCGGGCCTGTCTCGGCTTTCGTTCCGGTTGCTTTTCCTGCTGAGGATTCATCGCATCCTGCAGAAACTTCTCCAGTTCTTTCTGCAGTTGTGCTTTTTCCTTCGTTTTACCGGGCTGAGCTTTATTTTTTTCCTTGGCAGCATTTGCAATGGCGCTGGCAGCACTGATCAACAGAATCAGGATCCCAAAAACGGCTCCGCCCCAGTCTCCTGCTGCTAAGATTAAAAGATTCATATTTCACCTCAGTCGCCGTTGATTGATTCCTGGCTTGCGTTTATGCATGCCATTCATTCCGTTCAAGGATGGAAGCGCGCCCCCCCTAGTTAGATGCCGTGGACTCCCGTTCGGGAGTACCAATCATATCACGCATCTTGGTATCCGCCTGCACGTTTTTCAGTTCATAATAGTCAAGAATGCCAATTTTTCCGGTCCGAAATGCATCGGCAATCGCTTCAGGAACCTTGGCTTCAGCCAGAACCACCTGGGCTCGATTTTCCTGAGTTAAGGCCACCATTTCCTGTTCGCGTGCCTTCTGCTCTGCTCGACGCTGTTCTGCTTTTGCCTGGGCCACGCGCATCTCAGCTTCAGCGTGGTCCGCCTGCAATCGAGCACCAATGTTCTCGCCAACATCAATATCGGCAATATCAATCGATACAATCGTGTAAGCAGTCTGCTTTTCCAGACCTTCGTTTAATACGATTTGTGTGATCTTGTCCGGATTTTCCAGTACCTGCTCGTACGTTGCTGTGGATCCGATGGCCTGCACGATCCCCTGTCCCACACGGGCGATCACGGTCTCTTCCGTCGCTCCACCCACCAGCTGTTTGAGGTTGGTCCGTACGGTCACGCGGGCACGCACATTCAATTGAATCCCGTCGCCGGCCACCGCATCCAGTGTGCTGTTGGTTTTGCGGGGATCGGGACAGTCAATCACCTTGGGATAAACGCTGGTTCGCACCGCATCCAGAATATCCCGGCCCGCCAGGTCGATCGCCTGGGCCGACTGCCAGTCCAGATCGATTTTGGCCCGCTGGGCGGCAATCAGCGCTCGAATCACGTTCGGCACGTTACCACCGGCCAGGTAATGGGCTTCCAGGTCGCGGGTGGAAATATCATAGGACTTCGTAATCCCCGCCTGGATCGCCATGATTTTACTGCGGACGATAATCGTGGGGTTCACTTTACGAAGCGTCATCATCAGCAGATTGAAAAAACCAATCTTGGCATTGGTTAATTTACACTGTATCCACAGACCGGCAAATCGGGCAAACAGAGCACCGACAAACAACACAACCAGAAAGACGACAATTCCCGCAATCCATATGAGGGTGGAAGTATTGTCTGCCGCTAAAAGATTCAAGGTGCTCATTCCTGCTTTCCTGTCCTGAGAAAATGTAGATCCTGATGTTGTTTATAACGGCTCAACTCGATCTCTAAACCAACCCGAAATCAAGTTTTGTACATTGTAGAGTAATTTCAGGTCCGACTCCAGAGCCTGCTGGCAGAATCAGGTTTCAGGGACTTCAAAATCGAGTGCCCCATCAGCCAGCGGACCATTAGGGGATGAAGTCTCCTGATCCGTTTCGGGGGTCTCTTTCACACTCGGTTTGACAACCTTGACGACCAGCCGCGTCCCTTCTACGGCGATAATCTCCACATTCACCTGCGGATCCACGATCATTCCCTGGCTTTCGCAGTGGTGCCGTTCATGATCAACGAGCACAAACCCGCTGGGGTTCAAAAGAGTTTGCGTTTTTCCAATCTTACCAATCAAAGATCGCAGATGCTCTGTTTCCGCCTGGAACCCGGTCACCTCTTCCAGGGTTGGGACTTCGTGAATGAACTTCTTCCCCCAGGCCGTATTGGGGAACGTTTTCACCGCCATCCCGATTGTCGTCGGGATCAGAATCACCACGCTGGCGATATAAGTCCACCAGAATCCGGGATTTGTCCCCCACCAGGCCATCCAGGCACCCCAGAGCGAGGCGCCCATACTTGTGATGGCCAGAATGGCAATCAGCCCGCCTGATGGCACAAAGATTTCGGCCACAAACAACAGCAAAGCCACGATTAAGCCAATAATGGCGATCAATGTATAATCCATCGGACCTCTCGACTCTCCATGCACTCGGCCCTCGCGCCCGGGTTTTTACCGGCAGAGTGCGATCTTACAGGTGAATCACACGGGATCTCAACATCGTATGCCTGTTCCAGACAGCAGCTTACGACACCGCAACCCTATTGTACCGGTTGAAAACAGCAAGACAAGACGCGAACGAAAATATCCTGCCCGACGACCTGCGCGTATCGACAGCGTCGTCGGTTTCAGAAGCGAGAGTCTCTCAGATCCGATTACTTGTCACACAGCAGTGACCGGCAGGGATAGCAGTACTGCGGATCGGGCTGGTCACTCAGATCCACAATCCAGATATTGCGATAGCGGACCGGATTCCGGTGATCCTGCAACTTAATCGGGTACAGCTCCGGACCTTCCTGTTTACCACCACCGGTCTTCGCGGTAATCGCATAATCCTGATGCACGGGAACCCCGTTCAGCAACACGGTGATGTAGGCATCCTTGATCTTTTTTCCGTCCTGATCGAATTTGGGAGCAACAAAACCGATGTCGTAGGTCTGCCAGGACAGAGGTGGGAAGCACATATTGATGCGGGGACGCTTCTGCTTATACAGACCACCGCATTCATTCTCGACCCCTTCCAGTCCGAAGGAATCCAGAACCTGTACCTCGTAGCGGCTCTGCAGATACAGTCCGCTGTTACTGCGGGCCTGTCCGGTCGCATAAGGCATGTAAGGCAGACGGAACTCGACATGCAGACGATAGCTGCGGTAGGTCTTCTTGAATTCAGTTCCCTCTTTCAGCAGACCCCCGGGAGTAATCTGCCCCCCGGTCAGCTGGTCGACGGAAGAACCATTAAAAATCACCGTCGCGCCGGGAGGGGGCGTTGCTCCCAGAGTCACACTACTGCGATGGTACTTGGTCAATTGGCCCAGCAGATGCCCTTTCGTATCCAGTACTTCCACGGGACCATTCTCGTATACCTTGAGGGTCAGGTCTTTCCCTGTGAGTGTCAGCACATCCCCGTCGCGGGTGCCATCCAGTTCTTCGCGGGCAGAGAGGTCCCAGCCGTTTCCAGGCAGCCCACCCTGGTAAAGCGAGGCAAAGAAATGACCATCGCCGCGGGCGACAACCTGCAGACCAATCGTCGCAGCCCCGCACCAGTTGCAGTCGGCTCCAATCGCCCCGTAATATTCGCCCTGATAGTAGAAATCTTCGTCGACATTCTTGAGATCGACTACGGCATAGTCCCTGTCACCCTTTTTGGCCTGAGCAAATGCTTCGGTAGTCATCACCGAACCCAAACAGCACAATCCTACGAACGCCAGACGCAACATTGATTCCCTATCCTCTCTATAAGCCATAGTCGAGAAAGTTCGACCCTTTTATGTAAGCCCCCATTCTGGGAAGACTGACTGTCATTTGCAAGCCTCGAATTCAGGATTGCAGATTCTAACAGAAGCCCCCCGCGGGACTCCTGAGGTGTTAACGAACATTAACGTTTCCCGGCAAATCGGGGTGTGATCAGCGGGATTATGACGACAAATCCAACCGTTATGTTGTGAGCTCCACTGATTTTTGGCACAATGGTGGACCAGTGCGATCCGGCAGGCCTCCGCTTGAGCCTGCTTCCCGCCGAATTCGGTCTTGCCCACTGGCAGGACCAGACCCACCCAGTCGTGACTCTTGCAACACAGAAAAGATGACCTATGAGATACGCCGTTTATGGATTGGTTGTCGTACTAATCATTCTCCACCAGGACAACTGGCTCTGGGATGATAAAAGACTCATCCTCGGATTCATGCCGATCACCCTGCTCTACCAGGCAGGTATCTCCATCGGTGCTGCCATTGTCTGGTTTCTGGCGACCAAGTTTGCCTGGCCCCACCACCTGGAAGAAATCGCTCAGGAATCACCCGCCCCGGCCCCAGCTCCAGAAGCTGCTTCGGAAACTGCCCCAGAAACAGGAGATACAGAATAATGATTCAGCTGGTTATTATCGGAATCTACTTAGGTCTGCTGTTATTCCTGGGAGTCTTCTCCAGTCGGCTCTTCAGAGGAACCAGCCAGGACTACATGCTCGCCAGTCATTCGATTGGCCCCTTTCTGCTGTTGATGTCGATCTTCGGCACCACGATGACCGCTTTCGCTCTGGTCGGCTCCAGTGGGGAAGCCTACAAAGAAGGCGTCGGCGTCTACGGGATGCTCGCATCTTCCAGCGGGATTATTCACTCGCTCTGCTTCTTCCTCCTGGGAATCAAACTCTGGTCCTGGGGACATAAATACGGTTACACCACCCAGATTCAGTTCTTCCGCGAACGTCTGGAAAGCGACAAGATCGGCGTCATCCTGTTCCCGATCCTCGTCGGTCTGGTGATTCCTTACCTGCTGATCGGCGTCATGTCTTCGGGCGTGGTCATCAGCAGCATCACCGAAGGGGCCTTCGACAGTGCCTTCGCTGCCTACGATTACGGCGTCCCCCCCTGGCTCGGCTCGCTGGTCATCAGCCTCGTCGTGCTGATCTATGTCTTCTTCGGCGGGATGCGGGGGACTGCGTGGGCCAACACATTCCAGACCATCGTGTTCATGGTCCTCGGCGTCGTTACCTTCTTCGTCATCTCCAGCAAACTGGGAGGCCTGGAGGCTGCCAGCCACGCAGTACTGGAAAAGAACCCTTCCAAGCTCATGCGGGACGTCGACCCCAAAGACCGTGCCGCCTATGCCAAACGCTATGAAACCTGGACCCTGATCGCCAAGTACAACTACGCGACCCGCGTCCTGAAAACTCTGACGCTCACCCCCGAGCAGAAAAAGCAGGCTTACGAGGAATTCAAACCACGCATGCCCAACTGGCAGATGACCGCGGAAGCCGTCTTCGCTGCCAAAAACAGTCTCTATGAACTGACCACCGAACAGACCAACAAAGCCCTGCTCAAACAGGACGACCGCGTCATGCCGGATCCCTTCCCCGAGAAGTGGACCACCGACCTGATGTCGCATCATGCCCTGCAGGAATATCCGCGGAAAGCCAACGCGGAAGACGAACAGGCCATGCTCATCTTCGGCAATAAAATTGGTCACCCCAACCACGATCTCGATCCCGAGGATCCTTCCAAAGGGAAGAAGTGGACCATCAAAAAAGCACTCGGCGTGTATCGCGCCACGAACTGGGCTCCGGATGCACCGCACCCCATGAGTAAGCTCGTCTTCTTTACCTACTTCTTCGTCCCCCTCTCGGTCGGGATGTTCCCTCACCTCTTCCAGCACTGGCTGACCGCCCGTTCCGCAGGGACCTTCAAACTCCCCGTGGTCGCACACCCGCTCTTCATTATGATTGTCTGGGTTCCCTGCGTGCTGGTCGGCGTCTGGGCAACATCCGCCACCTTCGAGGGAGCACCGCTCTTCCCGCCGCACTTCCCGGCAAATGCGGTCCTGGCGGCCATGGTGAAGAAGATGACCTCCCCCGTTCTCGCCGGCTTCCTGACCGCCGGAATTCTGGCAGCCATCATGTCCTCGCTGGACAGTCAGTTCCTCTGTATCGGTACGATGTTCACCGAGGACATCGTCGTGCATTACGGCGGAAAAGACCGTTTTACGGATAAACAGGTTGTCCTCATGGCTCGAACCTTTATTATTCTTGTTGTGGCGATCACCTATGGTTTCAGTCTGCTGGAACCCCGGAGGGTCTTCACACTCGGTGTCTGGTGTTTCAGTGGTTTTTCCAGTCTGTTCCCCATCATCTTTGCTGCGGTCTACTGGAAACGCCTCACCAAGGCCGGCACCTATGCAGGAGTTCTGGTCGCCATCGGCACCTGGCTCTACCTGTTCAAAGAAGCCGGCTATGCGATGAAACCCAACTACACCTTCCTGGGTATGATGCCGGTAGCCACCATGGTCGTCGCCTCCGCGGCCGCCATGATCCTGGTCTCCCTGGTGACCAGACCACCCAGCAAGGAAACCCTGGTGCGATTCTTCCCGGAAGATTAGTTCCATCGAATCGCCCTCATAATACGTTCGATTATCACAGCAGGCTGTGCGTCTGAAATCACAGTCCACAGCCTGCTGTTTTCTGATTTCTATTGAGAGATGCATGTCCTGCACTTTTAAAACAACTCGTCGTGTGGAATTTCACGAAACGGACATGGCCGGCATCGTCCACTTCTCCAACTTCTATAAATACATGGAACAGGCCGAGCACGAATACTACCGCTCCCTGGGTATGACTATTGTCGATAAACAGCCCGACGGCTCCGTCATCGGCTGGCCCCGTGTCTCCGCGCAATGCTCTTTCGAATCCCCCGCCTACTACGGTGACCTCCTCGAAATCCGCCTGACCATCGAACGGCTCGGCGTCAAATCGCTGACCATCGAATACGACATCTGGAGAGACGACACCAAAATCGCCAAAGGACGCATGAAAACCGTCTGCTGCCATTTCACGCATGGCGAGCCGATGAAATCCATCGAAATCCCCGAGTGGATTCAACAGAAAATCAAAGACTCACAGCATCCCACAACCTGACTCCTCCGGCAGGGACTGACATGAATGACGCTCAAGAGCAATTAGTTGTCCGAAACTTAACCAAGCAGTTCACCCTCGCCGATGAATCGCTGTCGATCCTCTCCGGCGTGAACCTCACCCTCAACCGCGGCGAAGCACTCGCCATCACCGGCCCCTCCGGTTCCGGCAAAAGCACGCTGCTCTACATCCTCGGCGTACTCGATCAACCCTCCGCGGGCGAAGTCATTCAGTTCAACCAGAACCCCTTCACCCTCGATGCCAAAGAACAGGCCGAGTTTCGCAACCAGAACATCGGCTTCATCTTTCAGGACCATCACCTGATGCCTCAGTTCTCGGTCCTCGAAAATGTCCTGATTCCCACCATGGTTCACAAGGGTTCCTCAACAGATGCTGAGGAACGCGCCCGCCACCTGCTGGAACGCGTCGGCCTGAAAGAGCGTCTCAATCACCGACCCGCCCAGATTTCCGGAGGCGAACGCCAGCGGGTCGCAGTCTGCCGGGCACTGATTAACAACCCCCGTCTCCTCCTGGCCGACGAACCCACGGGAAACCTCGACCGTACCAACACTGAAGCGATTGGCAAACTCCTGCTGGAAATCAATCAGGAACAGAATACCATCCTGATCTGCGTCACCCACAGCAGCGAACTGGCGGCCCTCTTTCCGCAACACCAGCGGTTACGCGACGGCCAGCTCGTGACCGAATCGGTCTGAAATCGAATGTTCTAACTGCGGAAGAGTTCGAGTTATGAATCAAGCGCGCTTTGTCATAAAAAGTCTGACCTATCACTGGCGCACCAACCTGGCCGTCCTCCTCGGCGTTATCGCAGCCACCGCCGTCATTGGTGGCGCATTGATCGTCGGCGACTCCGTTCGCGCCAGCCTCAGGCAGATGACGCTCGACCGCCTCGGCAAGATCGACTACGTCGTCTCCGGTCACCGCTTCTTCCGCGAACAACTGGCCGACGATCTGCAACATTCCTCCGCGCTCCCCCAGGACATCAAAACCATTGCTCCGGCCCTCGTTCTCCGTGGCGCGCTGGAAAAGAACCGCGAAGACCAGCACCTCCGCGTCGGCCAGGTCAACATCTTTGGCACCGATCAACGGCTCTGGTCGCTCCTCGAACACAGCGACCTCCCTCCCCCGAAAGACGATCAGGCGATCCTCAACTCCCGCGTCGCAGAACAGCTGGAGGCCAAAGTTGGCGATGAAATCACACTCTGGATCGAACTCCCTTCCGCCATCCCCCGCGATTCGCTGCTGGGAGAGAAAGAGGAACAGTCGGTCGAAATCACCCTCACCGTCAGCCAGATCCTCGACGAAGATTCCAAAGCCGGCCGTCTCGCCCTCCTGCCCAATCAGCAGTTGCCGCTCGATCTGTTCCTCTCGCTCGACACCCTGCAGTCGGCGCTCGACCTCGATGAAATCAAACCGTCCCGGCGCGATCCCAAGGAACGGCCCGCCCGCGTCAACTCCCTCTTTTTCAGTTCCCACGACGAAACGATCCCCGACTCCCCCCAGGCACGGATCATCGCCAACGAACTGGAAGCGGCTCTCAAACAGAACCTGAAACTCACCGATCTGAACCTCAAAATCGTCCCCAACAAAGACCGCAACTACCTCGCGCTCGAAAGCGAGCAGATGATCCTCGATCCCCAGATCGAACAGGCGGCCCGTGACGCAGCGAAAAAGCTCAAGGTCGCTACCTCGCCCGTCATGGTCTATATCGCCAACGAGTTTATTCACCCCGAACCCGGTCAGGCAAAACAGTCGCCCCCCTACTCCATGTATTCCATCGTCGCCGGCCTGGACTTCGCTGAACAGCCCCCGTTCGGCCCCTTCAAATTCATTGGCGACAAACCGCAGCTGCCCCTTAAGGAAAATGAAATCGTCCTCAACGAGTGGCTCGCCAAAGATCTCAAAGTCAAAATTGGCGATCCGATCCAGATGAAATATCATGTCGTCGGCTCCCGGGGAGAACTGCCCGAAGTTGAACAGACCTTTACCGTCGCCGGCATCGTCGCCCTCGATGGCACTCCCGCTGCCGATCGCAAGCTGACGCCCGAAATGGAAGGCATCACCGATGCCGACACCTTCGGCGACTGGAAACAGCCCTTCCCCATGAAACTCGACAAGGTCACCGACCGCGACGAAGAATACTGGGATAAATACCGCGCCACCCCCAAAGCCTTCCTCGCCCTCGAAACCGCGCAGAAACTCTGGAACAGCCGGTATGGCACACTGACCTCGCTCCGCTTCGCCAGTCTGCCCGGAAAAACGCTGGAGAAATCCTCCACCGCCTTCGGCTCCGAACTCCTCAAAAACATCGACGTCCTCAAAATGGGGCTCACCGTACAGCCCATCAAGTTCCTCGGCCTCGCTGCCGCCAGCGGGACGACCGATTTCAGTGGCCTTTTTATCGGCTTCAGCTTCTTCATCATTCTCTCCGCCATCATCCTGATTCGTCTGCTGTTCAAGCTGGGCATCGACCGCCGCGTCTCTTCGATCGGTCTGCTCTCTGCCATCGGCTTCACTCCAGCCCAGGTTCGGCAGATCATCTTCAAGGAATCGCTCATCGTCATCCTCTCCGGAGGCGTCCTCGGCATCCTGGCTGCCATCGGCTACGCTTCGCTCATGCTGTACGGCCTCAAAACCTGGTGGATCGGCGCCATCGGCACCCGCTTCCTGTTCGTCGATCTGACTCCCCAGAGTCTCTTGATCGGCTTCCTGATCGCCGTCCTCTTCTCCGGTTTTGTGATCTGGAAATCCATGTCCGAACTGAAACAGATCTCGATCCGCGACCTGCTCGCCGGCGTCAATACTCCCGACACGGAACCAGTCCGCGCCAGGAAACGCGTCGGCCTGACCTGGAAGATCTCCACCATCCTCGCACTCATCCTGGTCCTCGCCACCGTCACGGGAATCATCCCCAAACAGGAAGCCTTTTCCGGCTTCTCCTGGCAGACCGTCTGTTTCTTCCTGGTGGGAACACTTTCGCTGGTCGCCAGCCTCAGCTTCCTCTCCAGTTTTCTCCGCACCGATTCCACCACGCCCATTCAGGGAAAAGGTGCGCTCGCCCTGATGAAACTCGGCTTCAGGAACGCCGGCCGCTTCCGTCAACGCAGCGTGCTCACCACCGCGCTCATTGCCTCGGCCACCTTCGTCCTCGTCTCTGTCGCCGCCGGACATCGGAACCCCGCCGTCGAAGAACCCGACATCGAGTCCGGCAACGGCGGCTTCACCCTCGTCGCGGAGACGTCGTCCCCGCTGATCTTTGACCTCGACACACCCGAGGGCCGTAACAAAATGCTGGTCAACGCCCCCAACGATCCCGAGACTCAACGGCTGCTCACAGAAATGAAAGCCATCCCCTTCCGCGTCAAGCCGGGCGAAAACGCCAGCTGCCTGAATATCTACCAGACCACCGTCCCTACCATCCTCGGAGTCCCGCAGGAACTGATCGAACGGGGTGGCTTCAAATTCGCCGACACTCCCGGCGACAATCCCTGGGAACTCCTCAACCAACCACAGGAAGATGGTTCCATCCCCGCGCTGGGTGATATGAATACGCTCATGTACAGCCTCCATAAAGGCATCGGCGCCAGCGTCGGCATCCCCTCCGACGAACGACCCGAACACGAACTGAAAATCAAAGGCATGTTCGACGGCAGTATCTTCCAGGGCGTCCTGCTCATCTCCGAACAGCACTTCCAGCAGTTGTTCCCCGAACAGGCCGGCTTCCAGTACTTCCTCATTGAAGTCCCCACCAAAGATGCGACTCAACTTTCCGGCATCCTCGAAACCGGCCTCACCGAATATGGCTTCGACTCCGACCTCGTCTCCAATCGGCTCGCCGACTTCCTCGCGGTACAGAACACGTACCTCTCCACCTTCCAGACCCTGGGCGGCCTCGGCCTGCTGCTTGGCACCCTGGGACTGGCAACCGTTATGCTGCGAAACGTCGTCGAACGCCGCAGCGAACTGGCCCTGCTTCGCGCCGTCGGCATGACCGGTTCCAACGTCGCACTGATTGTCCTTGCGGAAAATGCCTTCCTGCTCGTCTGGGGACTCGCGTCCGGCATCGTCTCGGCTCTGCTGGCCATGCTGCCGCACCTGCTCTCCACCGGGGCAGACATCCCCTGGCTCAGTGGCATCCTGATTCTGCTCGCAGTGCTGATCACTGGTATGCTGTCTGCCTTCCTCGCGGTCCTGTCCGCGGTTCGGGCACCAATTCTGGCTACCCTGCGGGCACCTTAAAGTCCGAGTGGAAGCCGCTTTTCGGCGATTCGTACAAAAATGCGTGTCTGTCGGGTGCTCGTATTTCACAAACTTACTATCATACGAACAGAAGACTCTCGCCAATAAAGTGATCCCTCCTCTCAAAGAATCTGGAGTTTGAAACAATGTCGAAATGGACCATCGTCTTAATCTTTGTCGCCTGTGCCGCACTCTCCTGGGGCACCTATGTGCCGCTGGTACATATCGCCGCCCAGAAACTGCACAGTAACCTTCGCGCCTTCCTGTTCGTCGGCTTGGCTTACTTCCTGGTTGCTGTTCTCATCCCCTGCTTTTTCATCTTCGTCCTCGGTAATGACCCGACAGCCAAAGCAGGCACCAACTTCGACACCGGCCCGATGCTCTGGGGCATCCTCGCCGGGACCGCAGGCGCCATGGGGGCTCTCTGTGTGATCTTCGCTGTGACGACCGGCGGTAAAGGGGCCGCCCTCTACGTCGCACCACTGGTCTTCGCCGGCGCTCCGATCGTTAACACAATCGCCACCATCACCGTCTTCCATCCCACGAAAACGCTGCCCGACCCCCGCTTCTTTCTGGGACTGGTCCTCGCCGCCGCCGGCGCTGCCATGGTGATGATCTATAAACCAGTCGACAAACCACACGCAGCCCCCGCTGCCGCAGAACAGCAGGCCGTCGAACCCGCCGTCAACGACGCCGGTGCCAGCTGATTGTTCTAATCGACTCGACTGGGTCAATAGCGTTTACAGACAACAGAAAAATCCATGTTCTCGATGAAACCGGGAACATGGATTTTTTTATTCTCAAATGCAAATCAAAGTCTGCTCATGAAGAAGATTTGCGATCCAGCAGTTTGAATGCAATGTAAGCCACGACGCCTGCACACAAAGCACTCAGCACGATCGCAATCCCCAGAGATCCCCAATCGCCCGCCGATTCTCGAAAGGCTTCGCGAATCTCCCGGCTGACAATCAGACCAAAAAATAAGCCAATATATATACCCAGGTTATGGTGTTTTGTCAGCACCTGACACAACCTGGCATTGCGATCTTCACTCTCATTCGACATCACAAATCCCTTTCGCTTCAGACAGTCAGACCATGGTTACCGGTCAATCTGTCCATTCTACCACAGCAATCTTTCTTGTCGAAACATATTTTACCAAACCCGGACACGAACCTCTTCAGACACTTACATCCTCAGAATTCCTCTGAACAATTTGAACTTGATCCACTCCTGCCGAATCGTATGCTGGTCCCCATCTGGCTCGCGCGCGAGGCGGGTCTGCGTGCACGGGAACACATGGAACCAGTGACTCAACTGCACCTGAATCGCCGTCGATTTTCACCCGTTTTACACCGGAACAGTTCGCACCCGTTCGCAATATTCTCCCCCTCCGGTCCGGCCACATCGTGACAAAAACCGGGACAGATCGAGACAAAATTCCGGCCAAACCAGGACAAACTCCGGACACAACAGGAAAGAATTCTGTCTTGACCCCCACGCGCCCTTCTACAAGATCTACACAATCGGTTGACACCCCCAGATGCAACTCGCCGGGTGCCACTGTCGGCTTGCCCGACAGTGCTTGAATCGACCAGTAAAAACAAAAGGTTCCATACACAATGAACTCCGTAGCAGGGCTGACCCATGTGTCCGCCCGCCTGGCAGCAAACGAAATTAAATCAATCTGCCCGAGACTCCACCGGGTACGCCCGAATGTAATTCGGGCCGAGTACAGCGAACAGGAAATTGTCAGAGTTGCCTTCATCAAAGGAAAATCTGTTTTGCTAAAAGTCATTACTCGCACGACACGAGAAAAAAGGAAACACAAATGAACAACCAACAACAGTTAGCAACCACAACCGAATCCACTCCCTCCCCCCGCAGGTATCTTTCCAAAGCAGAACAGACTGTCGTCGTCCGTCTGATCCAGAAAATGATCGGCCTGGGCAAATTCACGTCTGAAATCAAAACCGCCATCGCCGCCAGATACAATCTCAGCCGCCGTTCCGCGACACGCTATCTTCACCGCGCCCGCCACGAAATGCAGGAGTTCGTCGAGCGTGATGATGATCTGCACCGTACCGAATCCTTCTACTTTTACCTCAGCGTGATTGAGAACCCGGAATCTACCGGAAATCAGCGCCTCCGCGCCCGCGAACGGATCGACAAAATCATGGGCATCGAACTCCCCAACCAGTATCACCAGAGACGCAAATTCAGTAAGAACGCTGAAGAAATCAAAAGCTTGTCCGAAGAAGAATTCCAGGCCTACTACGACAAACTCATGAGGGATGTCACATGATTGAAATCATACCCACCGGCACAAACCAGGCGAGGTACACATCCACCACCAGTGCGCAAATAATACAGAGCAGAAGGCACCGTCGGGTGGCACTGTTGGCTTGCCCAACGGTGATTAAAAACAGCCCTGAACAAAGAGAAAACTCCCCCATAATGGGTAAGCCCGAATGCAATTCGGGCCGAGCGCAGCGAGCAGGAAACTGCCAGAGTTGCATGCCAGACAAAGCAAGGCTGATTTACTTGCTGTCCCGGCAACGATGGGCAGGATTTAAGAATGTCGTAAGTCTGTCCTGACAGTTTCCTGTTGTTTTCAACAACCCCGAATTACATTCGGGGTCACCCGTTCACGCTTCCATTCCAGCAAAGAGTCCACACTCACCACGTTCGTGTTTTTCGTGCCTTTCGTGGTAGCTAAAAAGAGTATCCCCCTTATCACTCCCCCAGCCCCTCACAATACTGATGGATCTTCAGCTGCAGTTCCCGGTGCCGTTTCGCAGCCAGGGTCCGGTCGGGCGCCGTTTCGATCGCTTCGATCGTCTTCTCGATCTGTGTGCGCAAATGCCCGTCTTCGGTCTTCAGTGCCTCACGTAAAGCGGGCAGTTCACCTTGCGCCAGTCTGCCGAACTCAGCCAGTGCCCCGACAGAATTCAGGCGGAACCACAAATTCGGATCGTTCATCAGCGCCGCAATCGCTTTCATATTGCGTTTGCTGAACGGATTCAACACCGCCAGAGACCCCATGCTCAAACCCCGCACGGTCGGATCGCCACTGGACAGCCCCTTCAGATACCGTGCTTCCAGATCAGCCAGTTCCAGCGCTTTGACCCCCTGGGGAAGCTTGAGCTGGTCGAGTTGAATCGTCTCCCCGACATAAACTGTCAACACCGGATACTTGCTCCAGAAACCGTCCTCCTGAGATTTTTCCGCCACCGCTTTCGCAATCCCGCCAACCAGATGCAGACTCCAGTTATAAGTCACAAACTTCGATTTTTGAAACGAGTTTACTTCAACCGGCCCCGGCAGCAGGATGACTTCGTGAACCTTTTCGGGCGTGTCAGCAAAGTGCTTTAACGCGGCATTCAGTGCTGCGATATCCCCGCGATAATAACAATGCTCGTTGCCATTCACCCACGTGTGATACACGCGATGCGTATCATTCACCACCGGCATGATGCCCGGCCAGTCTTTGAAGTTTGCTGCATTCAAGGGCTTATTCCCAAAGTCCTCTTCCCCCAGAGCCCACGCCGGCGCAGACAGACTTCCCAGCAACAATAGACACCCGCTCAAACGCAATAACCAGCACCGCATCACCGTCTCTCCTGCTGCAGGAAACTTACCAACCAATGTTTGAGACGACCGCCACACCAGATTAGTTCCACTGAACCACTAAAAATCAGAATTCAGGTAATATTCCAGTGAATCCAACAGGAAAACCACGTCCGGGTGCCACCTGTCAGCTTGTCCGACAGTGCTTGAATCAATGTGCGACAAAGCAAAAACGAGCAATCCAGGTGAGCGGCACGCCGGGTGCCACCTGTCGGCTTGCCCGACAGTGCGCATGGAACACCCCATCTTTAAAAAGAACTCCCTCAAACGCCGGGTGAGCCCGAATGCAATCCGGGCCGAGCGCAGCGAGCAGGAAAGAGTCAGTGTTGCGTACCTGCCAGAATCACGCTGATTTGCTCACAGCTCCTCAGATTCCAGCAGACAAAAACACACCTCACCCAGCCACCTACTTCTCATCTTTTTTGATCTGCTTAATCCACTTCGCTCCTTTGATCTTCCCGTCACGGTGATTACCCGACGCATCATGGGCCACATCCCCCACGCCCTCGTCAAAGTGATACAGCACCAGCGTCTCCTTGTCCGGCTGAAATCGGCGCGCGGGTTTAAAATCTTCCGTGTAGCGGGCCACATTGGAGATGCGGACTTCATCGATCGCCCCCACAAAAAACTGGTGCGGCTTTCCCTTGCCATTCGGGTCGGCTCCCACCATAAAATCATACGGGGAAGGCACATGCGTCAGCGTCACCTGGCCAACCCAATCCTGCTGTTTGCCGTCGACATACAGTTTGAAACTGCTCCCGTCATACACCGCCGCCAGGTGCACCGGCTGGTTGTTGACCGCATCCTCGTTCGAAACCGTCGAAACATAGCCATAGTTCGAATCGCGACCTTCATTGAAGTGGGCCATCCACTTTCCCCCCGAATAATGCAGCCCCACCCCTGCCAGCTGCAGGTTCGCTACTACTGAAGACCGGATGACCTCCTCTTCCCGGTCATAAGGCATGGCCCACGCCTCCAGCGTAATCGGATGACTGCCGTCATACCGCAGCTTCGGAATAATCACCTGTCCCTTGCCTTTGAATTCCAAGCTGTGCTTTCCTGTCTGGGGAGCATAAGGCTGCGGCTCCTCTGCCTGCCCGGACAGATTCATCAGCAGACTGACCAGGAAACAACACGAAAGCAGCGCAGCTTGATATCTCATCTCGGTTTCTCCAGGAAAAATCAGAAACAGATTAGTGCAGAACAACATGCACCAGAGTGATGCACGACACAGCCTGCTATTGTGTAACGATTCACCGTTTCCAGCTCATTTTGGAATCTTAACCCAGATCCACCACTGGTTCAAATGTTCATTTTCAATAAACCGGATTCCCTGGAAAACAGCGATCCTGAGCCGAAAATAAACCGTTCTACTGGTTACGTATTACACTTCGTCCGATCCCAGTCTGCTTCTTCGTCCGCACAGACCCATTCCAGTGCCAGTTGACGCTCGTAACAGATCGAAGCAATATTGCCCTTTGTTTCCCCCTCCAGGTCAATCAGCCGTTGCCCGTCGATCAGCAGGTCGACCCCGTCATGGTCAACGTTGATCCCTTCCTGTTCAATTCCGTGCAGGGCACGGCGGACTGTCGCTTCATAACTGTCGCCCGGCGGTGGCGCCACTCCCTGCAGGCGCAGCACTTCGGTGCGGGCTCGCCAGTTAAGAAACTGAGCCTGATGGCGTTCCGCTTTAATCACGTCCTCGCTGCGGAGTTTGGCCTTCCCCAGAAATTCCTCTGGCGGCTGATTGATGGGAACCAGTGAGTAGGCCGCATTCGGATTCCCGACCGAGAAGTAACTCGGCATCTCCTCGATCAACCCGATCGACCAGAGCAATGCTTTCAATGCCTCAATACGCCAGAACGTCTCAAAGATTGTGCCATACTCCCACTCTCCCAGCGGTTGATTGTGCAATTCGAGTTCCGCTGCGGAAAGTAACCTGGAAATCTCAAACCGCTCGGCCCACTTCAGCAGGCCAGCGCCAAACTGACGGAAATGTTCCGACTCTTCACCCTCTTCATAGGATATGCCATTCTCCGCCTGGGCCCGCATTGCCATCAGGCCAATACACAACGCACGTTTCGCTACACTCTCCGTCGTCTGCATTTGATCTCCTGTCGAACGAATCTCATTTAGCCATCTACCATTCCGGATCCAGTAACCACGGTGCTCAATCAAAGTGGATCTTCACCGGCGCACCAGTCTCGATGGATGTCTGCAGCGCGATCTTCAGATCATGCAGACAATAGTATTGCCAGCCAATCCCCTCTCCCCATTTGGCATCGATCGAATCAACACCGCGCTCATCATCCAACTGCGGCGCATCAAAGGGCTCCGGGTATCCCAGTTCCTCTCCATAGCGGGCATACAGCGCCTCGACCGGAGGCAACAGCCGCGGCGCCACGTCCGCTTCAATCAGAAAATGATCTTCTGTCTCTTCGAGCATTTCAGCCAGCGGGTCAAGCACATCTAGAATGAACGACTCGCGTTCTTCCTCGGGAAGACATTCAGGGAGCGTCGTGAACACACCGGAAATCGCAGACCCCGATTTATCATCACCCATAAACTTGCCGCAGGAGATATACCCACCCGACATTTTCCTCTACTCCTTGTCTGCTCAGAAATCGAATTAATAATCAGTTTGAATGCCTGCTATTTCGTTTCAGCTGAAATCGTACAACAACACATCTCTGACAGCGAACAATTTCCCCAGGAAATAACACTGGATACTCATAACAATAAATGACGGGTGCCACCTGTCGGCTTGCCCGACAGTACCATAGAACACCCCATCTTTAAACCTTTAAACGCCGGTTGCGAGACGGGCAGTTTGGTGCGGTTGAATTCTTCCGCCGAGGCTGGAAGGTTCAGGAACGTGATGCTGAGCAGACAGAAACAGAAGCGAAACCAGCTCATGGGATTAACTCCTCGGGCTCTTGCAGAAAGGGGATCATTGGCGGATGAATCAGTGAAGTCGTCATATCGAAGTAAAGACATACGTCAGTTGTTGAGACTTCACACTGAAACAAATCCCTGAGACAACATTTAAGAGAAGTGAGTCGTTGCCTCTGAATTCCATGTTAACCAGTGCGTGTTCAGCAGTGCAAATGAAATTTCTGTGTATAGCTTTCATTCAACGAGTTCTTCAACAGAAATCTTAAACGGGCCACATTCGGTCTATTTAAAGAGATTATTGTGTCAAAATGTCTTTTAACCGAGATTTCCCATATGGATCAGCCTGAAACCACTCCAGGCATGGACTTTCTTTGATTGTAACCACTGCGGTCCCCCGTGTCTAAAACAAAGTGATTTTTCGCCACTTTTGTTGTGCCTCTGTTGTTGAGATCCGGAAATTGCTGCCCGAGCGAATCATTTTTCAGTAGTCAACACGGTTTCTGCGCAGACTTTCTCTGTGAGGAACCCCGTTTTTCGCTATTTGATATACTTCCGCTTCACGTCATGCGTGACCGGCGGCGGAATTGCCAGTCGTGCAATCCGATCAAGAATTGCGGCGAACAATCTCCGTGGCACAGCCACTTCGGCCAGTTGAAAGAATACGTACTTGGCATGCCGGGTTACCTTGGCCCCAACCTTGACCAGCTTCTCCCGCAGCGTCGTCAGCGACCAGTTCTGTATAGGCTTGGGCAAGGCCAGCCGCCGCAGGAAATTGCCGAGGTTATAAGCTAAGGCGAACAGTTGCAACCGAGCTTGGTTGTCTTTGAACGTCCGGCAGGAGAGCTTCGTCCATCTGACGGCGTTCTTGCCTTCCTTGATCCACTGCTCGGCGGTGCCCCGACCGTTGTAGAACTTCACGACGTTCTTCGAGTGCTGGTTCAAGTTGGTCACGATGAATCCAACACGCGGGAACAGTTCGCCTGCGTGCCACTCAACTTTGGCCACCACGCGACGCGATCGCTGCCATGATTTTGCTTGATATTGGAAGCTGTGATAACAGACCTTGGGCTTGTGGGAAGGCCGTCCGACCGGACGGGTGAGCAAATGCGAGATTTCCCGCTCCAATACGGCGTTGGCTTTGAGGCGAATGGCGTAACGATAGTCTGCTTTCTCCAGCACACGATACAGCGCTGGAATGGCGAACGCCGCATCGCCGCGGAAGAACTTCGGAATGTCCAAATGCCGATACCGTTCGATCACCGGCAGTAGCACCTTCCGCCAGTATTTCGCGCTGGCCTTGTTGCCACGCCGCAGCATCGCGTACTCCAGATCACCATGCTGGTTGAACAGAAACAGCGGATGGTAACAGAGGCATGCAAAGTGGCCGTTGTAGGCCGCGCCCTGTTGCCGGCCGTAGGTCTCACTGACCGAGCTGTCCAGATCCAGGATGAGTTCTTTGAGCGGTCGCCGCCGGTGGAGGTTGTTGATCCAGCGTCCGGAGAGCTTCATCAGTGCCGTGAGATTGCGCTGCGTGCTGAGTATCTGCGTCTCGAAACGGCCCACCTCGCTGCTTGACGCCGCTTGTTTATCCGGCTGACTCGCCCTTCCGCCAACCACGTGGCGTAGCACCGGGTCCACACACAAGCGCTCAGCGTCATTGACATCTTCGTAGCCTGCCAGTCGGCTGTAGATCGACTGACGCAACAGCGGCACGAGTTGGTGCTGCTTGTTGCGGCCCGGGCGTGAATCGCTCAGCACATCTCCGCCCATTTCCGTCAGACCGAGCGCTGCATCCAGTTCCCGATAGGCCAGTAGTCCCGCATCGGTGGTGACCTGACTGCCGCAGAACTTCAGCTTCAATCGGCTGTCAAAACTGACCCGTAAATCCTGGTTTTGGCTGTCACCCATCAAGTTCCCCTGTCAGCATGGCATGAATTGGCAGAATAACCTTGTTTTGTAGGGGTGTGGCGCAAATTACGTGCCAAAGTGTAGGAAGTCATCTGGGAAATGCGGGTTAAAAGAACTCCCTCAGACATCAGGTGAGCCCGAATGCATTTCGAACCGATCA